>JBBCAX010000333.1:0-30739 GCA_051382335.1 Deltaproteobacteria bacterium TL4
ACAGAAATCTGTTTAACGAACTTTTAAATCGCATGGATTTACCTCTGAGACCCAGAGTCAGAGAAAATTATGCTGTGGCATGGGCAAGCTAGATTCTAAGGGGGTGGCCGAACTTACGACCAAGCCCCATATGTTTATTATATGCAACTGAATTCATTTAGGTTAAATCCCGAACACCTATGACCTCATACTATACATTTGTAGCTAAAGATCAATGCGTATTTGCTTTCAATTTGTTCCCAAACACCTCTCCCGACCAGACGCGAATTTGGAGTAATAAAATTGTATTTTACTCAGGAATGAGAATTAAATAACTTACCCCTTTGGTTAAAAGCACGGTGACTCTATTTTAACGCAGAGAAATAAAATATAGAATCGCCTCTGCGTTCTCTGCGCCCTCTGCGTTAAAAGGGGAAGTTATTTAATTCTTGTTCCCAAGGATCTCCGGATTTGCGTATTTTTATAAAAATATTTTCTATTTTTTAGCGTTTTTAGCGGACTTTCATTTTCAGGCGGGATCGTTACCGCATTTTAAATCAAAATTGCATGGATTTTGTTCGTAATTTGTCATAAATACCTTGTGTGGTGCCCATTTGGAGATATGATGTGCCCAGAGGAGGACCCCGATGATGAATGCCTTTACCGAGACAGCCCATGCAACACGAAACCGAATCCCTTTCCCCCAAGCCAGTCAATCCCTCAACCACAACAAGGACTCTCATGGCTCAGCAGCCCGCATCGACGAATCCCGTCGCGAAAGTCGCAACAAAAAAACGAGTGGAAGTCTCAAGCCTGGGACTTAAACTGGGTTCTACGGAAAACGCGCTGGCCAAGATCAAAGAAACGACCTCTGAGCCGCTCCAGGAAATGATTAACGCCATTAATGATTTTGTGAGCTGGCTTTTTGACGCTGGCCGTGCCTTGACAGGCACGAGAGTTCCCCGAAAAACTCCGAAGCAGGGCGCAGAGACTCAGACCTCCAATGATCTTAAAGCGTTCGGACGTATGTTTTTGTTTACATCCCATGAAGTCGTTAAAAAACGAAAAAATGGTGATAAAAAATCTTAATAGGAACCCCCTGGCTTGAGAGGCGCAATGAGTACCAGAACATCAAAAACCCCTAAAAACAGAACCAACTCGTTCCCCCAAAACAAAAAAGAGACGAGAGGAAATTCCAATTCTGTGCGAACAACTTCCGGTCCTGGTCAAAGGATGGCCGCAAGATCCGCGGAGGGGCATGCCGGCAATACCAAACCAGGTCCCGAGGAGATCCAAAGGAAAGTCGGCCCTACCAAAAAGAATCTCGGCGGTGTCAAGAGTCAGGTCAGCACTCCCGCGACCAGTTCGAGCAACTCCAAGCCCGGTACCATTAAAACAGCAAGTGAGGCGATTAAAACAACGCGAGAGGCGGTCCGGAATGTCCCCAACGCCATAAAAGCGGCAACAGAAGCGCTGATGTCCGAACGGGAATCGCAAGAAGCGGCACAGGAACAAGAAAAATCTACTTCTGCCGCTGCACCTTTTCCTGAAAAACGAGCCGGTGGTCCTAAACTGCTCAGAATAGGCATTGATTTGGGAACCGCGAAAACGGCGTTAATTTCTGAGAGGGGAATCCGAACACTCATGCCTTCGGTAGTTGGCTATCCCAGAGATATCATCAGTACAAAACTATTAAACGCGAATAAAGCGATTGGTGAGGAGGCTTTAAAGAATCAATCGCATCTCAACCTTTACTACCCCATCGAACACGGTGTGATCACAGAAAACAGTGAAATTGACATTGAAGCAGCAAAAGATCTGCTCCAGCATGTCTTGAATCTGGCCCAGCCTGAACCAGGAGATAAATTAGCGGTAGTCATTGGAACACCTTCCGCCGCTTCTTTTTCCGGCAGGGAGGCACTCTTGAAGCTGGCAAAAGAAATGACGGATGTAACGCTGGTCGCGTCTCAGCCCTTTTTGGTTGCCTATGGGATGGATCGTTTGAGTCAGACGATTGTGATTGATATCGGAGCCGGCACAACGAACATCTGTGCCTTGACAGGTTCCATTCCTCTCCCGGAAGATCAAGTGACCCTCACCAAAGCGGGAGATTCCGTGGACATGGTCTTGAGAACACTGATTTCAGAACACCATTTTGGCATACAGATAACCCAGCAATTTTCAAAAAAAATCAAGGAAAAATTCGGATTTGTCGGTGAAACTGAAGAGCCGGCGCTCGTTCCTTTCCGAGAAAATGGAAGGCCAAGAATGATTGATGTCACCAAGGAAGTTAAAGCAGCCTGTGAGACACTGATCACTCCCATTGTGGAAAATATCCAGGATTTGCTGTTGAGATTTGACCCTGAAGACCAGGGAACAGCACTTCAGAACATCTTCCTCGCAGGCAACAGTGCCAAAATCAAAGGCTTGGATCAAGCCCTTGCAGAGGCACTTGCGGAATACGGTGAGATTCATATTCGAAGAGTTGAAGATCTGGATTACGCAGGATGCAACGGCGCTTTGAAAATCGCGACGGAGTTCCCTATTGAGCATTGGAATCAAATTGGTGATGTCATTGGATCCTTGTGAGTTGTGAGTTTCCACCCCGATACTGAAAAAAATTTCATCTAACCTTGACCAACAATAATAAACAACTGGCAGTCTGGGATGGCGTTCCCAGACTGCCCTCAATTCCTTACTGATACCCTACCAAGACTTAGACTAAGCAGGACAAAATGGATAATGAACTTCAACCTGAATCAGGTACGACTTTAGAAGAACTACAGGCAATGCTCCAACAATTACAGCTCACCTTTAATAGTGAAAAAGAAAATTTGGAGGACATCCAGAAAAAATACCAGGAGGCTCAGTTGGAGCTTCAATACATGCAACAGGAACGGGATCAACTTAAAGCCGAAATCGCCCCGGAAGCCTCTTGGGAGGGACCTGAGGCGTTGATAAACAACGCTGAGGCCACCGCAGCAGATACAACCGAAGAAAATCAAGAGCTTTCAGTTCAAGCGGAAGCAACTGTGGCAGAGGCGGAAGAACCCACACCAGAAAACCAACCTGAAGCCGTGCCTGCTCCTGAAGCCGAAGAGCCAGAGCCTGCCGGAGAAGCGTCTCAAACTGAAAACGCTTTAAATGGCATCATAGCCCGGATCGAAAATCTGGAAACCTTGGATGAAACTGAAAAAAATAAAACAGAAGCCCTGCGGCAAAAACTGGATCATGCGCCACCTCAGCCTGTTCAGCAGTTGAAAGAGGAACTTGAGGCTGAAAAAAAGAAAGTCGTAACGATTCAGCACAAACTGGACAGCGTGCAGAGCCAACTCCTTGCCCTTCATTCCTTGAAGGAGGAATTTACCGCTAAACAGCGAATCCTTGAAGACTTCCTTCAAAAAAATGAAAACACCGCCAGTCAACTCCTTGCCCTTCAGCATCTCAAAGAGGAGTTTTTAATGGAAAGAAAAGAGATAGTGGCACTGCAACAAAAGTTTGAAAACATGGACACACAACTCCTGGCGCTTCAGTACTTGAAAGAGGAATTCTCCGCTGAAACTAAAAAAATGGTCGCCCTTCAACAAAAGTTTAAAAATCTGGAGACTCAGCTCCTGGCGCTTCAGTACCTGAAAAATGAATTTACCTCCGAAACTCAAAAAATGGTGCTGCTCCAGCAAAAACAGGACAGCATTGACCCGATGATTTTGGAAATCAAACACCTTAAAGAGTTAATAATTTCTGATAAAAAAAAAGTGGAGGTGCTTTATGAAAAAAACGAGGATCACTCCGCTGAAATGTTGGCACTGCAACAGAAATATAGCCGATTGATGGCCGGACTCCTGGAACTGAAGCAGGAAAGTGACAAAGCTGAGGAAAGAAGAAGTCAACAGGCAGAAACTCGGTCTATCATTACCACTCAAGCGATAGAAGAGAACGAGCCTCAAAGAACAGCAGCCCCCCGCCCTCATGAAAAAGAGGAACCAAAAACGGGGGGACTCCCGTTTACGGCCCTTAAGGAAGAACACTTAACCCCTGAGCAGGAAAATAAACTCAAAAGAGCCGCTTCTATCTCCCTTGGAAATATCATAGGCAGTCTTTCTGCGACCAGACATCGCAAGGAGGACGATGATAACGATAACAACGATACCGAGGATCATGACGGTGATAACCATGTATTCGGTGGTTTTTTTAAAAAACGAAAAGGACATGAATCCCTTTTAGAAATCCTGGAGGCAGAATTTTCCCCATCCGAACCCCTGCATGGCCATCCGAAAGCCCCCTCTTTAGTGAAAATTCAAACGGCAATCCCGGACTCCGTCTCGCAGAACAACACGCTGGAAATTCAACCGGTCGCCCCAGATTCCGTCCAGGATAATGACGCAAATCCCGATGTTTCCCCGGAACAGAACACGGAATTACCAGTCGCGGACAATCTCCTGGAGACACAAGGAAAAGAGCTTCCACAAAAAGAAGAAACGAACAACCCCCAGGTGAAAGAACCGACTCCTGTTTCTGACCTCAATCCCTCCGTGGAAATTCAAAAGTCGGAGGAGTGGCTCAAATCAGAAAAAACTGAACCGAACGTGAGTGAGACTTCTGAACCCCGGAAAGCAACCCCTTCCATTCCCAAAGAATGGTCTGACTCCATGAGTGCCAAAGCGTCAGAGGTTCGGAACTATACCTCAAAACTTTTTACGTCCTACGAGGTCAGAAAAAAGCCGAAGCGCTCCAAATGATTGTTTCGCTGAGTTCTGAGATTCCATGCTCAGCTTTTTTTTCAATTCACGCTGGACACTATTTTTGAAATCAGATAGAAACCCATGTGAAGTACCATAAAACTAAACGAAATCAGGAGGAATTATGCCAATTGGAGAGATAGAAACAGCTGGAACGGGTATTCAGATCATAACCAAAGGAGTCGCCGTCGCTAAAGGTGCTGGAATTTTCACAGGACTCGGTGTTGGGATTGGGACCCTTGGGCCTTACATTTTGGTGGTTCTCTTGGTGATCGGTGCCGTTTTGTGGTACATCAATGATAGCAAAGCAGAAGCAACACTTTCCCAATAACTTAAAATTATTTCACGACACTGCCTCAAAAGGTGAGTTCTCCGGTCTTTTTTAGCTTTTTTTGTGGACTGGGTAGTCACAATTATTTCAACTAAGAAAGGATCAGCGTGTTATGGAAGCAAAGCATGTTTTAGAGAGTGAGTTCTCTATGAAAACCTACATTTTGGCAATCATGAGTTACCTTGGAATCCTCTGCTTGATTCCCGTTTTATTGAATGAAAAAGATGAGTATGTTTATTTTCATGCCAGACAGGGTTTGGCCTTATGGATCTGGAATGTAATTGCTTTTTTTGCGCTTTATATTCCTGGAATTGGACAATTTTTCTTTGGTGTGTCTACATTTCTAATCATCATTTTTTCACTGATCGGTTTGATTTCCGTGATATTGACCAAAGCCTGGAAGCTTCCGTTGGTTGGAAATATTGCTGGTGTTTAAAAATCGTCAGTTCTCGGCCATCAGTTCTTAGCCTTTTAAGGGAGCTCTCTTTTGCTCCCCAAGACCTCGTTTTGGTGAGTGACGCCTTGTGGTTGACTCACAAGCCCATTCTGTTATTGTGCCGGTTTTTGATCAGAACTTGGCCTGATTGCCAGCCGTGACAAATCAATGATGGACTGAGTTTTTAAAAGAAAATCAAAACCAAGAATTCCTTGAATTCCTAAACCATAATCTACTGCGCCAATTTCAATTGGGAAGTTTTCAACTCTCATTGTTCCTAATGCAATTTGATCAATCATTTTCTCTACCACAAATTCCGATCCTCCTACCCCACTGATGGTATGGATTTCATCTTCGGGCTCAGGTAATAAATCGATTTTTGCTAACTCATCTATATCAAATATTGTTCCAGCAGAGCCTGTATCAACTAAAATCTGTTTTAGGGTAATTGTCTTATTTCGATGGATTAGATTCACTGCTATAAATGGCAAGCCCTCATCAATTTTGATTTTCATCTATTCCCTCTCACGCCTAACCATCGACGTTCTAAAATGTTTAAATATTCTCGACAAGTATGTAGAACATAGAGTTCTCTTTGAGGAGACTTATGATGAATCTCTTTATAACTTCGCATAGCACTCAAGGAGTCAGAAAATAGATCCAATATTGAAAGTTGATCCAAAACACGTTTCCCAGATTCTGAATGTGCTTGGACGGCCTCAACTAAAACCCATTGGTTCGGATAACGCTGACGAACAGTTTCCCAATTCATAGGAACCTCTTTAATAACTCATCAGTGATGAGATCTCTATATAATGGCTCACGGATTACACGGTTTTTGTAGTGTGAAATTATGATTTTATCCATCATTTTTCCTTCGATTTAGTATGACTTGAGAGTTATTACCCCTTTGTTTAAATATAACTTAAACAGCCTTGATCAACAAGTAAATTAGGAATCAAGAATGTACTTAATTGTTTTGTCCTTAGGCTGTATAATTTGGCTAGATTAGGGAGATCCTGATTCCTAGGAGGTTGTCCGAGAATAGAAGTTGAGCCTAAGCAGGGTGCCACTTAAGCGAAGCAAGCGCACCAGCCACAGATTGTTCGGTGTGCTCGCTTCGCTTAAGCGCACCCTCCATGAAGTGTTCCGCCTTAAGTAGGTAGCCGCTAAATAAAGACATGCTTAATTTTAACCTATTGTTTTCAAAGCCTTATTTCTAGAGGAATCAGATTCCTCAAAAATGTTCAAAGTCCAGTAAATTGCTACAAAAAATGTTTGCGCTATGAGAGTCCGTGTTTTTTAGCGTTTTTAGCGGACTTTCTCTTTTAAGCTGAGTCCTTCCAGGAACACAAAAAAAACAGGAGCAGACTTGTCAATCAAGAGATTATTTGTCAAAAATAGAATGAGCGTAAATAATTAACAAAAATCACTGACACCCCTTCTATACCAAACAGCTTTTTTACTCCCTTATTGGAGTTCCTCAATGAAACGACAAATCCGGCACCAATGGCTTGTGCTGCTATTAGCGTTACTGACCGCATCCCTGGCTTTTGGGGCTGAGCCGAATAACCACTACATTGTCCTGATCAACGGGACAGGATCCATGATCAGAGGTGTTTCCTATGATACACAGGGAGGTACGATTGTACGGGAGCTTTTGCCGCGAAAATTGGTTTACGCTTTGAGGAAAGCCCGTATCATCGCTCTGGAGAAAGAAAGTCTCACCCAGATTTTGAGCCTTGACGAGAATAAAGAGTCCTTGATTCCCGCATTTGAGGATGGGGATTATGTGGAAATTCTCAACTTTGGCTGGCTGGCTCAACCCGGCGCGACTTTTTCGGTCAAAGATTACATCAGCAACCAGTGGAGTGCTTGTGATAAACAAAGCGTCCTCAACAAGTTGAACGAAATCCAAAGTCAGAATCCCTCCGAAGGGATGGATTCCGAACTGTCCTACAACTCAGATTATGGATTCAGCACGTTGGCGGTGCCTGCCGCAATCTCAACAAAACATACCCGGCAACCGAGCGGTTGTAAAGTTCCTGAGGGGCGGGTTTTCGTATTCATGATTACCGACTATGACTATAATACCTCCGACCGTAACTCCGAATTGGCTTCATTCCAAAAACAATACAACATGAGTGGCGCCTTTGAAATCATGGGCCAGTTCAATCGCTATTACCAAAACCCTGTCACCTGGTATCACCAGGATAAGGATGACCAGTATCCAGAGGAGTCCTCGCTGGTAAAAACGCATTTGGAAGAACGCATCACCCGAACCAACAGATCCCAAAAACTTAAAGAAGTAGTCAGTTATTTAATCCTCGTAGGTTATGAGCTGATTCCTAATGTGATTGCCGACTTTGAAAAACAACTCCAATGGCATAAAACATCGAATCCCACACAGCTTGTAGTCCATCAGACCGAAAAGCAACTCGTGATGCTGGAACCCTTCAGTTTTCCGCTCATCTCCAGCAGTCTTTATTGTCACAAGAATAAATGCCAGAAATTTCAACTTTTTTCCCCTGATTTCACGACAACGCCCAAACCCTCAATCATCGAAATTCCTTCTGCCGCCCATTCTTCTTTTGACCTGGTTTGGGAACCTTCAGAAGATCCCAACTGGAAAATCCCGGATCAATTGACGGTTGAAATTAAAATTGAAAGTGAAGATCCTCTGCATGGAAAGCTTGTCCGGGTTTACTCCAAAACGTATCCAAAACTGAATATTGTCAAACCAGAGATTTCCCGCGCCGAAGACGGCACAGCGCTGGAGGGCCCACTCACAGTCAAGGTTCCCTCTCCAAGTGATGCGGACGCAACTTCGGATTTCTTTCAAAATGAAGCCACCTCGGAAGAGAGATCAACCCCCGCGACTTACCGCGATGGGGATGCAACCTCACCCCTCGCAACCTATGAAGAAACACAAAGGACGGCTTCCGCAGCAAAAGCGTCTCAAGCCGAGAAAACTTCTGCCTTCGATCATTTAATCCGCATTCTTGGTTTGATTTGTGCTCTTCTCGCCTTCTGGTATTGGCGAAAATATAAAAAGGAACGGGAAAGGCTCCAGCAAGCCCCTGCCAAAAAAGAAACAACGCCTGTCCTTCAAAAAGATCCAAAACTGGAACAGCAAGCTCAGCAAATCAATGAATTAAATCTCAAAGCAGAAGTCCTGAAAAAACAATACCAACAGGAAATCGAAAAACTCAAAACCGAAACGCTGTCCAAAGAGCAGTTGGTTGAAAAACAAGCTCAGCAGATCAAAGACTTGAACAACACTAAAGCCTTGTTGGAACAGCAGCATCTAAAGCAATTGGATGAACTCAAAACCGAAACGCTGTCCAAAGAGCAGTTGGTTGAAAAACAAGCTCAGCAGATCAAAGACTTGAACAACACTAAAGCCTTGTTGGAACAGCAGCACCAAAAGGAGTTTCAAACGTTGATTGAGAAAGACAATCAATTGAAAGAACTCCGGGAGAGTCCAGAGAAAAAGAAACAACAGATTGATGAAATTCGTGATCAGCACCAATGGACTGAAACTCCATCCGTCAATGTCGGGGCTGTCATAGAACCCCTAAAAGTTGAAGACACGCTCACTGGGGAAACTGAAGCCGCTGAGGATCAAAGTAAAACTTCCGAGAAAATAGAACTCACAACAGACGAAAATGAACTCGCAACAGACGAAACGGAGAGGGTTGGGGAAGTTAGAAAAGTAGAAACGGAGCAGGTTGAGATGGTCGAGAAAATCATGGAAGAAGCAACTGAGGAACCCACAGATAACGTTGGGGAAACCATGGAGGAAAAAACTCAGGAGAAAGTTCCGGAAGAAGAACCCTCCGAAGGAAAAGAAGTCGTGGAGACCCCGGAAGCAACAACTGAAATAGAAACGTCGGAACGCATCCCTGAAGAGGAAAAAACCGACCAGTTATTAGGCGAAACGCAGAAAACCCCAGACGCAACCGATGTAACGGACTCGACAACTGAGACTGATCTTACTGAAGAGTTTCAGGAAGAAGACACGGCTGAGGTACGGGATGAAACTGAAGACCTGAAGGAACAGGAAACAGCTAACGTACTGGATGAAGCGAAAGAAAAAGAAATGACTGACGAAGAGGTCGAAGACCTGAAGGAACAGGAAACGACTAATGTACTGGATGAAGCGAAAGAAAAAGACATAACTGACGTGCTGGATGTTTCAAAAAAAGAGGCAACGGCTAGCGTACAGGAAGAAGTTGAAGACCTGAAGGAACATGAACTGACTAATGTCCTGGATGAAGCGAAAGAAGAAGAAACGGCCGAAGACCTGAAAGAAGAAATGGTCGAAGACCTGAAGGCAGAAGAAACAGCGAACGTCCTGGATGAAGCGAAAGAGGCAGAAATGACTGAAGTACTGGATGAAACGAAAGATCTGAAGGAACAAGAGACGGCTGAAAAAGCACCCTTACAACCAAGGCAAAAGGCAGAAGACACAGACCATTCCGGGCACTTCGTAGTCTTGACACGAAGCCAGTCATTATCCATGCAGCGGCTACAGGAAATCGAGGAACTGAATGCCAGATACGAAACGTTAATAGGGAAGCAGCAGCAGGAAATCCAAGAGTTGAAAGCTAAATACGAAGCACTCTTGCAAAAAAATGAAAATGTGGAAGGCTCCAAGGAATACGAAGCTTTGATGAAAGAGCTACATCAGGCCATTACCGAATTGAATCTGAAATATGACACTTTAAAGACAGAATATCGACAAAAGCTGAAAGTACTGAATCTGAAGTATGAGGCGTTAATGAGTCAACGCCTCCCCAGTAAAAAAGTCGTTCGCTACCGAATGCGTCAAGTTGAAGTGGTTCCCTTGTTTGAAGCGTTGACAAGTTTGATAAAAAAAGTGTTTCAACTGAGCTTTTACCACAAACAGAAGGATTAAAATAATAGCTATATAGACGTTCATTTAAATAAATTCAGAAAGCTCATCCTATTGCATGATCATTTAAAAACGCTGTTTCAGGAGTGCCAAAGCTTGCTTTGGCCCGAAAGGCGAATGCCTTTCTTTGGTTTTGGTCAAAGCAAGCGTTGACACTCCACAGTCTAGGTTAGACTTAAATGAAATTATCTAAATGAACGTCTATAGTTATGATAAGTTCAAAAGTATAAAACCCGTATCATCCGTGTCATCCGTGAGCCCTTCTAAAGAAAAATTCATTACTGATGAAACTTTAACCACTCAAAAAACTTTCATAAGTTCAGAATCCCATTGAAACTCTCTTGGAATGGGTGTAGCTTGCGTGCATTTGTCAAAACAGGCACAATGTCTTTTCCTCCCTTCATCTTAAAACAAGTAAAGAACATGAAATTAGAGATTTTTAAAACCAAGGTAACTCACGCCAGTTTTATTTTTGGCATTGTGATTCTGGTCATTGGACTGTGGCGTTTATCTGTCTGGCGATGGTCTGTGGCTGAGTTTTTGCGCGGAACTGTTCCTATTGTGTTGATTCTATTTGGTTTAACAGCAATCGGTGCTGGACTTTCAGAATTGAAAAAAGTTAAAAACATAACGGAAAATGAAGATTAAGGAGCGTTATGAACGTGAATGATGAAGAGTGCGCTCAAAAAGAAACATGCCACGAAGGTGATGCCTGCCACCAGGAGGAATGCTGCCCTTTGAAGGACTCTCGGACCCAAAAATTACGAGGGTACATGCTCCTAGTTGGCGTTTTTGCTGTCGTCTTGGTGGCCGCAGCTTGGTACAAAGGAAAAGTCACGGTTCCATCCAGCACCACACCCCAACCCCTACTCAAGGTCAATAATCTGCTCCCGCAATCCCAAAATTATGCGGCAAACATCCCGTACATGGGACAGAACGTCATGGCGCTGCCTGTCGCGAGGAACACCTTTACCGATGTCGTTGAGCTAGCCGAGCCATTCGTTGTCAATATCAGTGCCATACGTTTGACGACCATGGAAAAAGACCAGCCTCTACAAAATGTTTTTAAGTTTGTTTTTCCTTTCAGTGGCGTTGGTTTTGAAAGCTTGGGTTCCGGAGTGGTCATCACTCAAGATGGATATATTTTGACTAATTATCATGCGATTGAAGGTGCCGATATTATTTATGTCAGTGTTGTTACAGGAAAAGAAACCACCCTGCATCAGGCGGAAGTCATTCAACTCGCTGAGAGGCTGGACCTCGCCTTAATTAAAATCGAGCCGCCGGTACCCTTGAGACCCGCAATTTTAAGCAAGGAAAGACAACTCTGGATTGGCCAGGATGTGATGGCCTTCGGGCGTCCCATGAGTCTTGAAGCCACAGTCAGCAAAGGCATTGTGTCAGGGTTGGACAAGTCCATCACCATCGATAACATCACTCACCGAAAACTGATTCAAACTGACGCATCCGTCAATCTGGAGAACTCCGGGGGTCCCTTGGTTGACATGAGGGGTTATGTCGTGGGCATCAACACCGCAATTCAGGCTCCGAATGGAGAATTTGACGGTGCGGGATTTGCTGTCCCATCAAAGCATGCTGTTGAGTTTGTCGAAGCGTTTGTCGCTTTACCTGACCGCGTGCCTAACTTGAACCAACACGTCCAAGCGGTAACTGTCGCTGCAGTCAATGCGATGCCGATTGTTGAAGGAACGGCGAATACTCATGATGACCGAGGCCCTTGTTTTCAGTGTCATCAGATCCTCCCACAAAATGCGGCGTTCAATCAATTTTCAGCGCCTCAGCCTCAGCCTGCACCAAATGGAACCAATGTTGCTTTCACTTCGCCTCAGCCCAGCACGCTTTGGTTGGGAACGGAGCTCACACCTGTGTCTCAAGCGTTGAAGGATGGCAACGCAGGGGTTTCCGGGGGTGTTTTCCTGAGCAGTGTTGCGGCGGGTTCCAACTTGGACAATGCGGGATTACGCGCAGGTGATATTATTTTTAGAGTCGATGGCAAAACCATGGACTCCCCCAATGACCTCTACGATTTTACCCGGAACAAACAAGGCACAGCGAGAGTCTCAGTGATCCGAGAGGGTACTAGGCGAAATGTCTATGTTGAACTCACCCCATAACACGATGCATTATGAATAATACAGGAGCCTTTGTTGTCTCATTGGGATTTGTCGCATTTGCGGCCCTTCTGCTATACATTCTCTTTGATTCTCCGGGTTACGAAGAGGTCACGGATACCGTGAATAGCCAGGTCACAACCCTCAATGATGCGTTTGGAGTGCCTGCTGCGCTGGTTACCGAAACAGCTCCCTCTACCGCTCAACCGCCAGTCCTTCCTCCTTACGTTTCTCCAACAATTGCCCTTTCAGAAGGGCACTGGCAGGGGATGGAAGTGATTGTGCTGACAACGGAACTTAGAACAAAATTAAAAATCCCCATGAACATTGAAGGCGTCTTGATTGATGAAGCCACACTAAACGTGTTGGAGTCCGGAGTCATGGCAGGAGACATTCTGGTAGCGATTGATCAAAAGAGGGTGAAAACCATCGAAGATGTCGTAAAATTCTCAAAAAGTGTCAGGGATCGAACCAGTGTGTCGCTGTCGATTCTTAGAAATTTTAAACCAAGGGTTTTTACGCTGAAAAGCAAGGATTTCCTGGGATTCGCGCAAGCGGAAACAGCACCGATGATTCTTCCCAGTGATATTGTTCCTCACCCCTACCGGGGCAAATGCACCCTCTGTCACGCCATCGGAGGAACAGGCGACATGAAACCGGACCCTGATTTGATTCCCTTGCCTGTGCCGACTATCCTCAAAAACGCACAGAATACTCACAGAGATCGCGGCCCCTGCACCGCATGTCACGTTGTTTTGTAAAAATGATCACTAACGCATAGGTTTGATATGGTGGAGAAGTTCTCTCCTGAAGAAGACAGAAAAGAACGTGCACGCCGGATGAAAGAAATGGCGGAAAGTTTGTTTCATGACGAAATCAAACCGCCCCCTATATTACATCAAATCCGACGCAGAGGAGCCGTTGTCCTGATGTCTGTCTTTTCTGTCATTATTTTTCTATTCACGCTATTGTATCTGATCAATCAGTTTATTGTAGAGGAAGAGAGTGTTTTCGCAGCAAAGTCTCATGTTGCCGTCTCACTCAGAAGACGGGACAGTTTATTCAGAAATATTGTGAATGCCACCCTCAATCAAGCGGCCTTGGAATATGAGTTGGTCCGGTATGTTGCTGATTCACGTTCGGAGAAGCCTAACCCGGATTTGGAAAAAGAGACAGGACTGAACCTTGAGGCGTTAAAAGGCTTGAAATCCGCGATGGCATCCCCATTCTCCCTGTCCAAGTTGAATGCTTTGGTGGAACAGTATCCTCAAATCCAGTTCTCCGCTGTTTACTCCCAGCTGATCAATAACCTGGTAAATATTGAAAATACCATTACTCAAAAACGAGATGCGGAGAATGAAGCCATACGCAAATACAATACCACGATTGCCCAGTATCCCTGGGTTTTCCTGTCCAAAATAACAGGCTTTGATCCTTATCCTTACTACAAAGGCACTCTTGGCATTCAAAAGGCCCCGGGTTTAAAACCCCAGTTGTTTGACCGACTCCTGCAACCTGAAACGGTGATAAACGCAAAGGAAACTGAAACGCTGAACAGCAACCCAACACCTCCTGAGTAAAAATGTCGATCAGAAGTAAACAAAGAATTCGCATGGTTTATGTCACCATCATCTTGATCAGCCTGGTTTTTGCGCTAACAGCAGGTTTAATTGTCAAGCATGACTTGGACGTTAAAGAGCTAGGCATCATTTGGGGAAGAATGCCCAGGCCCACGGAACCTCGTTTAGTGGGCTCAATCCTGGAACGTTTTACCCCCAAAGAGCAGAAAACAGTGATTCGACGCATTCCCCGGATTAGCGCCAATATGCGGATGCCTCATCCTTACTGGGGACAATGCGACCGATGCCATTTGTTTAAGGACAAAACCGTCATCCACAGCATGACCCCCGTTGGCAAAGCCTTGGGAGCGTTTTCTGAAACCTACAAAAAAGTAGGCCCCCCCATTTTGCCGGATTCCTCTATGCCCCACCCTGCTGCAGGACGCTGCATCAAATGCCACGATATCGTGATTTAAGAAACGGTACTACTGGTATGAGAATCGAGGGGAAACGACTCACATGAATATAAAAACTGAAACATCGAGTATTAACTTCCTTGATAATGATACCAAGTATTGATATCATCCATTTTAGAAGTTGGACTTAATTTTGTACTATAGATGTTCAGAAAATTAACGACACCGTAGAAGAGGCGTCTCGCCTCTTTCAAGGAGCGGGACGCTCCTTCTACTGTGAATTTATTTAAATGAACATCTATACGAAGAAAATGCAACTGAATAAAAAACATGGGAAGGTCCTTGAAACGATATTTAAGGATCCAACTCAGTCAGATATTTTATGGAGTGATATTGAAAAACTCATGTATGCCTTAGGTGCAGAGATTAGTGAAGGAAGTGGATCCAGAGTAAGAGTCGCTTTAAATGGGGTACGGATGGTCTTTCACCGTCCTCATCCTAAGAAAGAAACAGATAAAGGTGCGGTCAAATCGGTTCGTAGATTTTTCCAAACAGCGGGAGTTAGGCCATGATGGAATATAAGGGGTATATTGGATATGTTGTTTTCGATGACGAGGCAGAGATTTTTCATGGTGAAGTCATCAATACCAGAGATGTTATTACCTTTCAGGGACAAAGTGTCTCAGAAATTAAAAAAGCATTTATAGACTCTGTTGAGGATTACTTAGAATTCTGCGAACTACGTGGAGAAAATCCAGAAAAACCATTCTCCGGTAAATTATCATTAAGGTTAGATCCTGAAATGCATCGTAAAATCTATGTCCAGGCCAGAGGTCAAGATAAGAGTTTAAATTCTTGGATAATGGAAACATTACAACACGCAATAGAAATATCTTAATATCCCGATACCTCTCAAAAACCGGAGAAAGAGTCCAAAAGGGTTACCATCAATGGAAGATTTTCTTTCCAAACACTTTGTTCACCCCCTCCCCCTTAGAGCCTCTTATCTACATGAAATCATTGCGTTTTTTTTCAAAAAAAAAAAAATAGATTTGTAATAAAAAACTTATAAAAAGCTTGTATTTGTAGATTATTTTGTTGATATTACGGTTCGAGTTTTGTTACAAGTAAAACGAGTGATGAAGATCAATGTAACAGGGGCAGGAACTTTATCGCGTCCGGCGTTTAAAATTCAGCTCAAAACACAAATAAGGAGGATGTATGATTGATGATATTGTTGAAGCAGGAAAAGAGGGCTTGGAGTATTTAGGCATTGTTGATTTTTCCGATTGTGGCGTTACAGCGTGTGCTGGCGAAGGTATTTTTGCGGGACACGGCTTTTCCGGTTTTTCAGCGCTTAAAGGCGCAGGGATTTTCGGCATCGGAGGAATAGGGTTTAGCGCTTTAGGGCCTATCATCCTGTTGATAGTCGCTCTTGGCGCTATTATGTGGTATTTGAATGCCAGAGAAACCGAAGAAGAAGCCTCGACGGATTAGGCTCCATTCGGAAAGAGTAAGGTGAATAGTAGTAATTTAAATAATTGAATGAGTAAATTTGGAAGGAGTATTATGGATGCAAAAAAGGTTCTGGAAAGTGAGTTTTCAATGAAATCTTATTTTTTGGCAATGTGCAGTTATCTCGGCATTTTATGTCTGGTCCCGGTTGTTCTTAACAAGAATGACGAGTATGTTTATTTTCACTCACGTCAAGGATTGGTTTTATGGATTTGGAGCGTTCTTTCCATTTTCGCTTTGTATATTCCAGTCATCGGACGTCTTTTCTTTGGATTTTCCGCATTTTTAATTTTGATTTACTCCTTCGTCGGCATGATTTCTGTCATCTTTACCAAAGCGTGGAAACTTCCGTTTGTTGGTGATTTGGCCGACGGTTTTTAGTAAGCTGAGATTTCCTGCTTATGAAAATATTCTGCGAAGTTTTTGCCTGAGCCCTACCCCGGTCGAGGTGAAATTCTGGTAGAATTTTAATTGCGATTGAGGTTTGTGGAGATGAAGATCGCGTCGTAAACGGACTCTGCTTTCTGACGCCTGTCTGCTCGGGAATGGTGAGAGAGACTTGGTTTTCGTACCGGATCAAATCTGATTCGCAGTGTTGTGGCTCTAATATCCTTTGTCAAAGTAGACCCAAAGTTGAGGGACTCCCGCTGGTGCTAAGCTTCTTTGTTAATTTCCCGCTTTTCAAACTTGATATTCCTACCAATCTTTATTAAGGTCTGTGTGAATTGTGGATTTTTGTATCGATTAAACGTTAAGTACTTCAAGGATACTAACACCTGAATAATGAAAGAAGGAGTCAAGGAGATGACAAATGTAATTGTTGGCGTAGTCGCCTGTGCGCTGGGATTTTGGGGGTTATACACGTGGTGGTGGTCTGTTGTGGAACTTCTGCGTGGTTTTGCGCCTGTAGCTTTAGTTTTATTTGGAATTATTGCCGTTGGAGCCGGTATTACCGCAAAGCGAACCAGTATCAGTGATGACTCAACCGAAGAAGAGGGATAAGGAGCGGTTATGGCCTTGAAAAAAGGATCTGCCAACAATGGGCCTTGTGCCAAAAGGTACCGAAAGTTTTTTTTCATCATTGCTGGGATCGCTTTGCTGTTTATGGCCGGAGAGCGCTATTGGTATCAGCCTAATTTTGGGGACAACCAGGTAAATCAACCTACGTTCATGCAGCAATTCAATAACCGTAATGCGGTTGCGCCAGCCCAGTCACCTTACGTACAAAATGCCAATGCCGGAACACAGCTCAATTATGGCCCAGGTATCCGTGCGGAACAGGGCCCCCCCGCTTACAGACAAAATGCTGCTTCTGGAACACAGCCCTATTATGGCCCGGGTGCCCGTGCGACAACAGTGGCGATGCAGCAGAATGTAATGACTACTCCGGTGCCGGGCCTGCCGAGAAACGACGGCAATAACGCACCCCTTCCAGGGAACGTAAACCAGCAGGATTCAAGTGCCCCAACCCCGGCAACCATGGTGGCAGAATTTGCCAAACAAACAGTAGTGAATATCAGCGCGGTGCAGTTAATCACTCCTCTCACAGCAAATCAACCCGCTCAAACAGGTGTTAAATTCGCATCTCCATTTAGTGGTAAATCCATTGAAAGCATAGGTTCAGGAATCATACTGACGCCAGATGGTTACATCCTCACCAATTATCATGTCGTCGAAAAAGCAACCGAGATTTACGTGAGTGTCTTTGTCCCAAATGGGGTGACCCGTCATCATGCGGAAGTGATTCAACTTGCGGAAAGATTGGATCTGGCTTTAATCAAAATTGAGCCCAACGCCCTTTTGATTCCTGCGGCTTTAAGTACTGAAAACCGCATTATCCGGGTGGGCGAAGAAGTATTGGCGATTGGAAGCCCTTTTGGACTGGAGCAAAGTGTCAGTAAAGGCATCATCTCCGGTTTGGACAAATCAATCACCATTGATGGCATCACCCACAAAAGACTGATTCAAACCGATGCGGCCATCAACCGGGGAAACTCTGGAGGCCCCTTGGTTGACATGATGGGATATGTGGTTGGCATCAACACGGCGATTTATACCCCCACGGCCGCTTTTTCGGGAGTTGGGTTTGCGGTTCCCTCAACTCAGGCGCTTGAGTTTGTCGGTGATGTTATCCCTTTGCCTAATGTACAACCGAATTTGAACGCGCATGTACGAGCGTTTGGTATTGCTGCCCTTAATGCACCGCCTATTGTTTCAGGTGCTGTCAGGATACATGAAGACCGAGGGCCTTGTGAAACGTGTCACCAGATCATGCCTTTCACTGCGGCGCCGCCCGCTGGTGGGCAAAAGGCCGCATTTATAGTGCCCAAAACTCCAACGAATGCCCCTCAGTTTGCGATGTCCCCTTACTTCCAGGCTCAAGGAGCTCCAATCGCTTTCAACCCTCCAGGCTCAAGTCTCGATTGGATCGGCGCGGAACTTCAAAACATGACCGAAGTGCTCAGCAAGGCGTTTAACTCCGATATTACCGGTGGAATATTTTTAAGCAATGTCCGGCCCGATTCTATCGCGGACCAAGGGGGTCTGCAAGCAGGTGATATTGTTTTTCGTGTTGAGGGAAAAAAATTAAGCACCACGGAAGATCTCCTCAATTTCACTCAAGGCATGGAAGGCACCGCAAGAGTTTCCGTGATCAGGGATGGAGTGAAGCAGGATGTTTACGTAGAACTTGACAACACTAATCCCCCTGGAGTAGTAAAAGTCGCAGGAACCGTCGCAACACCCGCGGCACCAACCCCGGTAACCGTTGTTCCAACCCTGACTGAGCTTGAGATCTTGGGCATGGAGATGTCTCCTAACACGAATGGAGGCGCCTTGATAGGTGAAATCAGCCTGAATTCCGTAGCCTACGCCGCAGGACTTCGGATGAATGATGTGATTGTGTCTGTCGATAAAAAACCCATCGACACGCTGGATACGATGAACAAAAGCCTTGATGTGGCCAATTTAAACAATTTGATTGAAGTGAAGCGCAATGGACGGAGTATATTCTTCACGCTTAAGTAGTGCTATTTTAAGTGTTTGTCAGGTATTAGGGGCTGGTACTGGCAGCAATTCGTGAGTAATCAACATCGCCTGAAAACCCGCACGAAAGTGCTCTGTTTGAATAACCTGTAAAAGGGGAGTGTGAATAGGAGATATGAGTTTGATTCAGAGAAAACTATCAACTAAAACTAAAAATCCTGAGAGTTTTGGTAGCAACACCAATGTCAGGATTTCCGGTACTGAAAATCCATGGAAAGCCGAACGGCAGGTAGTGAGACCTGCGATTCAGGTAAAAATAACGCCGAGGACCAAAAACCTGGATGACTTTATGCCCCGTAAAAACGTGGTGGCCTCTGGTGTTGACAACCCATGGGTCGATACCCCTGCCGTAACAACAGCATCTATTCAAAGAAAGACGGCGTCCAGAATTCCAGAAAATCCCTGGAATTTCGAAAAACCCAAATCCCCTGCAACGGTTGAAGTCAAATCCATATCCTTCGGACGCACGATGCCTCAGACAAACGTACAGAGCGTGTCTTTTGAAGAAAATCCCGCGTTGAAGGAAATGCAGACAACCCTGCTGCAATTGCAAAACGCGTTTGAAAACGAAAAAAAGAAGATCTCCGATCTTCATCAAAGCCATGACAGTACTTTAAAAGCACTGGAAAACGCCAAAAAAGAACGAGATCAACTCCAAGCTCAAAGATCTCAAAAAGAGATTGAGGAACAGCGACGAGCGGAAGAACAGAGAAGGACGGAAGAGCAAAGAAAAGCGGAAGAGCAAAGAAAAGCGGAAGAACAAAGAAAAGCGGAAGCCGCGTTGCGTGAAGAGCAAAGGATGCAGAGAGAAGCGGAAGCCGCATTGAATGAAATGAAAGCAAACATCCAAAAGCTCCAGGAGGCTTACCGACAGGAACAAGAAAAAATGGCGGAATTGGAGCGAGTGCAGACCCAAACACGCAATGAGCTGCGAACAGTTCAAAAAGAGCAGGCTCCGTCAACAGTTAGAAGCCCTCAGAAAACACCTGTTGAAACTAAAGTTGAAAGTCCTCAGAAGATCATCCTTGAGGCCCGACCGGCACCGGCCCGAGAGCAGCAAAACACGGATACCCCAGTCGCTTCAAATCAGACTGCGGCGCTTGCGCCAAGAAAGAAGAAAAGAACGGTTGCCGTTTCAGTGGTGAGAGGTCCGTCCAGGATGGTCTTAGACTCTATCCCACAGGCAAAGGAAAAAGTCACAACGTTCATAAAAAAGAAATCGCAACCTGCTGAACCAAAAGCAGAAATTCAAGTGGTTAAAAAAACAACGGAGGATTCTAAGTTGGGATTCGGAGCATTTAAGGGATTCGGCTTTGCAAGTCAGAATTCGGGTAAAAAATTGGTTGAATCTTATGAAATCGTAAGAAAGCCTAAACGTCATTAATAATTTAAATGGAAGGAGAGATGAAATGGCAGACGGTAAAAAGCAGTTCCGAATCGGTATTGATCTTGGAACTTCAAGAACAGCTATAATGACAGAAAGAGGGACTAGAGCGGATTTTATGTCGGTGGTTGGATATCCCAGAGATATCATTGGGACCAAGTTGCTGAATGGGACCAAGGCCATTGGGGATGAAGTCATGGAAAAGCGATCATTTCTCGATGTTTACTTTCCACTGGAGAATGGGGTTATCAAGGAAACCAGTGAAATTGATATGGAAGCTGCCAGAGATTTGTTAAAGCATGCGTTGCTCCTCGCCAAACCCGAGCCTGGTGAGGAAGTCTGCGTAGTGATTGGTGTTCCTGCCAGAGCCTCTTTTTCAAACAGGGAATCGCTTTTAAAATTGGCGCATGAATTGACCGATGTGACCTTGGTTGTTTCTGAACCGTTTTTGGTGGCCTATGGCATGAACGAATTAACCAAGTCGATCGTCGTTGATATCGGCGCGGGGACAACGGATATTTGCGCGTTAAAAGGAACGGTTCCTAATGCCGAAGATCAAGCGACCATTTCCAAAGGTGGAAACTACGTGGATAAAGTTTTGAGGGCTTTGCTTTTAGAGCGCTATCCCGATATTCAGGTTTCCAAGCATATGGTCCAAAAGATCAAAGAACAAAACTCCTTCGTCGGTGAAATCAAGGAACCCATCATGATTGAGTTCAGAGCCAACGGAAAACCAAAGCAGTATGATGTGTCCAAAGAGATCAAGGACGCCTGTGAAACACTAGTCCTGCCGATTATAGAGCAGATTGAATATCTACTCATGAGATTTGATCCGGATGATCAAGCAGAAGCACTTCGACATATCTACCTGGCCGGCAACGGTTCGAGGATTCGAGGCATGGACGCGGCCATCGTGGAAGCGCTACAAGAGTATGGTGAGATTAATGTAATGTGTGTGGATGACCCTGATTATGCTTGTTGCAAAGGGGCTTTAGGCATTGCGATGGATCTTCCTGTGGCTCATTGGAATCAGATCGGGGATGTCATTGGAACATAGACCATGTTTAAGCGTATAGCGACATTTATTATAATACTGCTGCTATTGATCTTTGCCTTGCAGAATTTCGACATTGTGCAAGTGCGATTCATTGTAGGCCCCGTGATGAGAATACCCTTATCCTTTGTGATGGCAGCGGGGTTCATACTCGGGTATCTCTTGTGTTATTTCGGTAACATCTTTAAAAGTTTAAAGAACAGGAAAAAAGAGCAAATTGAAGAATGATGAAGGTGCCTCTCCCAAAAAAAGAGGCTTCACTGCTGTTAACATGCCTGTCTTTGTAGGTGAGGTTAAGCAAGTTTGACTTCGGGCAGTTTTTTAAGAAACGAGGACGGACTTTCAACTCCACATACGAGCTACTTGCGGTTTGAGGCTCCAGTTCTCATTTATTGAAGAGCGCCCTCTGGCCTGTTCGGAGGAAACCTACCCCGCCGTAAATGAGCCTCGCCTGTCATGACCTTACACCTTTAATTTGAGAGTTATCAGTTTTCAGTGTTTGTGAATGATTGTCTTTAGTTTTGCTCCAACGGAACAAAAGTCACTTTGGATGGGGAACCCCATCAATGAGCCAACAAAAGGATAAAACCCAAGATGCAAATTGCTAATTGTACCGTCTGCTATAGATTTGTCGGCTGGATTGGGTTAGGAAGCAATCTGTTTATGTCGCTGCTAAAGCTGTTTGTCGGTATTGTCTCCGGTTCTCAGGCCTTGATTGCGGACGCGATGTATTCGGCCAAGGATTTGGTGACCTCGATATTGATCATCGTAGGGCTGAAGATTTCCGTTAAGCCTGTGGATAAAGAACACATGTATGGACATGGCAAAGTGGAATTCCTCCTTGCCTTGGTGGTCAGTATCGTCTTTATCATTGTGACCGGAATGATTTTATTCTTTACCGCGGATCATTTCATTCAAGGAAAGCACAAAGTTCCTAATTTGATTGCCCTTTTTACTGCCCTGTTTTCGATTGTAACTAATTTATTTCTCTATAAATACACTCGATGCGTAACCCGGCAGATCAATAGTCCGATGGTAAAGACCTTGTCCAAACATCATTGGGCGGACATGCTCTCATCCCTTGCGGTAGCTGGGGGTATTATTGGGGCACACTATTTGGGGCTGACTTGGCTGGACTCTCTGATTGCGATTTTTGAGACCTTACATCTTTTATACCTGGGCGTTGAAGTCTTGTGGGAAGCGGTTCAAGGACTGATGGATTACTCCGCACCTGAAGAGATGCTGGATGAAATCAAAAAGAACGCCTTGGAAGTGGACAAGGTCAGAAGTTTAGTGAGTTTGAAGACAAGACGTATTGGTCAGGGATTATGGATTGATATTGTGATTGGTGTGGACCCGGATATGAATGTTGGTGACGCACATAAAGTGATGAAATCCGTTGAGCTGAATATTTTCAACTCCCTGGATCATATCACCAACATCAATGTACGTTTTGAGTCAGTTGAGGGATTACCCCAAATGGACTTATTACCTGTAGGAGAATAAGGGCGGTGAAAGCACGAAAATTCTTTTGTTTAAGCCCATGGAAAGCAATGGCGGTTTTTCTCTCAATAACAGGGATTGCCTTGTTTATGTGGGGAGTGCATATTTTAAGGGAACACTCGGAATATAACGCGTTCAACTATGTCGACAGCACGGAGCCAAAGGCGATTAGCATCAAAGCCGAAATGCCTCCGCAACCCGCCTTCTCGTCGAACTTTGAGAAAACCGTTGTTTCTGTCGCGGGAGAACTTGAGAATCAATTCATTCCTGTAGGTTCCGGCGTTGTGGTGAGTGAGTCGGGGCATATCGTTACCGCCTTGCATCTCATTTCCAATTTCAAAATTCTTCGGGTTGAGATCCACCATCAGTTCTATGACGCTCAGGTGATTAAGAAAATATACGATCATGACTTGGTACTGCTGAAAGTCATATCCAACGACATCTTTCCCTATACCCGTCTCGAATGCCCCCTGCCGGACCGTGGTGAAACCGTGTATGCCTTTGGTATTGATAACGGTTTGATCGCCAGACAGGGTATTATCAATGGCGTCGGACTGAATCTCAACATCAATCAAACCACTTATCGGAATTTGTTAAAAACGGACGCCATCTATACCTGGACACAAAGCGGCGGCCCGTTAATGAATATCTACGGACACATGATCGGGCTCAATATCGCGGTCAATGAGCCCACCGGATTTACAGGATACGCCGTGCCGTCACTTGAGGTGTGCACGGGTTTCCGGGATATGGTGGACTTTGATGTTTTAAAAAACTTAGATTTATATACTGAAGAAATTCAGGCCAAATGGATCCAGAGAGCCAAGGATTTTGCTGAAAGCGTGCAAGAGGTCATCGTATCCAATAAACTGGAACAAATCGACTTGTATGCGGAGGATTATTCGAAACAGGGGTGGGAGCAAGCACGAAGTCTCGCGAATAAAATGGTCGAAGTTTATAATAAAGCGGAGGGGATCGATTACACACTGAAGATTCTTACAGAACCAGATCTCTATATTTGGGGACATACCATCAACTCGATTTTTGGCCTCTTGCTTTTGGGATTTATCTCTGGTGTCAGTGCGGGCATGGTCACCATGGGAGGTGGGATCATCAAGATCAGCGGCTTGATGCTGATCTTTGGTTATGGGCTATCGGTCATCCGCCCTGTAGCTTATATTACCAACATCTTTGTCTATGGCGCGGCCGCGATACGGTACAAGAAAGACAAGCTGATTTCATGGGGGAATGTGACGCCCCTGATTCCATTTGCGATTGTGGGCTTTCTCATCGGATATTTCACAGGAAACTATCTGGACAATACCACCATACGCTATATGCTGGGTGTCTTTGCGGCATGGATTGGGTTCAAAATGGTGTTGGAAATCTATCAAAGCCTGTCCGGTCGAAGTGTAGCAGAACCTGAACCTACACCTGAGGGAGAGGGACATCATCTTAAAAACAGTTGGCTTGGACTGCCGATGGGAATCATTAGTGGTATTTTGGGCATCAGCGGAGGCGTGATTGAAGTTCCTTTACAGCGGTATTTTGCCAAAGTTCCCTTGAAAGAAGCGATTGCGAATAGTTCGGTGTTAGTCTTTTGGACCTCTTTTTTAGGGGCGATTGTCGCCATGGTCCACGGAGGATACATTGGCGCTTTTGATGTTCACACACCGATCATTTTAGCAGTGATTGTGATCCCGGGCGCCTATTTTGGCGGTATGGCGGGAGCGTGGCTCACCAAAAATATTCCACTCAACGCACTAAGAACAATCTATGCCCTGTTGATGTTCCTCATTGCGGCAAGAATGCTTGTTTCTTATGTGTAAAAGGTGAGCCTTCTGCTCCAACGGAGCCTTTTATCAAAGGAAATCCTAGCTTCCAAGCCAGGTCATTATTCACAGTGTGATACGTAGTATTAAGAACCAACGGAGAAAAATGAGTAACAAAAAGAAAACACCTGTCAAAGATGTTGACATCATGGATAGTGTAGGTTTTTACCTGCACTCCAGTCTCATAGTGATGAAAAAAATCGCGGATTCTTCTATTGAATTGTACAAAGGCCTTTTTAATGTGGACAGTGAAGATCAGGTCACTTATTATCGAACCAAAGGGATTGATCACGCAAAGAAAGCAAAGTATCAGAAAGCCCTTCCACTGTTGAATATCGCCAGGCAGGAAAACCCCGAGGATGAAACGGTTTTATATTACCTTGGGCTGTCCTTGATCAAAACAGGAGATCATAAGCAAGGGATTGAGGTTCTTGAAGAGGGAGCCAAACTTGACAATAAAAATATCAAATTATTTACTTTGCTAGGGACCTCCTACAGTAAATTGGAGGAGTACAACAAAGCGATCCAGGTTTTTGAACAAGCCCTTGCTTTTGAAAAAACGGTCAACCTGTATTATCGACTGGGTTTTGCCTATGATAATGAAAAAAATCATGATAAAGCCATAGCGTGTTTCAAAGAAGCGATGCTCCTCGAACCTGACAATGTTAAAGTCTGTCACGCTATCGGTTTGGCTTATGAGTCCAAGGGGAATCGTGACGAAGCGGTAAAATTTTTTAAGAAGGCCTTGGAACTCGAAGAGGATGTGTAATTTTTATGAGTGAAGAAAAGTCTCCAGAGACAGCAAAAGCCGAACGTCTGCAGCATATGAGGGAACTGGCGCAGAGTTTGTTTACCGTAGAGGCCCCTCGACCGAAAAAAAGCCAGCGTGAGCTTGATGCCGATCGGAGGTTTTTTATTGTCGCGAGTATCGCCTTTATTATCTTTGCGGTTGCTATTTTTTTTAGAGTGAATCGGTTCATTGATTTGGAAGAAAAGGTTACTGCGTCTGACGGTAAGCTGGAAGTAGCCATGCAAAGGCGGGCCAACTTGTTCAAAAATATTGTCAACGCAACCCTCAATCAGGCAACCCTGGAATATGAGTTGGTAAAACATATCGCTGATTCCCGTTCACCATTGAAAAACGCGCAAAAATTAAAAAAAGTGGAATTAGATCTGGAGTCCCTGGAAAAATTAAAATCGTCTCCGAATATTGAGGTTTCTCTGCCACAACTGACAGCCTTGGTGGAACAATATCCGCAAATCAAATTTTCATCAACGTACTCACAGTTGATTGATAATTTGATGGAGATTGAGAATATTATTTCAGAAAGACGGAACGACCGCACTGAAGCCATTAAGGCTTACAATACAGACATCTCCATATTTCCGCACTATTTTCTGGCGAAAATAGCAGGTTTCAATCGTTATAAATACTTTGAAATCGAAGAGGTATCGCTAAAGAACGCGCCTGTGTTAAACGCAGAAAAATACGACAGACTTTTACCAGCAGAAACGCATTCCCAATAGGTTTCTGAATTATATCCGCGCTGATCAGCGGCTGAGCCCTAACCATACAAAAAAGATACTCCCATGAGAAGTCAAGAGTGCTATCAGTGTAGAGTCGAAGTAACCTGGTTCTCACTTATCGTCAATATTTTCCAGGCGTCTCTAAAATGGATACTTGGGATCATGTACAATAGCTCTGCGCTAATCGCAGATGGGGTGCACTCGTCGGTTGATGTAATTTCAAGCTCTGTAACCATGGTTAGCGTTAAGATTTCCAGCAAACCTCCGAGTGAAAAATATACTTATGGCTACGGTAACGCTCAATTTATTTCAGAGGCGATTGTGGGGACGTTGTTGATTTTGGGAGCCAGCTATCTTTTTGTCCACTCAACAATCAATATTATGACGGGAAACCTTGAGGTACCTGGGAAAATAACCATTTTGGGCGCTTCAGTTTCGATCATCATGAACGCTCTTTTGTTCAAATACCAAAGTTGTGTTGCCAAAGAAAACAACAGTCCCGCTATCATGTCCAACGCTTGGGATAACCGATCCGATGCCCTTTCTTCTGTAGCAGTACTTGTCGGAATCATCTTTGCTACTTTTGGATTCCCTGCCGCTGACCCGCTTGCGGCTATCGCCGTATCCTTGGTGATCGTCAAAATTGGTGTTGAACTGATCATGGACGCCATCAATGGTCTGATGGATCATTCTCCCGATCTAAACGAATTGCACGAGGTTTATTACGCATCCAGAAAAGTCCAGGGTGTGCGTGGGATTTCCTCACTCCGAATCCGAAGAAGCGGCGAAACCTCCAGTGTTGATATTGGCATTCAGGTTCGCCCCGAACTCAAGGTTTATGAAGGGGATCTCATTGCACTGGCTGTAAAATCAAAAATTATTAAAGTGCTTGGACGTGCAGAAGTCCAGGTCTTTGTTGGAGTTTAAAATGAAACTAAGCGATTGGCATCTCATTCTACTGGGGCTTGCCATATTATTAGCCCTTTTTGCGATTTTCTACGAGGGAGCGCCTCCCTCCAATCAGCCAGTGCAAAATACTCCGAGTCCGAATGCTCAGGGACAAAGCACTCCACTGCAAAACACACAGCCCGCTTTTGCGCCAAACAATCAGGGTGCACCGCAAACCGCTCCAGCACCAACACCGCCCCAACCTCCGCTAAGATTCAGGGATCGGATGGCTATAAATTTCAGTGGAACCATTGAATCGCTGCTCTATCTGGAAGACAAACAGGATACCGTTCATATTCTGCTACGGGACGATATCGGTTTCAAAAAAGAACTCTCCGTTTCTCCCGCATGGTTTCTGGAATACAGCGCTTGCCCTTTAGCCGTTGGTAATCATATTTCCGGTAGTGGCTTTCTGTTTGAGACAGGAAACCAGGGAGCCTTGATTTACGCGAAAAAAATCAGATTAGGCGCACAAGTCTGCCGCTTTAGAAATGACGAAGGATTTGCCTTTTGGTCTGATAAATTAAGGTGAAAAAATGAAATATAACCATTGTCATCCCTGTGTTCAAGAAGCCGCCAGACTGGACATGATCGTTGCGCTGTTTCAAGGGGTCTTTAAACTGGTGATAGCGTTCGTCACCGGAAGTGTTGCGTTAAGCGCCTCAGGTTTTTTTTCCCTTGCAGATTTTTTAACCAAAATCATTACCATGGTCAGCGTCAAAGTTGCCAGTTTGCCTCCAAACGAAAGATTCCCTTACGGTTATGGCAAAATTGAGTTTTTATCTTCTATTTTGATTGGCTTTCTCCTTGTCCTTGGAGCCTTTTTCTTTTTACTCAGACAGTTTCTAACTGCGGCGACCCCCCGTGTTACACCGGAGTGGATCGCTTTAATCGCCGTTTTGTTATCCGCCGTTCTCGCTGACATGATGTCCCGCCATCTGCACTGTGCCGGCACCGAAAATAACAGCACTGCCATCCTTGCCGCAGCCTGGGATAACCGCATGGACTCCTTATCCTCCGTTGCTGTCTTTATCGGAATTTCCCTGACTTATTTCGGATGGGAATCCGCGGATTATTGGGCCGCTTCCATCATTTCGGTGATGATCATTTACGTTGGAGGGAGGATCTTCTATGATGCTTTTCGAAGTTTAATGGACACTTCTATTCCTGAAAAGATCACTAGTGAAATCATGCGAATGGCAAGAAGAACCACAGGTGTTGTAAAGGTTGAATACTGCCGCAGCCGCAGTCTGGGAGACACCTGGGAATTGAGTTTACAACTTGCGGTTGATGATCAGTTATCGGTATATGAAATTCATCAACTCGTCAAAACGCTAAGGCATCGGATTTATGAGCTTCATAAGAATTTTGCATTCATTCAAATATCCCACACTCCGGTTAAAAAAACCGAGGATCCTGAGGATTCTCATTTATTAAAAAAATTCAGGGAGAAAACTCAAACATGAGAGAAGAGCTATCCGATGCCCGCATGGAACATATTCGTTGGGTAGAGCAAATTAAAGCCGCAATGGAAAAAGGCGTTTTGCCTGAATTGACCAACCATCACGACTGCAATTTAGGTAAATGGCTGTACACCAAGGGTAAATTAAAATTCTGACAAAGCCAAACGACGACAGGTTTCCGTCTCTTCGCTTTCTTTCGGACGCGGCAACCTGTTTAAAAGCCAGGAGGAGGAGTTCAAGATTGAGTGGACCAGTCCCAATTATGAAAAGGTGGAACTGTTTTGGGGGTTATACTGCTTCGAAAAAGGGGAGCGGAAGACCTTTATCATTCGGGGCAAGCGAGGATTTTGCCAGTCTGTCATTAAAGAGTTATCCGCCAAAGGGATCGTTTCGATTCTTGAAAATTGATTTCACGGCACTCCTAAAATAAACTCCAGAGTGATGAGTTTTGAAGTTTGGAAATTTACAATAATTAAAACCTAAGAAAGATCAATCATGGACACTATTGCAAGCTGGATTTGGAACCCAATGCTCAGTTTTATGTATATTGAGCTTGGGGTGATTTTGCTGTTCCTGACAGGTTTTATCGCGTGGAGGAAAGTCATTCCGTTCTTGCCCTCTCTTTGGAGTGACCGGCATACCCAGGAGAAACAAGAAACCGATCATGAACGATACATCTCTCCCTGGCAAGGATTTTTTACGGCCTTAGCGGCCAGTATTGGAGTGGGAAATTTGGCAGGAATCGGCACAGCCATCCACCTGGGAGGACCAGGCGCGATGTTCTGGATCTGGGTTTCCGCCTTGGTGGGGATGAGTTTTCGGATGTGTTCGGTTTGGCTCAGTATGCACTACCAAAGCAAGGACCATAACGATGTGGCTTATGCCTCCCCCATGGCATACATGCAACGCCTTCCCCCCCGTTGGGCCTGGCTTACGATTGCGTTATCAACACTCTTGATGGTCCAAGGATTTGTGGCCTCCAATTTGATTCAATCGAACTCTGTAGCCCATGCGCTTCAGGATGAACTGGGTATCTCGAATGTGGTTGTCGCCCTTGGAATGTCAGGGTTAGTGGCTTTTGTGATCTTGGGGGGAATGCAAAAAATTGTGGATGTCAGTGTGACGGTTACGCCCTGGATGGTGCTGAGTTATCTTTTGGGAGGGTTGTTCATTCTGCTGTCAGATCCAATGCAAACCGCTCGTACCTTCGGGTTAATATTCAAACACGCGTTCACGCCCTATTCCGCGGCCAGTGGGATTATCGGTTATAGCGTCCTGCAAAGTCTACAGTTTGGGACCTCCAGAGGGATTTTCTCACACGCGTCAGGAATCGGGGTTGCTCCCTTTCTGCATTCATCCAATCATTTCAGCAGCAAAGGTAATGCCTACCTTGCGGCCTTTGTCCCGATCGTAGACACGCTGATTGTCTGTAGCGTCACAGGATTGGTTGTTCTGAGTGTTGGGGATTGGACACAAATCAACGGAGCGTACCTTACGTCTTCATCATTCCAATCTTTTTATGGTGAAACGGGGATGGTGCTCATCATGGCGTGTCTGGTGGTCTTTGCCTTTACCACCATGATCAACTGGGCTTATTACGCGGAACGCTGCTTTCAGTACTTAGGTGGGAAAAAAATTCTTCAATTCCGTTGGCTCTTTATTTTTGTCACCTTTTGCGGTCCTTTTTTACCAGTTCGACTCATCTGGTCCACAGCCGATATCATCATTGGTCTGATCATCATGTTACACGTTTTTCCCTTGATCTATCTCGTTCTTCATAACCGTAAAGCCATTCTTGCCGAGCTGGGAAATGAGTAACGGGCATCACCCTGTTTTCCAAACAAAAATATTTTTTGCGATTTCCTGAGCCAGCGCCAGTTCGGTATGTTCATATTTGATACAAAAGGCCGGACTTTTACGATGGACGGTGACTTGAACTCCAGGATTAAGGCCAAAAC
>JBBCAX010000334.1:0-1108 GCA_051382335.1 Deltaproteobacteria bacterium TL4
AATTGATGGCTTAGTCGCGATTTGCAAGTACCACTTGGCGCAAGATCCTTTTTCAGGAAGTCTGTTTGTTTTTAGAATCGTAAAGGCACCTCGATTAAGGTTCTGGCCTACGACGGACAAAGCTACTGGCTCTGTCAAAAACGATTTTCCGAAGGAAAGTTAGGTTGGTGGCCCTCCGATGGGAGTTCTGTCACAACACTAAGTGCCTGTCAATTACAAATCCTTTTCTGGAATGGCAATCCGATGAAGGCTCAAATTGCCCCAGATTGGCGAAAAGTCGATTGAACGACCACCGGCTAAAGCCGGAGGATTCGGTTTGCCGACTGAAAGTCGAGCGTGGGACTGGAAGTCCACCATGAGGCTTGAGCCCGCTGAAGCCGACGAGTCAACTCGCTCAATCAGTATCTAAAGTGAAATTTTCATCGGGGGATTTATCTACATGCCCCTCGATATACTGGCGGATCATCTCCTCCGTGACTTGGCCCACCGTGGCACAAAAGTAACCACGAGTCCAGATATGTTGCCCCCAGTAACGTTTCCTCAAGTGAGGAAATTCCTGCTGCAATAGGCGAGATGAACGCCCTTTGATCTTCTGCATGATCTGATTGGGGGCAAGATGTGGTGGTGCAGACACCAGAAGATCATGGTCATTGCTGACATGCCCCTTGAGAATATTCAGTTCGTGTTGCAGGCAAATTTGACGCACCATCTCACGAACTCGTGTTTTCAAATCCCCCACCAAGACATGATAGCGGTACTTGGTGATCCAGACAAAATGGTACTCGATGTTGTAATTTGTATGTGATCCTTGACGCATAGGTGTTCGGGATTTAACCTAAATGAATTCAGTTGCATATAAACATATGGTGATAACCTCCGTTTTCAGATAGTCGAGCCTCATCCCTCGTTTTTTGAGAATTGAGTCATAAATTTACGAAAACTGTGGTATCTTTGGTATTTTTCTAACTCACAATCGGAGATACCACCATGAAAAAAGAAGCGAACATACTCAAAAAGATTAGACTAACCCTTGAAGATATTGTTCCAGAAAACGATGGCAGAAGCGATATTGGACCATTGGCCTTTGTTGTCAATTTAATTTTTTGTT
>JBBCAX010000335.1:0-21043 GCA_051382335.1 Deltaproteobacteria bacterium TL4
AAATCAAATGCAGGCATATTTTTTTTGATTCGAAATCAATCCCTTTAAATTAATAAGAAACCAATGAAAAATCAATCATTTATTAATACCAGTTGGATAGAACGTTTAAGATCAAACCGAAAAACGGTCCCCTTGACATCTGCGGAAATCGCTGTGAATCGTCTTTATGCAGATCTGGCAAAAAACCGTTAAATCCTTTTAGGAAGCAAAATCTTGGGATAGTCTCGTCTCACGTTCGTGGATAAGGAGGTTGACTGATATAGTGCTCAAGATAAGTTTTGTCCTGGGAGCGAGGGCGTCCCGCCCTCCGGTGAGGGCAAGATACCCTCGCTCCCAGGGAAAAAACTTTCCTGGACAGCTATACCTATTGAAAACTGGTGCTCTCAAAAGAATCGGATCCTCTTTTCAGCAGAATGTATTAATGGTTTCTTTATCTCATGCTCAAAAGCGGATCATAAAACGCGGACAGTTTCTTCCGGAAAGTTTAAACTTCCAGCCTCTCTTATTCCTACTACCCCAAGTATTAAATTATAAGACTCTATAAAATAACATTGTGTTTCTTGACAGGGTGTGAACAATTTTATGCTTTGGTTGGGATACAAAGTAAATTTGTACCCTAAGTTAAGTAAAAACATCTATCTGTCCAGAAGTTCCATGCTGTCATTTCTACCACCTCACCTTCTCGGGATCATCAATCTCCTGCTCATTACACTTAATACCGTGATCCATTTTATCTTAATCTTTATTCCATCGTGCTTAAAAATAGTATTGACGCCAACTCCTTTGGAACCTTACATTGCAAGGTTTGTCATCCGAATTGCGATCAATTGGATTGATATGAATCAGTGGATTTTGTGGCTCACTGTAAACATTGAATGGGATATTGACGTGTCAGACGAACTTGAGGAAGACAAATGGTATTTGGTTATTTCGAATCATCAATCGTGGGCCGACGTCTTGGTAAACCAAAGAGCTTTTGTACGTAAAATCCCTTTTTTAAAGTTTTTTCTCAAGAAACAAATGATCTGGTTACCTCTCCTTGGCATCACCTGGTGGGCCATGGATATGCCCTTTTTGAATCGGTATTCAAATGAGTATCTCAAAGCCCATCCGGAAAAAAAAGGTGAGGACTTAAAACGAACAAAAAAATCATGTGAAAAATTTAAAAATATTCCAACTTCAGTCATTGTCTTTGCAGAAGGAACCCGGTATACAGAACAAAAATCCAAACGACAAGAATCGCCTTATCATTACCTGCTCAAACCCAAAGCTGGAGGCATCAGCCTTGCGTTATCAACACTAGGCGACTACCTCACCGCAATTATCAATGTCACCATTGTCTATTCGGAACAAGGTTTTTGGACGTTTCTCTGTGGACAGAGTAAAAAAATTGTAGTTCGTGCCGAAATGATTTCCATTCCTGGACAATTCAAGCAAGGTGATAGCAGCGAGAAAATACATGAGCCCTTTAAAAATTGGGTCAATTCCTTATGGCATGAAAAAGATGAGTTGATCCATCAAATCAAAACAACAATCGCGTGATTCTGGGATACGTCTCCGGTATTTTCATCTGTTCAAAGAAAAACTTGCAATCTTGTCCTGTTCCCATTAATACCTTTAATTAAGGTCGTCGTGCTTTGTTTGTTTCCCTAGGAGACTGTCCGAGAATAGAAGTTGAGCATTAAGTAGGGTGCCGCTTAAACGAAGCGAGCGCACCAAAAATAAGAGGACAGCAAGCTTTTTGGTGCGCTCGCTTCGCTTAAACACACCCTACATTCATTCTCGGACAACCACCTAGTATTTGCTCCATACCACTAATATATTCCTTATGTTTATTTCCCATCAGTTTCATGATCAAATCTGTGTTATTGAAGTTCAAGGGAACATTACCTTGGATCAAGTTCAAGCGTTTCGTGATTATGTGCACCGATTCATAGAGGAGGAGTCTACAAAAAACTTTCTCGTCAATATGACGGATGTCGACTTTATTGACTCTTCGGGAATTGGGGTGATGATTTTCTTATGGAAAATTGCGCATAGACGTGAAGGAATACTGGCCTTATCCAACTTAAACAATCGTTTGACTCGTTTGATCAACATGACAAGTTTGACAGAATTGATCAAAATCTATGAAACTTTGGAAGAGGCGCTCCGGGATCCCAACTTTTCAACCCCGCTAAAAGAATTTTCACGTTAAAATTCGGTTTCCAGTAAAAAAGTGTTGATTATTTTAATGCTTATAGTATGCGGAGTATTATATCTTGTTGATGTATTGACACGTTGAAAATTTCAGGTAAGCTGAAGCCAATGAATCGTTTGTTTTAAAACTTTAAAGTCAAAAGCTTGCTAAGCAATCTTGGATTGCTTAGTAAAACCTGTTGATGGTGATGTTTTACTGGTAAAGCGGTTTTTTTCCTGACATGATCAAGAAAAGAGGGGAAAAACGTGACGTAATGTGTTCTTTCTACCTGGGTTGGTTCATTTTTATCGAATACGTAGGGTCCTGCTAGGTAGGTGTCAGAGGGGAAAACGTAGAAATGAGTGGGGGGAGTTCGATAAAATAGAAGCTGATCACTGGCAGGAGGCTTTATTTTTATTAATCCTCAACGTAAATAGGATCAAAAATGCTTTCAAAAAGTTGTAGTTATGGGGTAAGAGCTGTTATCTATCTTGCTTCCTTAAAAAGACAAGATTATGTATCTATTCAACATATTTCCGATAAACTTGAAATTTCTTTCCATTTTTTAACTAAAATTCTTCAAAAACTCACTCGACGTAATATCCTTGAATCCTCACGAGGTCCCAAAGGCGGTGTTTTGCTGGCAATGCACCCCAGTAAGGTAACCATCCTGGAAATCATTGAGATTATCGATGGGAAAGAAGCGTTTTCTGATTGTACTTTGGGTTTAGCCGCCTGCAGTGATAAAACACCATGTCCTCTTCATGAAAAATCAATTCTTATTAAGAAAGATCTAAGAAATCTTTTTGGAAAAACCACGGTCGAAGAGCTTGCCAACAAATTGAATGATGTGAGTTTAAAGCTCATTATTTGAGTTATCAGCGTTTTACCAACTTACCCGTGCCTGAACCTGGTGAAATTACCAGCACATAACGTTGGTATCGTTGATTTGCAATGTGCAAAAGCTCAATGCCTTTGGGCTTTTGCGAAGAATTGTAACCGTTCAGCCGCAGAGCCACGGAGAGGTTATAAATATTCTCTGTTTTCTCAAAATTATGAAAGCCTCTGGTTAGGCCATTGTAAAAACATCGCCATTTTTTAGAGAAACTCAGAGATTTTGTCATTTAATATTCATTCTCTGCGTCTCTGTGGCAAATACCCCATGAATACTGTTAAAAACATTGGATACTAGGAAATGCGCCTTATATTTCCGGTTGCGCCATTTTGGGAGATGGCAGCATTGGCTTAATCCTGGATATTGCCAATTTATGCCAAAAATATGGTTATTTGCCTCAAGCGACTGGATTTCACGAAGAAAACTAAACTCATGGCCTTTTGTGTCCTATGGAAAACTCAGAAAAGTTAAATAGAATCAAAACCCTGATGACCACGCAGGGGATTTCGTATTACCTTGTTCCGTCTACAGATGAACATCTTAACGAATATTTACCCGAACAGCATCAGCGGTTGAAAACCATTTCAGGTTTCTCGGGCTCGGCGGGTATGGTCATCCTTTGTCTTCAAGGAAAACACCAATTGTTTGTTGATTCTCGTTATCATATTCAGGCGGATCAAGAAACCAATTCGGATTTTTTTGAGGTTCATAAACTCGGACAGCCAAAAGTTCTCACCCCTGAAAAGTGGCTTGCACAGCAAGAACAAGGAAACGGATCCCTGAAAGTAGGCGTTGATCCCTTTGTGATGAGCGGTGCCGCTTTTAAAAAATTCAAGGAAGCCCTAACTCGCCCTGAATCTGTCCTGGTTCCCCTCACACCGAATTGGGTTGACGCGTCTTGTGACAATAATCAGCAACGCTCCTTTAAGGAAATATTTTCACTGGACTTAGCCATTACAGGAGAATCTCAGCAAAAGAAACTAGACCGTGTCCGTCAAAAAATGAAAGAACAAGAGGTGGACTTGCTGATATTGACGAGTTTGGACGATATTGCGTGGTTGCTGAATTTAAGAGGACACGATATCGCCTATAATCCTTTTTTTGAAGCGTATGCTCTGATTTTAAGGGAGGAGGCGCTTTGCTTTTGTCATAAGGAAACCCTTCCCGCTAACCTGGAAAATCAAATGCCCGAGTGGCAGTTTCAAGGGTATGCAAGCTATTCTGAGAAACTTCAAAGCCTCGCGCAAACAGACAAAAATCTAAAAATATGGATTGATGCTGAAAAAACGACCATGGGAACGCGTCTCATTTTTCAGGAAAAGCACACGTTGCTTGAGTCTCAGAATCCACTTGTTTTGATGAAGGCCTTGAAAAACGATACAGAACTTCAGGGAATTCGAAAAGCGCACTTACATGCGGCCTGTGCCAAAATCAGATGTATGTACCGTCTGGAAAAAGCCATGGCGCAAGGAACAGCGATTTCGGAAAAAATGGTTTCAACCTGGCTATCTGAGGAAGACGCAACAGAGGAAAATTTTGTTGATTTAAGTTTTGAAACCATTGCCGCCTTCGGTAAAAACGCTGCCATTGTGCATTATTCAAATCCGGATGAAAACGTTTTTCTTAAGGCGGATCAGTTATTACTCCTGGACTCTGGAATTCAGTACTTGGGCGGAACAACGGATGACACAAGGACATTCATTTTGGGCGATGCTGACGAAAAACAAAGAAGACTCTATACCTACATTCTTAAAGCGCACATCAGCCTTGCGCGACAAATATTTCCTGAGGGGACTAAAGGTGTTGCCCTGGACGCGATTACCCGGTCCACGTTGTGGAACCAAGGCCTGGATTTTGGGCATGGGACAGGCCATGGTGTTGGCGCCTTTTTAAGTGTCCATGAAGGACCGCAACGAATTTCTCCGTCTGCCGTTGAGGTTACGATCCAACCTCAAATGGTGCTTTCTATTGAACCGGGATATTATGAAGAGGGGTGGGGGGGAATTCGTTTGGAAAATTTATATGTGGTCACTCACCCTGAAAACCTTCCCACTCATCCTGAACAAAAAAAATGGCTTTGTTTTGAGGCCTTAACGTTAATACCTTTTGCCCGTAAACTCATTGATTTGACATTACTGGGATTGGAAGAACGCCAATGGCTCGGAAATTACAATGCCCGCATCCTTGAAGAGGTGGGACCGCTTTTACAGGATAGGGAAATTCAATTTTGGCTTAGAAATGAATGTTTGTTGTAATTCAAAACCTAAATGAGGCGCAACGACGGAAAAATGGAGTTAAGAATTCGTTTTTAAAAAATCAAAAAAATCTAAATTCTCAGGAATCATGTTTTTACCACAGTTCTGACATGAATGTTCCGGGATCGGGCTATTTCTATCAAGACTTGAGGCATTGATGATCAGGGTTTCATTGAGGTCGCATTCATCGCAGACCAACTCTATTTCAAAAGAGTGAATGTAAATCCCATCACAAAGATTACGAACCATATGGCATTGATCCATAAAAAAGATGGAGCAGTTGTGGTATTCTATCCGTTTTCCTTGCTTCAACAACGTTTGTAGGGCCTCAATCCAAATATTAGTTCCGATGGAATTAATACGTTTAATTCCCCTTAAGTCCAAGATTATGAGCTCATTATCATCGTCGAGGATAGCGCTCATGTCCAAGTATTCATTGATGTACCCGGAGCACAGATATAAACTTCCTCGATTTCCTTTTTGTATTTGAATGCCTTGCTGCATTGCGTCCTTATAAACAAAAACTTCGAACTGATTCTTCCCATCTGCCATTTTCATCTTAAAGCCCACTTCTACCCAGTCATTAGAATTATTCAAAAGTTATATCAAGATAAATTCCTGGATCGTTATTTAATTTTGGCTACAATCAAGGTAACATCGTCTTCAATAAATTGATCCCCATAGAAAGCTAACGCTGCATCCCTGATATGATTTTTGATGGTTTCTGCGTTGTGATCCTTCGATGCTTGAAGTGGGTTTTTTAGCTGCTTGATACTAAACATCTCACCGTTGGAATTCACGTCCTCTACCAAACCGTACAATTTAAACTCGTTCCGTGGCTCTTCCACGGAATGCATCTCTTGAGGCTCTGTCTCCAGAGACCAATACCCGTGAATGAAATTGGGAAAATAATAATAAGTATTTTAATTACAGCCACTTATAAAATTATAGCGATTTTTTCTAAAGTCATTGTGAAAAGTTCGTAGTTCCGCCTTTAGGCGGCTTTTCTGCAAGGCTTACCGCCTAAAGGCGGAACTACGAACATGATTTCATTCACGGGTATTGCCGCAGGAAGTACCAGGAAGGAAGGCAGAATCAGCAGGGTGAGTAAACTTTTGAATATCAATTTCATTGCCATTCTAAAAAATCTAACTCTTCCTCTTCGGCAAGACTCATTGTTTCTCCACATTCAGGACACGGAATGGTAGGGAGTCGAGTTAAATCAATCTCCTCTCGATGCAAGAGGTGTTGCGTTTCATGTAAGCATGAATCGCAGACGAAGGTAATGTAAAAAGAATGAATTTTGATGTGATGAGTCAAAACCGGATTAAGCATAAATTGCAGCATGAATTTTTCAGAGCAATTTTGATATTCAATAGAAATCCCCTTGTTTCTTAATTCCGTCAACATCTTGACCCAAACTTTCAAACCTACCGAATTAATAGCGGTAACGCCTTTCAGATCAAAAATTACAAGGTTCACCACTTGATTCACTACAGAGGATAAATCGGTGTATTCTGAAATCTTTCCAGCCAGTTTACAAAGACCATCGGGCAGAATTTCAATGGAAAAATGGTTCATCCGTGAACTCCAAAAAAATTCTCAATAAGAATAACTCGCCGAGAGCAGCATCGTCGTGGACTCTCGTTCAAAATCCTTAATAATTTTAGGGTCTCCAAAAATTTGCGCATCTCCTTGTCCTTGGGAATAAATCAGACCCAAGGTCACAGAGGACGTTTTTGAATAGGAGGAATATCCCAAGGAAAAGCCATTCATATCCAAATGCTCGTTGTTCCCTGTTCTGGATTTCGAAATTTCCGGTTGATTCGTATTGTTGGTAAACAAACCCATTCTAAAAGCATTGGTGTCATCTATAAAAAATTCAGTTCCCAAGGAGAGGTTGATCACATCTTCTAAAGTGTCATCACGCTGCTGAAAAAAATCAATGTCGGCGGCAACCAGGACGAAAGGTGAGTGAAAGTAAGCGACCCCCATCGAGATCTGCAGGGGAAATTCACGTTTTTCGTCACTACTCGCTTCGTAAACCTGGGAGGATTCCACTACATTGCTGTTGATGATCAAAGGAAACACTGAAACCTGCTGGAGTTTTGTTTTCGAACTGTTCAGTCCAGTTTGTGTCACCGTAAGTCCCAGCGAAATCTGGTCAATAGGGCTATATTGAACGCCAACTTTTTGGGTAAGGCCAGATTCATGGGCTTCCAAGTTATAATAATCTGAGACGAAAATGCTGTTCAATTCCACATATTGATATTGCTGTAAACGGACTTGGCGAATGAAGGAGTAAAGGGTTAGACCTAGGGAAAACTTGTCATTGACCTTAAAAGCATAGGAAGGGCCGACAAGGTATTGTGTGTCCTCCGTGTGGACATTGACCGCGTATTGATCTCTAAATCCCTTTGGCGTTTTGACATTCTTAAAAATCTGATCCTGATTCTCAATCACTGATTCGGGAACAATGTATGAAAATCCAAAAGCATGACGGCCTACTTTTTGGACGAGTCCAAAAAAGTTAGGTAAGGAGGCTTCACTCTCCCTGTCCCAGTCTTTATCGCCAAAAACATTTTTATACTTTAATTGAGTTTGATGATTGGCGATGGCACTTCCAGAGACGGTACTTCCATAGGCAAAAACCATCCCTGACGGGTTGTAGTATCCCGCAGACGCATCATCAGAAATCGCGACATAGGCACCGCCCATGGTCGCGGCCCGATCACCCACCAATATATTTTTATAATAATCCTGCGGCCCCGCTTGTACGGACACGTTCAATCCCACCAAGAATAGAAGTGCCCCTAAGCCTGTGTTTTTAAAGTTTAACATAATCTTTGAACCTCTGCTGGTTGGTTTTGCCTGGAATCTCTTTCAGAGATAATTCAGCTACACGTTGATCGATATATTGAACCCGCTCTTTGACGGAGGGGTGTGTTTTAGACAAGACTTTACCGTCGCCCTCAGCGTTGAGATTTTTTAAACTCTCAATATAATTTCTATAACTGACGACGTCATAACCCAAAGTGGCCATCATTTCAATTGCCGCTGAATCCGCATCTCTCTCGTCTTGCTTGTCAACGCCTTCTTCAAACAGCATATTCAGCGCCTTATCGGACAGTTGGTCCATGAGGACCCGTACTGAGCCTGTGGCTCCACTGATCAGGCTGGCAAAGGCGGAAGACAAGGATTGATCCTTGCCCTTTATTCCCAATTTATTGACCACATGACGATGATCGATATGGGTAATTTCATGGGCCAAAACTCCAGCGAGTTGCGCTTCATTGCTCATACGTTGCAGAGCCCCTCTCGTAATGAATATATAGCCCCCTGGACACGCATAAGCATTGACCTCGTCGGCATCCAAAACAGCAAAATAATACTTCAGCTCAGGGCGTCCGGTTTGTGCCGCAAGTCCATTGCCAAGTAACGCCACATACCGTGCCAATTGGGCATCTTGGACTGTTTTATATTTTCCAAGGATTCGGGCCGCTAAATTTCGGCCAAATTCAATCTCTGTCTGAACATCTGCTTCAGTAAATTTCTGAGCTTTCTGATAAACACGTCTGCGGAAATTTTCTTTGTCTTGTGCCGAACCCAGTTGTGTCCAGCAGCAAAGGACGATGAAAACGGTGATTCCCCTGTTGATGAAAGATGCTTTCATTTTTCTACTTTAATTAGCGGTTCACTTATTAAAACAACAAATGGACGATGGTGATAACAAATAACAAACAACCAGTACAACTTGACAAGTATTTTAAAAAGACTAAATCAGTTTTATCGGTTCTAAAAGGATATGTCAAAACATCAATCAATAAACTTAAGGCTTTTTCATCGTTTTGTCCAAATACCTGTTGTCATGCATCCTCTCTATTTGTTATAAGAAGTTAGTTATTCTGTAACAGAACCTAAAGATAGTAAATTGTTACCATATTGAAGCAAACCAGAATTGTGAATTTTAGGGAGTTGCATGGAGAGTGTTTTTGACCAGAAACTTTTTGATGAAAATCAGGAGATTGTCGATTGCTTAAAAGAATTTCGTTTATTCAGTCACTTGAATAATGATTATATCACTCAATTGGCTCCCGTCTCTGAGCTTGAAGACTATGAGCCAGGCGATAAAATTCTCGTTGAAGGAGAGCCCAACCATAAGGTTAATTTTTTACTCAGAGGCATCGTCGGCATCTATGCAGGGAATGAGTTGATTCTGAAACTTCAAAGGCGGGGCGATATTTTTGGAGAAATGAGTATCATCAGTGACAAACCCTGTTCTGCCTCAGTCATTGCGGAAACCCGAGTCAAAGTTTTCACGATTCATTCCAAATTCATTGGCGGATATACGAATGTTGATAAAGAGAGTTTAGATGATGTTCTTTATCGTATGTTTGCCATGATTATGACTGAAAAGCTCTCCCTCACTACCCATAAAGCCAAAAAATATGAAGAAACCAACCGTTTGCTGACAAAGACCAAAGAACAGCTACAAACGACTTTTAATGATTTACAAAAGGCTCATGAAGAGTTAAAATCCACGCATATTCAATTGGTCCAATCCGCCAAAATGGTTTCGTTAGGAGAAATGGCCGCAGGAATCGCGCATGAATTGAACCAACCTTTGACCATTATCAATTCTTTGGTAGAACTGCTAAAAGAAGATCTAAAAACACTGGCACCCAAGCAATCGCTTGTAGACTTGGAAAAAATTGAGGGACAGGTTGTTCGGGCATCCGTCATTACCAATCATTTGAGAAATTTTGGCAGAAAATCCTCAAGTGATTTACAGGTCCATCAACTCAATGCCATCATTGAAGAGTCCTTCATTCTGATCAATGAACAGTTGCGCTTGAAAAATATCACGGTGAACAAAGAACTGAGCCGGAGTCTTCCCGATATCACCTGTAACAAAAACCAATTGGAGCAAGTGCTCACCAATATAATTGTGAATGCTCGTGACGCTATGGAACGCTCAGAACGTAAAGAGCTCACCGTTCGAAGTTTTATGAAAAACAGCACTATTGTTATAGAAATAGAAGATACAGGCACAGGCATTCCTGAAGAAATAAGGTACAAGATTTTTGATCCTTTTTTTACCACGAAGGACGTTGGACAAGGGATGGGACTTGGATTATCAATCAGTTATCAAATCATCAAACATCATCAAGGGAAGATTTCTGTGAAAAGCAAACTCAATAAGGGAACAACCTTCCGAATTGAGTTGCCAACCTTGGACTACTCAATCGGCTAAAGGGCGTTTATGAATATTTTATTTATCGATGATGAAGCAGAAATTTGCGATGCGTATTCGCGTCATCTGCATAAGCACGGATACACCGTTCAAACCGCAAATAACGGAGAGGAAGGATGGCAAATATTTTCTGCGGCAAGTGATACCTTTGACGTCATTGTTACAGATATCAAAATGCCTGTACTCGGTGGTCTGGAGATGATTCAGAGAATTCGTGATGGCAGTTATGAAGTTCCGATCATTGTCATGACGGGGCATGGCGATTTGGACGTTGCGATTCAAGCCTTGAAGTATGGCGCCTTTGAATTTGTTACCAAGCCCTTCAAGTTCAATCAACTCACGGCTATTCTGGCAAAACTCAAATTGATGCGTATTCCTTTGCAAAAGCAGAAGGACTCCATGAATTTCTATGAAGAAAAAGTGGAAATTACGATTCCCAGTCAAACCTCGTTGATTGATATGGTCATCTTTCGTCTTCAAAATCAATACCAACCTATTTTCCAACTGTTTAATATCAATCATTTTCAAATCAGTGTTTGTTTGAGTGAATCCTTGATGAACGCGATTGTGCATGGAAACCTGGAGATTTCTTCCGAGTTGAAAGAAGAGTCGATGGAAGCGTTCTTTGATTTAGTCCATGAACGTGAAGCCATGCCTGAATTCGCAAACAAAGTGGTTAAAATATTAGGCTTTCTGAATAAAAATGAGTGTCGTTTGGAAATTATTGATCAAGGCAAAGGCTTTAATTACGAGAATCTTCCCGATCCTACAGATCCCAGCAGTTTTTTTTCGTCAACAGGACGAGGTCTTTTTTTAATTCGACAGTATATGGAAAAAGTCTCTTGGCAAGGCCGTGGAAATCATTTGATTATGAGCAAACTTTTTAACCAATAACCTCTAAAGGTCGTATGAAAATAGGATTAATCTCGGATACTCATGATCATTTGGAACACATCAAAAAAGCGGTGAGTCTCTTCAAGGAGCATCAGGTTTCGTATGTAATCCATGCCGGAGATTTTGTTAGCCCCGCGGCAATCAAAGCCTTTGAAGGGATTAAACTGATCGGAATATTTGGAAATAATGATGGGGACGCTTTTCGAATGTTGAAGGTAATTCAGCAACAAGCCGGAGAACTCAAGGGGGATTGCTACACTTTTGAAGAAGAAGGGGTCTCTTTCGCTGTTTATCACGGGACTGAAGAGCCGCTAAAAAACGCTCTGATCCATTGCGGTCGTTATGATGTAGTCATCTGCGGGCACACGCATCAGGTGGAAGATCAGATGATCGGACAAACACGCTATTTAAATCCGGGAACCGCCAATGGATTCGGAAAGGCCGGCACGTTCATGATTTATGATACCACCACCCAACAACCTCAACTCTTTAGCCTTGAGTAACCTTAAAAATCTACCCAAACCCATAGTTACTTTGACCGTTTTTCGAAAGCTTCTTGCTCGTTTTTACAACTGATACAATAAGTAGTGACAGGGCGAATCATTAAGCGTTCTGTACTGATGGGCTCCCCGCATTCTTCACATTGACCAAAGCTTCCATTGTCTATACGGTCCAAAGCCTCATCAATTTTTCCAAGCAGTTTTCGCTCACGATCTCTGATTCTTAAGCTGGTGATATGCTCACTTTCGAGACTTGCGCGATCGGTCGGATCCGGGAACAAGGTACTCTCATTTTGCATATCATGAACGGTAGATACGGTTTCTCCAAGAATACGGCTTTTCATTTGAAGCAACTGTGCTCTAAAAAACTCAGGCTCAACTCCATCCATACTCTCTCCCTTTTAAATAAACTGTAAGTGTTATAATCTGAAGTGACAATCACTGAAAGATCAGCTTCATGTAACTCAAATCGGATTCTGCAGATTGCGGGATTATCCGAACAAAGATAACTCGCCGTGACTTGACGTTTTAACCCTACCAGACTAGCATGAAGTCTTGGTCGTGAAAAGCTTTTTTAAATTAGGTGATTTCCGTTACAAGCGCATTCAAATTCCCTACAATATTTCCAACCACGACTACCGCTTCACGTCCTTTTTCAGAACCCTGCTGCGTTTTTTCCGCGGTATGCGCCACTTCATCAATATGACTCGTAATTGCTTTGGTACTCTTGGAGGCTTCACCCATTCGGCTGGTGATGTCATGCGTTGTATGCGTTTGTTCTTCAATCGCCGTATAGATTTTTCCGGAAATATCATTCATCTTTTCAATAATGTCATTGACATTTTGAATGGCCTCAACCGCAAGTTGAGAGTCCTGTTGAATCGCTTTGACTTGAGAAGATATCTTTTTCGTGGCTTCTGATGTTTGTTGGGCCAACGCTTTGACCTCACGGGCGACCACACCAAAGCCTTTTCCTACATCTCCAGCCCTTGTGGCCTGAATCGTTGCATTGAGCGCAAGAATATTCGTTTGTTGCGCAATCCGGTTAATGAGTTGGACAATGATCCCGATGGACATGGAACTTTTACCTAAGGCCGTGATGATTTCTGAGGCTCGCTGTGAGGATTGGACGGCTTGTCCCGACATATGCGTGCTTTGAGCGACCAGGGACTCGTTAAAGGTTAAGGTGTTCGCCATTTCTTCGACAGCATTGGCAATGTGAGTGATGTTGCCCTGTATTTCTTTGGCTTCAACAACCACTAATTGTGTCTCCTGAGAGGTTTTATAGGAACCGGCTGCCAGTTGCTCACTCATATGAAGCAAGTCATTACTTGCCGCGGCAAGTTGTTGAGAAATCACTTTGACCTGACGTTGAATATATTCATCACGCTCTTTACGCTTCTTTTCAGTGGTAATGATCTCCCAGGCTAAGGTTGGTCCCAAAAAGGTCTGATGTCCATCATAAACGGCGGTTGCTTCCAGGTGAAGCCACTCATCTCCGATTTGCATTTTAGTAGCGTAAGGGAGTTGTCTTGGATCCAGCAGGGTGATTCTCAGTTGCTTATCGTGAATGAGCATTTCATAAGAACGATCAATGATGTAATCCGCATCTATGGATAAATAGCGCTGAAGAGAGGCAAATAATTTTTTTGTAGCAGGATTCATGTATCTTACGATCCCTTTGGCATCCAGCATCATCAGGCTGTTAGGTGCATTTTCAACCAAGGCATTAGTCCGGGCTAAGGCCCGTTGATGACGTTCTTCTTCTTTGCGACTTCTGTTTTGATTTTCAATCATTTTTTTCAAACCATTCGAAAGTTGTCCTAAGGCTTGATTTCCAAAATCGGGAGTTTCAATATTTAAATTGCCTTGTCCTACTTGATTGACCACCACCAACAATTCCTGGATGGAATTAATTAACTCGCTAGATTTTTCCTGTTCTTTAAACCTTAAATCTTCGTCCTCCTTTCTCACAATTCGTATTTCCTCAACCATACTGCGTACGCCATTGGCCAGTTGGCTTAACAAGGGATCCTGAAAATCTTTAATCTCGATCTCTAAATGTCCTTCGCCAACTTCAGAAAGGGATTTTAATAATTCATTGATGGCATTTTGGAGTTCATACTGTTTTTCCTGGGATGATTTAAGCAGACTATCACTTAAGTCTTTTGATTCTTGCAACATGGAATGAGCTTTTTCCAAGTCGAGTGTTTTTCTGCTCAGTTGATTGTCAAAGCCCTTGAGTATGAATAAAATAAATAATTGTGTGCTGACAAAAATCATTTCAACAATTACTTTTGCGGGTTTGGTCACGCCTAAAATATCTCTGACTTCAGAACCGCTACGCCCTATTTCAGATAAATCCCTGGCCCAGTAATAGGGCAGAAAATCATAGATAAAATCCAGGAACATGACGGAGGTCAGAACAGAAAAATTCAACACGCCTAAAATGATAGCGTATTTGACGCCTGCAACCAAATAATAGCAAATGCTTAAAAAAATGGACAAGGCGACAATTCCTGTACTTACGGACCCCAAGGCCGAGGTCCCCACGCCGATGATGCTGACGACCAAAATAATCTGAGGATATATAGCCAGAGAGGTCTTTTTGCCTTGGTGGACTTCATGCAGATTAAGGATTGCCAGAACTAATAACATTCCTCCTATCGGCAAAATAAAAGGAAACATGGGTGGCGTTACAAAATAGCTAAGCAAAATCAATGGAATAAAAAAGAAGCATCCCAACAGATTGATTAAAAAAGTGCGTTCACATAAGTTTAGATTAATAAAATTGGTAATATTTTTAAGCAATCGAATCGCATCATCTATCATAAGAATACTCAGTCATTTTCAGGTTCAGTCAGAGATTATGCTGGAAACTAGCTACTGTTAATAGACTCTTTACCTCTCAATTTATTATTTGTAAACTCCTAAAATCATGGCAAGTTTAAAAATTATAAAAGATTTGCTCATAGACTTTTTGAGAAAACACTTTGGTTAGTTCTTCAATTCCGCGATTCAGGGTAAACGACGTGATTCCGGTTGCTTGTTCTTTTTCTTCGTAAAAAATAGTATCCTGAGCCACTACCCTAATTTCCCACAAGATCTTCCCTGTTTTTTGATGTTCCAACGAAACTTTGCCTGTAAGCGATAATTTAAACTCAGATTGTTGACCTTCCGTGGTAACAACTTCTGTTCCCGTATCGAGCGCGGTCAGTTTGATATGTAAGATCAAATCCGCCTCAGCGGGAGAGACCAACCGGATGGACCGGTTATTTCTTAATTGACTTCTTAGCTGAACAATCAGACTGGTATCCAAACCCGCTTGAAAGGTTTGATTCTGTATTGGCAGGATGGCTAGGGTTTGTGATTTTAAGGGAAGCGCCGGATTGCTCCCTTCCAGGCTATAGCCACAACCCCCCAATAAAGCCATGAAGCTTAAGCAACATAGCGCGTTTCCAGCAAACTTCAAAAACAAGAGCCTGTTACTCAGGGGGGAAGGTGGATTTGGACTTCTTTTTATGTTCCATAAAAGTTGAAGTATCGAGATAGCGTCAAACATTATTCGTAGCAAAGCCTGGTTATTGATAAATTAAAACTAATACTCCGGAGTTGGAGTAAAGTTGGACTCCTTGTGATACCGAAGCCATCTCATAACCACCAAAAAATCCGATTAAAGGGAAATCTCCCAACTCTTCTTTAATGGCCTGGGTGTCCACATTCCGGTATCCATATAAGGCTTCTCCTCGAGAAGCACAATTAAAATAAAAACCTAAGGTCGGGGTTTGAGCGTTTTTTGCTTTTAAGCGTTGTAACATTTGCCACATATCCTGTTCCGCTGCCGCGGCACTTCGAAGCACAAACGAAATAGGGCTTCCCACTTCAACAGGATGGGGAATAATCAAACCTTGAGACGCGACATCAATACCACCTATATTGCGAATTAATGAGGTTTCTCCTGTAAACTCAGGATTCTCCCGATCTAAAGGGAAACTGATCAGTAATTGCTCACTGGCGCTTTCTATACTTTCCAAGCCCAACTGGCTCGCCAGCGTTGTGTAAACCTCAAGCGCACTGAAGGTATCTAAAGTCAATAAAGTATTGCTGTCCGTCTTAGTGATAAACAGGGGATCTCCAACCGGAGTACAGGATTGGGTCAGACCCATGCTGAAGTTTGAGACATTGCCCAGGCAGAGTCCTGACGCCGCATTCTTCATAACGCCCTCCGGCCCTATTTCAACCGAAGTTTGCGATAACCCGTCGTCACTCGCACCCGCACCAAAAACAAAGGGCTTATTACGAGTGTAGTTGAACATGTTGAGAAAATTATAAGGATGATGCTGGAAGGCATCTGGAAAAAATAAGACCAGAGGCGAGGTTCGGCTAAAGGTTTCAATGGTTTCTTTGAGCTGTTGTGAGATACTGGCCTCACTGGGATGCGTCTGTTCCTTGACAAACGCTTTTACTGAAATTTCAGAAGGACTGGCAATCATGATACAAATTCCAGGACCACCCATCACTTCTCCATAATTGGATAAAACACCTGCGGCGCTGCATCCTGCAATACAGGAACATCCGGTCTGTTCATGAATGATGGTTCTGATGGAATTCGCAAAAGGGAGGTGAGGTGCCGAGAAAAAAACGACACACCAACCTACCTCGGTTTGTCCCGACTGATGCATCGCAGCACGCAATGCCTCTAAAGTCGCTTCTTGAGTATTGGTACGCACGGACATTCCCACGCCAACATAAACCACAATAAAACTCCTGGTTGAAAGAAAAAATAACGCTTTAAGAGAACTCTAATGATTGAAGTGCCGATATCCTGTGGATGAACAAAGAGTGTCTCAGTTATAGGCTCAACCACCTTAAGTTAAGTAACGCGGCACAAGTAATTCCATCAAAATCTGCGCGTGTAATCAACCTCATAGTCTTTTCTTCAAATAGCTTTTATGCACTTATCCTGCCTTACTCTTGAGTTAGGAGTTATCAGTTAGGGGTTTGTTTCTAAAAATAGGGAGTTGAGGCACGCATACCCCGCACAAACGCCGCCTTCGTGTAAATGGGCGGCCTTGGTTCGTACCAAGTATCCCGCATCCTCATTTCTCAAAACGAGGCCTCTTTCTGCCAAACATAGTCCATAACGACCGATTTCGCTGACGCATTGTGTTTCTGTTGAATGTTCCTCAACAACGAGGGTTGCTTTGTGTTCCATGGCGGGAATATACTCCATGAGGATATAGGCTGGATACTGAGAAGGCGCTAAGGCTTTTAGAAATTCCGGGATTTGTTGTCCATAAACATTGTTTCCGCCTCCTTCTCTTTGCGGTTTAAGGACGTAGCGTTCCGGGACTTTTAAGGCATGTTCCATAGCGGTGACTTCTCCGTCCGCTGTTTTTACCGGATCTTCCAGTTGATACTGACCTACGAAGGTCGATAATACGTCTTGAAGCACTTTGGCTGGAACATAGCGGCTGAGTTGATCGGGATTGGTCAAGACTTGCTGAATTTTCTTTGAACCGGCCAATTGCATCCCGATATCGGGGACTTTGATACTTGAAGAAGATTCTATCATTTGACGCCCCTTAAATGCCAGGGAGGACTCCAGATCCTCAGGGTTATATGCGGCTCGAAAGTACGTGACTGCGGCGAGATACGGTTTGATTTTTAAGTGTCCTTCTTTGAGTTTTCCGTAATCCGCGACTTCTTCAAGTGTTAACCGGATCGTGGGAATTCCGTGAGACTTTAACAACGCATATTCGATACCGCGTTGATCAAAAACATTCTTGTCATGGGGTTGAACAACCATCAGAAGGCAAGTGTCTGGGTGATGATAATGCCGGATCGCTTCTGCAATATTGTCCACCAGTTCTTTAAGGGGATTATTGAGTAGCAGTTGATGGCCTATTTTTTCCTTATAATACAAGTCCTGGTGCATTTGGTGGACACGGGTCGCCAAAAAAGGGAAACTGGCGGAAATGGTATTGATTTCCACTTGCTTGGCCTCAAGGCTGAGTTTGTCTTGAGGTAATGAGAGCAAATAATCATTTCGATTAATCAAAAGTTGTAAGGGTTGCGTGTTTTCTTTGGACTGAAGTGAAAAAAGAGTTTCGATGAAGGGATCTGTTTTGGCGACGGGTTCGAGGTGGTGTTTCAAAAATTCACGGTCATTTGCAACTTTTATGAGCATTTGATTAAACCGGGGCGTTAAGGCGATCATCTTTTGCAAAAGTCCCTGCGAAACACCATAGGGGGACAAAATAAAAGGGGCATGAATTAACGCTCTTCCAGAATTGTATTTAACCATACCATTGGTGTAGGCATAATCAATCGCTTCTTGTAAATAGTTCTTTGAATAGACCATATCTTGTTTTGCTGAAAAATATTGATTAAGAAAATGAACGTCTATAGTTAGGGTCAGACCCCAATTTACCTTCAAGCCTTAATAAATTAAACCGAAACCGACCCTTTTCTAAAGTCTGATTTTCCAATCAAGGCGTTGATCAAAACGGGTCGTTTCTTTTTGGCTAACCATTTGGCTTTTTTAAGGGTTTCTTCCAGGTTTTCATGCTTGTCCACAAGGAAACCTTCTCCGCCAAACCCCTGGGCAACCACGTGATAATCAGAGTGCCTTAAAACACAGGCGACGTCATCATTAAAGACCTCGACCTGATCTCTGGCAATTTGGCTCCAACAAGCGTCATTCCCAATGACCGCAATCACGCTCAAACCGTGTCGAACAAAGGTGTCAAATTCAGCCAGACTGTATCCGGAAGAACCATCCCCATAGATGAGCCATATCTCGGCGTCAGGTCGGCACAAAGCCGCGCCCAGCGCAAATCCGCCTCCAACGCCCAGTGTTCCAAAAACACCTGGGTCCAACCATGAAAGCGGTTTTCGCGGTTGAAGAACGTAAGACGCCGTTGCGACAAAATCACCGCCATCCGCAATGATGAGACTGTTCTCCGCCATGTGTTTTTCGATAGCCCGACATACCTTCAAAGGATTCAGCAAATCCGTTGGGGCCTGGGCTTGCTCTTCAATTTCATTTTCACGCTCTTGCTCTCTTTCTTGTAATTTCCCCATCCACTGCGTGTGTTTTTCCTTGGGAGTTGTGACTGAAGGGGAAAGCGCAATTAAAAACGAGGCCGGATCTCCCAAAGCCGCAAGCATCGGTCGTCGATTTTTATTCAGAACCACAGGATCCCGGTTGATGGAAACCAGTGTCGCTTTGCGGTTGATATGATTCCCGTAATCTAAACGAAAATCACAAGGGACGCCTGATAAAATCACCAGATCCGCTTCTTTTAAAGCGTTTCTTCGTTTATGTCTGAACTGAAGAGGGTGATTTTTTCCAAGTAAGCCCCGAGCCATTCCGGACAGAAAAACAGGCACACCTATCTTTTCTATAGCGGCGATCAACTCGTCCAGAGAGAGCGGGTTCAAGGTCGTTTGACTTCCAATGAGGAGGACCGGACGTTTCGCTTCGTTGATGTAATCAGCGGTGGTTCGAACAATGGACTGCATGGCTTCAGGGATATGAAACGGTAATGGCCCTTGCAATCTGACATTCTCAAGGCCGGCAAAAAGTTGCTGGGTATGTCGTTTTAAATACCACTGGATGGCTTGTCCAACAACATTCCCACCCCCAGTTTCCGCGCCTTTAATTCCATACCACTCTTTCACAATCTCCTGGGGATAAAGGAGGTCAATGGGTAATTCCACAAAGACAGGCCCAGGCACACCTTCTTGCGCTTTCCGAAACGCTTCTTCCAAAGCAGGAACGATATCCCGTACATACTTTACCGAGGTCGCCCACTTGACGGCAGGTTTCATCAAAGACATTTGATCAATATCCTGTAAGGAACCACGTCCTCGCAGCATGGTGGCACTGGCTCCGCCTAATAAAACCAGCGGAGATTGTGCCATTTGAGCATTCTTTACCGCTGTGACGGTATTGGTTACGCCGGGTCCCGCTGTGACCACGGCAACGCCTGGGATTCCTGTCAACCGAGCTACCGCGTCTGCCGCAAAAACAGCATTCACTTCATGACGAACGTCAATGACTCGAATCCCCCGATTTTTACAGCCCACCAAAATGGGGGCGATATGTCCCCCCGAAAGTGTGAAAATAAAGGACACTCCCTGGTTTCCCAAAACACTTGCTACTAAAGAACCTCCGTCCATAACCTGCTCCTATGGTTTAATTTTGTTGCTTGAGTAAATTAACAAAAATCTTAAAATCCTCTGTTGCGGCTTGACCCAGTAATTGAAATAAGACGGTCTCCGTTGGCGCAAGGACCACCCCTGCCTGTTCCATGAGTTTTAATCCATACTTCCATTTTAATTTTGTTGAGGACTGTACGGCATCAATGAGAACATAGACCGTATAATCTTGTTTGAGCAGATCCAGGGCTGTTTGTAAAACACAGATATGAGTTTCCATCCCTGTCAGCAGCACATTAGGTTTATTCAAAGCCTTCAAGGCCTGGTCAAAGGATCCCGTACTGCAACAACTGAACGTTATTTTTTCTATAGGTGTGACGTGAGCGAGATTTTCCTTAATCAAGAGACTGGTTTTGCCTAAGCCCTTGACGTATTGCTCTGTGACCAGAATGGGCGCATTCCAATGATGAAACATTTTGGTGAGCAAATTAACATTTTTTGTGGTTTGTGTCACAATTGCTTCATCCATGATTTTTAATAGGCGTTCCTGAATGTCAATAACCACAAGTGCTGTGTTCTCAGAGCTTAGCTTTCTGAGTTCCATGAATCCTCCTCGGTGAAAATAAAGTCTGGGTAGTTTTTTTTCGAACGTTACCTTGCTTTCGCAAGCCGCTCCATTTTATGAACGCAATGCAAACAGTCAACTGATTTTATACTGAGAAAACCACAAAAAAAGCAATCCCCTTTAATTTAACCTGAGTTTTGAGTGTTTATCTTTTACTCGACTTTGAACAATTTGCTCAATATTACTCCTGAATAAAATCAGAGACTTATAAAGTCGTATTAGAATTAATGATAGGTTTGGCCTGAAAAACGGGAAATAATAACCTTGCATTAATT
>JBBCAX010000336.1:0-31105 GCA_051382335.1 Deltaproteobacteria bacterium TL4
TCGGAATAAGCGCAGCGATTCCGACACAATGTCGATAAAATGTAGGTCGGAATAAGCGCAGCGATTCCGACACAATGTCGATAAAATGTAGGTCGGAATAAGCGCAGCGATTCCGACACAATGTCGACAAAATGTAGGTCGGAATAAGCGCAGCGATTCCGACACAATGTCGATAAAATGTAGGTCGGAATAAGCGCAGCGATTCCGACAAGATGTAGACAAAATGTAGGTCGGAATAAGCGCAGCGATTCCGACAGAACCAACATTCATGTTATTCAATCTCCATCTCCTCAATATTTTGTGGCATCTGGCTTCCCCAACTCTCCGGATAAATTCCCTCAGCCACCATTTTTTCAAATGATCCATAAGGCCAATCTTTTGGTGAATTGACCAAACCATGTTTAACCGGATTATAATGAATATAATCCATGTGTCTTCGCCAATCGTCTTCATCACGGATCAAATGTTCCCAAAATCGGTGTTGCCATATCTGTTTTTCTCCTCTGGAATTGACGGGGGTTGAAATGCCTTTTGAAAAACAGGATTTAACCAGACGCCAACGTGTTGAAAAATTATGATCTCCTTCAGGCATCCTCCATAGGGCATGCAGGTGGTCTGGCAAAATCACGATGGCATCAATATGGAATGGATACCGGGTCATTACTTTTCCAAAGCAAGAACGCAGTCGATTGATATTGTCCGGTTGTGTTAAAATCGGAATACGCTGGTGTGTCACAACAGTAAAAAAATAAGTTCCTCCTTGTTGATACCATCGACGATATTGCATGCCTTATCTCCTTTCGGAATCTGCACTTATTCTACCAATCTGTCGGAATCGCTGCGCTTATTCCGACCTACCAATCTGTCGGAATCGCTGCGCTTATTCCGACCTACCAATCTGTCGGAATCGCTGCGCTTATTCCGACCTACCAATCTGTCGGAATCGCTGCGCTTATTCCGACCTACCAATCTGTCGGAATCGCTGCGCTTATTCCGACCTACCAATCTGTCGGAATCGCTGCGCTTATTCCGACCTACCAATCTGTCGGAATCGCTGCGCTTATTCCGACCTACCAATCTGTCGGAATCGCTGCGCTTATTCCGACCTACCAATCTGTCGGAATCGCTGCGCTTATTCCGACCTACCAATCTGTCGGAATCGCTGCGCTTATTCCGACCTACCAATCTGTCGGAATCGCTGCGCTTATTCCGACCTACCAATCTGTCGGAATCGCTGCGCTTATTCCGACCTACCAATCTGTCGGAATCGCTGCGCTTATTCCGACCTACCAATCTGTCGGAATCGCTGCGCTTATTCCGACCTACCAATCTGTCGAAATCGCTGCGCTTATTCCGACCTACCAAACAAATCCTCTTGCACAGGTGCCGTGTGTTTCACGTCTCTGGCCAGTTTTTCCATTTCTGGCCAGGACACGATCAGGGTGTTGTAGGCCAGGGCTTCCTGTGCCCAGCCCTTTCGTTCACAGAGGTTGTACAGGCGATAGGCCAGTTCCCGTGTGGTTTCCTTCAGGGAAGCGTCGTAATGGGAAAACAATTCAGCGGCTCCGGACTCGCCCCTCTGTTCCAGTTCACGGATCAGGTACTGCACCCCTTCCCAGACGGTGAGCCGTTTGTCGGTTTCCGGCAGCCAGTCCTTCAGCAGTTCGTTCCGTTTCAGCAACCGAACCTTGCCCGTGCGGGATTCCAGAATTCCGGCTTCCACCACCCCCGACACACTGGTGTTCTTGGCCTTGGAAAGCACTTCCGCTTCCCCGTAAGGCCCTTCCTTGAAGGCATACTGTTCGTACCAGGACAACGCCCAGCGGGTGTCGGCTTCGTACTCCCCTTCCTGCTCCGTCAGGAATTCATCCATCATCTGATTGATGAGTTGTAACGCCGTCCGTACCGACATCCGACTCCCATCGGCTTCCACCACCTTCCGGTAACGGGAATAAATGGCCATGCCTGGACCGATGGACGCCTGAGCCAGATCCACAGGAGCGATGTTGCCCAATTGAAGCTGGATCAAGGCTTTGGGCATCTCCTGTTTGAGTTGAGCGATGAACTCCCGCCGGTCAATCATCGGGGCCGTTTCCAGACGGGGACGACACACCAGCACAATGGAGGAGGCCAGAGCATTGGTACCAATACTCACACTACGGGCTGATCTCTCGGTTCGCATGGGCCAGGTTCCGACTATGGCAAACCCTGCCTGAATCAGTCCTTCCAGCATGGTTTCCCAACCCGTTGAAGCGGAACTGTCGGAGGGAGAGCGTCCCGCTCTCCCTGAGGGCGAGACGCCCTCACTCCCAGACAAATCACTCTCCGATTCTTCTGTCTGTTTGAAAGCATAGTACACCGTCAAAGGGAATTCAGGATGGGCGGATTCCCTGGCTCGCTGAAACACCTGCCCCAACCCTTCTTCAAAAAACTGACGGGCTTTGTTCTTGTTGCCGCCAAAACGGTAAGGCGTGGCAACCAGTTCAGGAGCTTTGGGAACCAGCATCGTGCTGAACAGTTGAGGGTGTACCTTGTTCAGGGACCGCCGGAGCCAGACATAAAAAAAATCCGATAAATCAGCGTAACCGATGTTGTCATAATACGGTGGGTCGGTGGAAATCAAAGGTGCGTTTTCTGGGAGCGCGGACGTCTCGTCCGCTTTTTCCTGCAGGCGGGACGCCTGCGCTCCCAGGTTTTTCCACCCTGTCGCGGCATCTTTTTGATGAACCATTCCCTGGACTCCTGCTGGGGATTGCTGAACCACTTTCCAGATCCAGTCTATACAAGAACTAAAATTTCCTGTTGAATCGCTAAAAGGATTTCCTTCCGCATAATCCCACACCATCGGAATGGCTTGGCGTCCAAATGTGTTACGAATTGTATCTCTTCCAGAATTCCAACTACAAACTGCTGACCAATAATCGGATCCTTTATCCACAGCAAACCCCAAATAGGTGGCGACGGCATCGGCGTAGGCGGTGGCTCCGGTTCCGCCTTCGGACAGGGGGATTTCATCTTGGGAGGAATGTCCCTGGGAGCGTAGGCGTCCCGCCTGCATTTTTTCCTCTCTCGTGCTACTCCACTTCCATTCCTGAGGTTCGGACACCAACCCTGCCTTCACCGGATTATATTCAATATACTCGCACGTTCGATTCCAATGTTCCTGATTACGAATCATGCGATCAAAATATTCTTCCTGCCAAAACGCGCCCTGCCGATGAAGAAGACGATTGGCTTCTTTCGCCGTATAGGATTTCCAGGAATGCACAATACCGGACAAACTGTTCTGGTGTAACGGAGTGATGAGCACATGCACATGATTGGGCATGATGCACCAGCGATGGAGTTGATAACGTATCCCATCAAAATGCAATAAGGCGTTTTGTAGGATCTCCGCGATTTCAGGACGTTTCAACCAACACTCGCCGATGCCCTGATCCAGCGATTCTTCAATGCGGTGCCTGCGCTCTTGTTGACGATCCTCTTCGGAGAGGTGTTGCAGTTCATGCTGCCATTGCTGAAGCAAGGATTGGGGTAAGGAATCCCGCAAACGAAACGTGATGCTCTGTGGCTGTTCGCCCGCCTCAAAATGGGGCAAATAGCCCCGTGAGTGCCATGCCTTTCGTGAACGTACCTTGGAAGACGATCCTGGGAGCGCGGACGTCTCGTCCGCTTTCTTTTGCAGGCGGGACGCCTGCGCTCCCAGGTAATCTTCCTTCACTTTTTCCCTGGCCTCCCCCACCAGATCGCTGAAGGTGGTCAGGGCCACCAGTTGACGGGGGGTGAAGAGGTCAGCAAAGGATGTCATGCCATAGTTGGGGGTTTTAAAATCTCTTGGATTATGAGGCAGGTCATGCTCTGGAATCCATGTTGGATTAGCTTTTGATGCCAACTGTTCATGTTCTTCCGTTGGGGAAAGATACACTCTTCCTGATTTGCCTTCAGCAACAATTGCCATCAGTTTTTCTTTGACACGACCTGCTTTTCCCTCTTTCCTAATGTAATCAAATGGCATTGGGCTTTCCGTCAATAAGCAAGTACCCCCTTTTCTCCCAATAACTCCTTCTCTAGGTTTTCCTGTACCTGACCGTACCTCAAAGCGATAGGTCATGCTCTGATGGTCAAGGATGGGTTCCACCCAGGCTTCCTTGCCTTTTTTAGTGGAGAGGGAGAACGAACGGACCAGAGGGACATGATTTCCTTTAGCGGCAGGATTGGGGCTGGCCACGGTTCTGGCCCAGAGCCAGGCGATGACGGTGGCTTCGCCGCCGCCTTGATCTTCGGGAAGCTGGACTTTGGGGTAGAGGTGACCAATCCTTTTAAAAGCTTCATCCCGCATCCACTGGCCGTAGTAGCGGATGTCTTCCGCCAACCCTGTCGCTCCATGCCAGCTTCCGCCATGCCCCATCTGCTTTCGTGAATCAGGGTTGACGGGAGCCTGTCCGGCAAACTTGGGAGGGATTTCAATCAGGGCTTTGGTGATGAGGACGGCTACCGGATTGAGATCACTGCCGTGAGCTTCCAGCCCCAAACGCTGGGCTTCCAACGGAATCGAACCTCCACCACAAAAAGGGTCCAGCACGGGAGGTGGGTTGCCGTCGGTGGATTTCAGGATTTCTTTTCGTGCTCGCTTGAGTACGTCCTCATTGTTGGAGTTTTCCCACAGCACCAGTTCTTCGATCAAACGAAATAACCGCTGACGTTCCACATTTTGGGCTTCTTCCGTGGGAAACTGATCCGGCAGGCTGGAAGGGTCATCCACCAGGGAGGCAAACAACACGGCCCGGCACGTCGCCAGGGGGCGTCGTGCCCACCACAAATGTAATGTCGAAGGGTGTCCATGCCGAATGGATTTTTCACGGGCTGAAGCGGTATTGATCGCTTCCAGCGGCAAGGCCACTTCAATCAGTTTTTTCTTTTGGGTCATAAGGTTTCGTTGTTGGATGGTGAGGTAAAAAGTCGGTTCAGCCAGTCAATAAAGGGTTTCACTTCAGCAACATCTGAATCTAAAAAACGAGCGTGAATGGCCTGTCCCATTGGTGTACCAGGTCTTTCCTGCCAAGCCAGCCATGTATGGATTTCTGCCTTCCGCACGTCAACATCAATGAATCGTTGTTGCACCTCTCGTATGGCTTTAACGGACTGTTCGGCATGAGGCCAAAGTTGATCGTCGGCAGGGGTCATGAAGCGGACGAAATCTTCCAGTGCGCCAGGAAGTTGGTTATTGGGCATGATCCAAATTCCCATGGTGGCCCAATCTTCGGATTGCAGGATGCTCCCCTCTGGAATCGGTTGTTCAGGAAATTGATATCCGAGTGGGGCTAGACGGTCTTTCAGGGATTGCCAACGATTCTTTACACCCTTCTTATGTTTTTCTTCCGTATCCGCATCAATAATCACTCCCACAAGTCCATCAGCATTGCTTTGAACAGCTTCTGGCACGCTTTCCAGAACCGTTTCAGCATTACCCAAATCTTTGATCTGAATTTTTAGATTTTGATCTTTCAAAATCAATTGCTGATGCGGCGTATCCTCTATGATTGCAAAATGTCGTTTGATCAGATGAATGAGGACATGTTTGTCATCCAAACCTTCAACCAAAAAAATACAGGAGGTTTTCATCAGCGAACCTCCAGTTGATCTCGAACGAGAATTTTCAATGAATCTCTATCAAAAAGGTCAGCACGAATATTCTCTTTTTTTTGTCTTAATCGTATAAGCAAAGCGTCTACTTCAGGATTTTCCTGGGTGGCTCTTTGGAAACCATCAATACAATCCCAACTGTGAGTGGTGGCAAACACCTGGACGTTCAGCCGTTCGGCCACCTCAAAGATGAATTTCCATACGTCCGGCTGGATGGAATAATGAAAACCGCTTTCGATTTCGTCGATCAAAATCCATCCGTCTTTGGCATTGACCAGGGCCAGAGCAATGCCGAACAGCCGATTCATTCCTTCTCCCAGGTTTCTCAAAGGAATCCGCTCTTTTAGTCCTTGGATCTTTACGATAGGAATCCGGGAAGTACTGTACTCTTCCGCTACAATAAAATTAACCCGCTGGATTTCAGGGTTTAAGAGTCGCAGGCAACTGTTTACATCTTCCTCAAATTCCGTACTGGCAATTCTATCCCATAAGACTGCCATCAATTGTCGATGCGACCCATGAGCAGGGATAAATCTGCATTGAATTTGTTGAAATTTTTTTTGATCCCATATTGCTGCCGCACGTGCAAAGTTTTCATATTCAGGAATAGCGACATTTCCTTGCTTACCGTAAAAAATCCTAATCGTTGCCACGGATTGTTCTATAGTGAATCCTATGGAAAACAGGTTTTCTTCAGAAGTCGCTTTGATCTTAATAAAGATATCATCTTGTTCTGAGCGAGAACTTCTAGGCAATAAATGGCGGACATGTTTTAGAAGAGTTAAGTTCTGATTGTTTGGAAAGTTATCTGCATTTGTTTCATCTCGATTGTTTAAAATGTTCCATAATATGAACGGATTGCCTCTGTTCGCATATAAATCTAGACTTTCTAAAAGACACGTTTTCCCCACATTATTTTTGCCGACAATCAGGTTGATTCTGCCGAGTCGTTCAATTTTTAAATGCTCGAATACACGGAAGTTTTGGATCTCTAATGAGTTGATGAAGAAATCAGGCATGGTGACCTTTTCAATAATGTTGATACGCTTGTCGGAATCGTCGCTCCGCTCCTTATTCCGACCTACAGGTTGGGAGCTATTCCCCGTTCCCATAATTCTTTCAGGTTGTAATTCACGCTGTTGACGCCAAAGTCAGGTTCTTTGGTGAAGGGTTTCCAGACGTAACGCAGCTCACACTGGAGATGGGCATTGAAGGCTCCATCCTCCTCAGAAACCTCAAAGACGTCTGTCTGTCCAAAGTTTTCTGAAAGCGGAACTTCCACTAGAGCCAGAACCCAGTTTTCCGGTTTGTTGAGGGCGGTCAGGATTTCGTTTTTGGTGATCGTGACCGTGGTGGCTCCCTGGATGCGTCCCTTCACTTCCAGGAACCGCAAGGCAGGCAAGATGCCTGCGCTCCCAGGTGTTTGGATGCCCTTGCTCCCAGGAACCAGCGATTCAATATCATAGCCCACCTTTTCCTGACTGACATCCCTGGGGATATGCCCCAATCGTTGTTCAGCGGCCATCACCGCCTGCATGGCGAGTTGCTCTACCCGTTGGCGTTCCTGAGCGTACAATCCTGGCGTTTGTTCCCGTTCTCCACGGAGTCGGGCCAGCAATCCTCCTGGAATGATCAAGGCGCCCCCCAGGGCCACTGGAGGCAAGGGAGCGAGTTGGCGTTCCTGTTCCAGTTCGGTCATGCGTTTCTGCAAGCGGGCCTGCAGGTCGTCTGCCCGTTGCCGTGCCTTGTCTGAATTCAGTCTGGCGTTGATCTTTCCCGCTCGCTCCTGAGCTTTTAAATCTTCCGCACGGTGGTCCCAATAGTTGATTTCCTTGGTCAGGCGGCTGTGAACCTCAAGACGGGTTTTCTCAACCAGGGGTTCCTTGAAGCTTTTGATTTCCTGGAGATGTTCAGGAACCAGTGCCTGAATGACATAACTGATGGCCTGATTTTCCCAATCCTGAGACGACAGGGTCTGTTCCACCACGGAACGAATCAAAGGTGTTTCGGAATCCTGCAACGGTCGGTAATCCAGATAGGGGGCGGGTCCGGCATCACGAATGAGAGGAGGGAGGGCGTCTCGCCCTTCCATGCGGGCAAGATGCCCACACTCCCAGGTAGGAATGCTCAACTCCACAAACTGGAGTTTCCTGGATACCACACGGCGGCTGCCGTCGGTATTGCTCCGGCCATCCTGAATGGAATGATCCATGTAAAACAGGATGCGTAATTCTTCCTCAGGATCATTGTCATCCACCAGAATGGCCCCCTGTTTCATCAGATCACGATACCGTTCCAGAACCAGATCAAGGGTGGCATCCAACAGGGGATGGCCTGGACAGATAAAAGCTGCTGGCGGTTTGTCAGGAACATGGATCAGCCCTTTTTCAAAGCAGATGCGTTCATAACGGGGAAGCACCACTTCTCCCCGCCCGATCAGGCGATCCCGTTGACGGATCGTGGCCGGAACATGGGTGAGTTCAAAACGATTGGTCTCCCGCTCATGGAGGCTCCCCCCCAGTAACCGAAAGGCTTCCTTGAAAAAAGCGGCAATGAAATGAGGTTGCAGGCGACGGGCTTCCATTCGTTCCATGTCCTGACGGATTTTCTGGATGGTGGCCGGCTCCAGCATATCACGAGCCAACGCTCGTTCCTGAATCAGGGAATGGAGCTTCTGATGATCCAAAGCCCCTTCCACGGTCTGATTCAGCCGTTCCCTCACTTCCGGCTGGTTGCCGTAACGGATGGCTTCAATCATGAGTTTTCGTAACTCTGCCCCGTCAATCGCCAGTCCCAGCACATCGAACACGGCTCCGCCCAGAGCTTCTTTCTCCTGCTCCAGTTTTTTCAGCAACCGGAGATAAACATCGCCTTCACGGGTTTCCGCCGCCACCAGATTCCACAAATGGCAGACTTCGGTTTGACCTATCCGGTGAATACGTCCAAAACGCTGTTCCAGACGGTTGGGGTTCCATGGGAGGTCATAATTCAGCATCAAATGAGCACGCTGGAGGTTGATCCCTTCCCCTGCCGCATCCGTAGCAATCAGGATTTGAACGGACTTGTCCTGAGTGAAGGCTTCCTGAGACTTGAACCGTTCTTCCCGTCCGATACCACCATGAATCACCACGACCGCATCGACCTGTCCCAGCAGGGTACGAATCCGGTCTGTCAAATAGTTGAGTGTGTCCTTGTGTTCCGTAAAAATAACCAGCTTCCGCCGATGCCCAGCGGCATCAAACATTTCGGCGTTGTCCTGCAGCAGGTTGGACAGTTCGTCCCATTTTTTATCCTTGCCGCTGCTTTTGACTTTCATGGCGAGTTGTTCCAGATCTGTGAGAACGCCTATTTCTATCTTCAATTCCTCAATGGTCTGGGCCGCTGTGGCCTGATCCATGATCTGTTCTTCCAGTTCCTCCAATTCCTCGGCGGGAGTTTCATCCAGATCGTTGATATCGTCTTCGTTGAGGAACACCTCTTTGACGGTTGAACCTCTGGACAGCAATTCCGTTTCCCGTAATCGGCTTTCCAGCCGTTCCCGTCGTCGTTTCAGCGATTGATAGATGGCTTCAGGAGAGGAGGCTAACCGACGTTGAAGGATGGTCAATGCAAAGCCGACAGTGCCTTTCCGGCCGTCATCCTCCAGCATTTCCACACGGTTGAACTCGTTCCGGACATATTCGGTGACGTCGTTGTATAGAGAGGCTTCGAGCTCTGAGAGCTTGTAAGGGACCGTGTAGGCTTTACGTTCAGGAAACAAGGGGGTGGCATCGAATTTATAAAGTTGTTCCTTCACCATACGGCGCATCAAGTCCGACGCATTGGAGGTATGCACGCCATCACGGAATTTCCCTTCAAAGCGATCTCCATCCAGCAGGGACAGGAACAACTGAAAATCCGCTTCTTTCCCATTATGAGGCGTGGCGGTGAGCAGAAGGAAATTACGGCACACTTCCGACAGCTTTCTCCCCAGACGGAAGCGTTTGGTGTACTTGGCCTCCCCTCCGAAATAAGTGGCGGACATTTTATGGGCCTCATCGCAAACGATCAGATCCCAATCGGTCTGAGCCAGTTTTTCCTGGAGTTCTTCGTTTCTGGACAATTTATCCAGGCGAGCGATCAACAGGGGGATTTCCGTGAAGATATTACCTGTGCGTGAGGCTTCAATGCGGTCGTTGGTGAGGATTTCAAAGGGGAGTTGAAAACGGCGATACAACTCATCCTGCCACTGTTCCACCAGGTTGCCAGGACTCACGATCAGGCATCGTTGCAAGTCGCCACGGATCTTGAGTTCCTTGATGAATAACCCTGTCATGATGGTTTTTCCAGCTCCAGGATCGTCAGCAAGCAAAAACCGAAGGGGCTGACGGGGGAGCATCTCTCCATAAACCGCTGTGATCTGATGGGGAAGCGGATCGACCATGGAGGTATGAACGGCCAGGTAGGGATCAAATAGATGAGCTAAGCGGATACGCTGAGCTTCAGAGGCCAGGCGGAGCTTGTCTCCATCGGCATCAAAACTCCAGGGCTTGCCCTTTGTCACAATTTCCAAAGTGGGTTCGTTGTCACGGTATAACAGTTGGGTTCCCGTCTGCCCCGTGGCATCCTTGTAAAAGATTTCGACCACAGCCGTCCCATGCCATTTGATCTCCACCAGGGTGACATGAGATAGCGGTAAAATCCCTTTAACAACCGCACCACGAGACAGTTCTTCCAGTTTGGCCATGATTCATAAATTTTATCAATATGTTGAACAAAACTGAGGAACACTCAGGTGGGAAACTTTCGCTTGGCTATTCATAACGAAGTGATGTATTACTCGCAAGCTGGATATGGGAGATCTTGAAGAAAATCTGCGGTGACCACCAACCCCAGGCTTCCTTAGTAGAAAAACCGGTTTATGCCCGTGGAAAGGTCAAAGCTGGAGAATCAATCTATTAGTTTCAAAGAAATGGGAGCACGAGAAATTTTTGAATATTCTTCAAAGGTACGTTTCTCTTCCGTACGAACTCAAACAAAGTGAGGATAAACTTACCTTGTTATCAGAACACCAAAATTTGTTGGAGAACATGATTTTGGAACACCAGCGGAAGTTAGATCATATCTTGGGTCAATATATTTTGATACCAAAAAAATGGGAGAATAAACAAAAAGAATCCTGCTCTTCCACTGACATTTTAGCTACAGCTTTTGATGAAGCTTATCTTCGTGCGGAAATCTCAATGAACGAAATTTTTCAACGGTCAATGTCATTGTAAAATAAAACCGAATGTCACAATGCGGTATCCCGAATAAGTGCCTCAGGTCTAAAGCGGGAGAGCCGTAAATAAAATGTTCCTTATCTCGTTCCAAAGGATGCATTACAAGGCAGAGCCTTGGAACGAGACAGTGTCAATGTTGCTTGTTGTCTGCCAGCTTAAAATAGGAAATCGTTTGTTTCAAGGCCTCAGCCATTTTTGAAAGCTCTTTTGCGTTGTTAAGGATAAAGGAGACTCCGCCATTGACTTCCTCCACAGCAAATTGAATTCCTTGAATACTTTGGTCAACGTTGTGAATTTCGACAGAGACCTTTGCTGAGGTTTGCGCTACTTCTCTTACTCCGAAAGAAGCCTCCGATAAGTTTCTGGCGGATTCCTGGGATGCGTGTGAGGCTTCCACGGTTGACCGCTGGATTTCCTTGATATCTTCCGTAGCTTTCCGGATACTGAGCGTCGACAAATTACTTGCCGAGGCAATGGCTTCAACAAAACGATTGATTTCCGTAGAAACATCACTTTGCTGTCCAATGGCTCCTGAAATAAAATGAATTATTTCTTCAAGCTTATTGATGATGTCTACAACCGCCTGAGTTCGCGACAAGGCATTTTCAGTATACTGCTGAATCGTATCAATGCGCTCTCCGATATCATTGTTAAGAGCCGAAGTTTGAGCTGCCAGCGTTTTAACTTCTTTCGCCACAATTTCAAAACCTCTGCCGGCCTCTCCCGCTTTTGATGCCTCAATCGCGGCATTGAGCGCCAACATATTGGTTTGATCCGAAATATCATCAATTTGTTTAACAAAATTACCAATATTATTTGCTTTCTCTCCTAAGTTATTCATGGTTTCCAAGGTGGCACTCACATTGGTTTTTGTCACCTGAGCAATCATGGCGGCATTTTGGGTTTTTTCAGAGACATGGACCAGAGAAGAGGACATTTTTTCTATAGAGGTGGCCACTTGATTAATATCACGTGAAATTTGGCCGATATTCAGACTCATGCCCTCCATATTGGACGAGGCATTTCCTGAATTTGTCGCAATATTATTGATCATCGCGCTCAGTTCCTCAACTGTGGCCGTAATGGTGAGAACATTAGTGGAGGACTCTTCGGCGGCAGCCGCAATGGTATTCACATTACTGGATAATTTTGAGGAAAAGAGGGCAATGGTAGAAGTTTGTTTTTCCATGGCCTCGGAGTTGGTCGCGATTTTTGAAGAAAAAGCATTCAGTTCTTGTGAAGCGTGAACGACAATATCAACATCTTCGGTTATTTCCCAAATCGTTTCTTCCAATTTTTCTGACAAATGATCCATAGTCCTCGCCATTTGAATGATCTCCTGAGAATAGCTATAGAAATTACTGATCAAGGACCGTGGACTTTTCTTTTTAATAAAAATACCAACACGTTCTCTCAAATCCCCAGCGGATATTTTCTCAGAAATCCGGATAAACTCTTTGAAAGACACCACCATATTCCGCACAATCAAGAAAGCGATCAACACGCCGATAATCAAGGCCAATACGGAAAAAAACAACATCCACAGTTGCCCCTTTCTAGTGTATTCTTTAATGGCGTCCTGTGCCGCCCGAGTCAGAAGTTCTTGGTGTTCGACAATCTTTTGCGTCAGTTGAAGTGTATTCTGGATGTGCTGTTTTGAAATAGCAATGTACTCTCTCAATCGGAGCATCACCTCACTCCACTGAAGTAAAGCCTCATAATAATCATCCAATATCTCTTTGAGTTTAGCCTTTACCTCCGATCCAATAGTTGTGTCTGCAATGATCAATTTATATTGTATTACCATGTCATTAACTTTACCCAGATCTTCCCTATGAGACCATAGCAAAAAGTCCTTTTCATATTTGCGAAGACTCAGATAAACGTTGGTACTGTCGGGGATGTAATAAGCTTTGATGGTCTTTGTGAGGGTTTCGGCTTTTTCGTCCACTTGTTGATAGAGTTCTTTTCTCGCCAATTTTTTCGGAGCTTCCACATAATTACTCCAACTCTGTTTATAGTCCCGAAATTGATCTTTAATTTGTTTCTTCACCTCCTTATCGGCGGCACTCTGAAATAATTGTGAAGCAAAAGCCATCATTGCTTTTTGATGCTCATTGATAAACGTTGGATCTTGGGTTAAATAATAGCCTTTTTCAAAATTACGAATTTGTATGAAATTCTGATAAATACTGGAAACATCATGTTTTTGACTGGCCTCTCCTATCAGCTCTGCCCTACTGTTGAAGGTTCCTTGAACACCAGACTTCTCATCCAAACCTCGAAATTCAAGAGCTTTTCTTAATTCTTTAAAATTTTCAATATAAGCATTCGTCTCTGTTTCCGACTGAAGTGCCCATTCTTTAATTTGAGGATCTTCACTCACATTCCCAATTGCTTGTGCCAGTTCAATCGCTTGTTTCGCATATTCGATGGTTTGATCCGCATACGCCAAATCATTGCGCATCAGTAAATTATTTTCGTTAGTTTGAATTTGAAGGGAAGCGGTACTGAGGTCTTTGGCTTTTCCGTTGATCGATAAAGTGCTCAGCACTTTAGACTCATACTCTTCAATAATCTGATTACTCATTTGATAGCCCAAAACAAAGACCAAAAGCAGTAATCCCAATACAAGGCCAAACCCTCCCCCTAATTCTTTTTTAATCGTCATGCTTGATATTCTTTCTTAATTAAAATTTGAGACGTGACTTACTTCCAACGTAAGCTATACGATGTCCCCTCGCTCAGGAATTACTCGTAACCTCGATACGTTTCCATGACTTCCGTAAAACATGATGGATCACCAGAGGGATGACATTACCACATGAAACGCCAAGATAAAACAAATTAAATTGGGCAATTGAGTCAAGTTGTCCTTTTTATTCTGGTTAATTCATATCAAACTCTACTTACCCTGTCTATTAATTTATAATTTGAAATATCGGCTCTTGTTTTACTTTGAGAAACCACTCTCACTGTGATATGCAGGGCAGCAGAGTGTCTCCACTGATGAAGACATTATGGACAGATGGTTGATTAATAATCCTGGACACAACCCTTCCGAATTTTCTGGGAACGAAATCGCTATGGAGTCTCCATGATAAAGCAAACGTTAAGCACGCTAATCCATACGGCAAGAACTGGATTATGTCAATTACCCCCTCAACAGCCTAAAGGAGAAGATGCGTTTACGGCAGACTATTGTTCAGAATGGGATGTAAGGACACTTATTTTGCCGATTACAGGACATGCAGAACTCAAGTTGCTGCTTCTGAATTTATGGCTGGGACCTACAGGAATTGCCGGTTTTGATGATCAAATGTGTTCTTCTCCCCTGAATTCTAAAGGGTATTTAGTCCTGATGCTTTTAGGCAAGCCTTTACCTCTTCAAGTTACATTGAATTTCACCAAACATGATTACACCGTTCATCAGGCATGTTTGGAGTTCCATGGTTCCTTTGATTATGCACTCAAAGGCGCTTGGCCCAACTATTCCTTACACTGCAAGATTGCGGCACATGAGTTATCTTTTGATTTCGGGATTTCTGCTTTTTTGACGCACTGGTGGTCAAAAATGGGGCGGCATTATCGACATTATTCTACCTTTGGAAAATGTCTGGGGCGACTTGAGTATCAGGGGACGTCCTTATGAGATTGATGAGCGGATTTCTTTGGAACATGGTCGGGGGCGAAATTTACTTTGGATGTCCCAACGACCAGAAATTCCGATCAGTTATTTTCACTATGAACTAGGCACGTTGGCGGAAATTGGAACCTTTGCGCTTGGTTTCGGCAAAGCTTGGAATGATTCCCTTGAAGTCTTATCGTCGGGAGTCTTTATTGATCGGTCTGGAAAATCCTATTGGCTTCAAAAATTAAGCAACCACGTTCTGGAAACACAATCGGTCAGCGATCGTCGAGGAGAAACAATACAAGTTCCCTGTCGTTGGATAATGGAAGGAAAGGGGCCTTCAATCTATTTGAAATATGAAACCATCAAATATTTCGGTTCCTTTGCTGGAATGGGACGACTGTGTAACGGTGGGGCTTTGATTCAGGCAGATGTCCGTTTCAAAAAAGGGAAAACGGTTTTTGCCCAGGGCAGCGTGTTTCAGGAGCATTCTCACCAATCAAATTTTGCTTCATGAATGCGGTGACTGAGTTGTCTCAAGTTCCAAAATAAATATTTAAACTACTGCCTGCACCTTAAAAGCGATTGAGCCCCGCTCTCAAACTTTTCGTCCGAACCAAACCACTTTTCCTACGATTTCGGCATGATTTTTCTGCTCAGGGTTGATGACGAATTCCTTGTAGAGTTTATTATCACTAATAACGTGAAGGTTCTGTTCATAATCTTTTTGAATACGCTTGGCCATCAAGCCGCCATCAAATTGAAGCAGATAGATTCCGTCCCGATTGACGTCGCTTTGACTCAAGTCTACCAAAACCAAATCACCATCGCTGAGCGTAGGATACATGCTGTCACCAGTGATCGTAATGAGTGCGAGTTGAGTGACATTTGTCGCTAAATCATGAGTGATCCACTGGCGTTTAAAAGCCAAATGATCGACAATTTGTTCACTATGGATCACACTTCCATAACCCGCACTTGCTTGGACATCATATAAGGGAACGTGTATAAATTCGTTGGCATCATCTAACGAGGTTTCTTCCTTCATCCTGCCTTCCCCCAACAAGAGCCAATGCAGATTGATATGAAACAGGGTTGCCAGCGTGATCAGATATTGCATCGTGAATGAAGTTCTGCCCTTGCAGATGTCGGTAATATGTGACGGTTTTTTGCCTGTAATCCGGGCAAATTCGCTGCGATTACTCTCAGCAAAGGTATCAATAATCTGCTGAAACCTTGTAATGATTGATGTATCCATTTCGTTTTGTTGCTAAAGGTTGAGCCTTGACAGAGGATAAGAATGATAACGTTATTTAGATATAATCACATAAATTACAAAAATACAATATTTATTTTTGATAAAATACGTTATTAATTTAACAATTACAGGGTGGTATTGTTAAAATTAGTAAAACAGGCGAGTGATCTCGTGAGTATTCTTAAGGATTTGTCAGTTTTTCCGATTTTGAATCCCGGGTTTCACCATTTTTATTTCCCAGGGATTCATAGTAGTTTTTAGTAATCCGGACTCCTTCATTTTTTCCCAGACGAAAGGCGATTCCGCCAACCACGATAATTAAGGTTCCAATTGAAAATACGTGCAAACTTAATAACATTTGTTTTCCTTTTTATACGAGGGTTTTGCATCAACAGCCACAAAGGCCTAAAATTGATTTTATCAATCGGGTCCAATCGTACCATCCTTAGGGTGAGAACTCAATATTTCAAAAATATTTTTCGATCCAAATAGTTCAAGGGCGAGGAAAAAGGCACCTCTTCTGCATAGGTATGATAAAAAATCACTTTCGCTGTTAATTTCAAATAGGGTTAAAAGTAATGAAAAAAGAATCCTTTCACTTGATGGCTGTTCCCCGGAATTTTACTCAGGAAGTGTTGAAAGCCGGTGGAAAATTCATGAAGTTAAAAGACCAGCAATGGACGGACCCTCTCAACTTACAGTTACTTCAATGGAATAACTCGCCTGATACGATGATTCATATATTGAATGCCTCTCAACAGCGAAGTTATGAGATGTTGGGACAAAACTATGTTGAGGATATGTCTCTGTGTCGCGTTATTTTTGAGCAGTCCCGTGCTGAAGGGTACAGTATCTACACGGGGTCGATTGAGCAAGTCACCTGTGAAGAGTGCCTGAAAAAAATCAATAAGCCTACCACTCCTTAAGCATAAAGGCCTCTTTTGAATGAGTCCGCAGTCATCTTTGATATCCAACGTTTTTCGCTCCATGACGGTCCTGGTATTCGAACTACTGTTTTTTTAAAAGGGTGTTCCTTAAGGTGCCTTTGGTGCCAAAACCCTGAGTCACAATCACTCCAGCCTGAAATCGCCTTTTATCGAGAATATTGTCAAGAATGTTATCGCTGTGAAGCGAGTTGTTCCCAAGGTGCCATCATCCGGGGAAAGCACGCACGCATTTCCTATGAACAATGTAATGCTTGTCAGAAGTGTGTTGCCGTTTGTAATACTCGTGCTTTGAGATTGATTGGGAAAACCTGGAGTGTCCAGCAATTATATGAGGAAATCCTTAAAGATCGGGATTTTTTTGAGGATTCTCAAGGCGGCGTAACTTTTTCAGGAGGAGAACCCTTGATACACTCAGCCTTCCTTGCGTCATTATTGCCCCTGTTGAAGCAAGCGGGCATTCATGTCACTGTCGAAACCAGTGGCTTGTTTCAATGGCAAAAAATCTCTCCTTTGCTTCCCTACCTGGATCTGATATATTTTGACCTAAAACATACGAAGGCCACGCTTCATCAAAAATTCACAAAGCAATCCAATAAAAAAATATTGGAAAATTTCGAAAAACTGACCAAGGTTTTTCCTGCGGTACAACCTCGGATGCCTGTGATTCCAGGAATCAATGATGATGCGGAAACGCTTAAAGCGGTGGCCTTACTGCTCAAAAGCCAAGGTTATGAATCCATTCACTGTCTTCCCTACCATAACTTGGGGGAATCTAAAATTCCCAGATTAAACACGCAGATGAAACCCCTGCATCTGCAAAGTCTGGATATAAAAAATTTGGAACTCATTCAACGAACCTTTAAAAAGGAGGGCATCCATGCTGTCATCTACGATTAACCCCGAACTTGCTTATGATGCGGATCGTATCATGCGTTTGAAGCACGCGGTACAAACCGAGCCTCTGGCAATCTGTACGGAGCGAGCGCATCTCTGGACTCAATATTTTAAAAAGTTTAAGCCTCAAAGAAAGCCCGCGTCAATTCAAATAGCCGAAGCTCTAAAGCAAGTTCTCAAGAAAAAAACGATTCACATTCATCCCGACGAATGGATTGTGGGGAACTATACTTCGAAACGGGTTGGGGGTTCTATTTATCCTGAACTCCACGGAATAACCGCCTTGGAAGATCTTTTTAAATTTTCACACAGACAAACGAACCCTTTGAAAATCTCACCCCTCGAATCCTTAAAATTATTAAAAATCATCCCTTTTTGGAGTACCCGGTTTTTGCTGGCAAAGGCCTACAAAAACCCGTTGAAGACGGCGAGACTTATTTCAGAACAGCTTCAAGCACATTATTATCTCATCAATGAATCGGCCGGCATTTCTCATATTGCGCCCAATTATGAAAAGTTGCTCAAAATGGGGACAGACGGTTATCTTGCGGAAGTCAACACTTACCAAAAAAAAGTCAAGAAACGGTCTCCTGCATGGAATTTTTATGAAGGGGTCAAAATCATCGCGGAAGGCCTGGCGCAGTTTGGGGAACGTTATGCTGATGAAAGTTTAAACTTGGCAAAAAAGGAGCAGAATCCGCAGCGCAAACAGGAATTGGAACGCATTGCGCACGTATGTAAAACGGTCCCTCGAAAGAGAGCCACGTCCTTTCATGAAGCGTTACAGTCCTTATTTTTCGCGCAAATCGCCATCAATCTTGAAAGTTTAGACAACTCCGTTTGTCCGGGCAGAATGGATCAATACCTCTTCCCTTATTATGCGGAAGATCTTCAAACAGGACGTATAACTCGCGCAAAGGCCAAGGAACTCGTGGCCGCGTTTTCTATCAAAATGTCAGAAATTATCCCGGTGTTTTCAGAGCGAATCACCAAAGTTCATGGCGGAATGTTCAATGGACAGGTGGTTGTGGTAGGAGGCTTGAAACCTGATGGTACGGATGGAGTGAATGAACTCACTTATATCTTTTTGGAAGTGATGGATGAGTTACGAATGCGCCAACCCAATTACCATGCGAGGATTCATGCGGACTCACCCTCAAAATATGTAAAGCATCTCAACACGATCCTTTCAAATGGGGGGAACTCGCCCGCATTGTACAATGATGATCAGATTGTCCCAACCCTGATTCAAAACGGGTATACGGCTGAAGATGCCAGAAATTACACCGGAATTGGTTGTGTTGAACCTGTTTCCCAAGGCAAGAGTTTTGCGTCCACGGATGCCGCCTTAGTCAATGTCCCCATTATTTTGGAACTTGCTTTAAATGAAGGAAAACCCTTTGGAAAACAAATCCGTTCAGGTGCGAAAACACAGCCGGTTTCTAAAATGAAAAGCATGGAGGATGTTAAATTGGCGTTTGAGACACAACTCCAGTACCAGTTTCAAAAACTTCACAAAGATTTGAACGCCATTGAAATCGCAAATAAAACCCTGCATCCAACGCCCTTGAGCAGTATGCTTTTGGACGGATGCATCGAATCAGGGAAATGTTCCACTGCGGGCGGCGCGCAGTATAATTTTTCAGGGGTTCAGTGTGTCGCGCCTACGAATACAGGAGACGCGCTTTACGCCATTGAAAAAGCGGTGTTTGTGGATCAGCAACTGTCTTTAACACAATTGGTTTCACACTTAAAAAACAATTTTTCAGAGACGCACTGGCTTACGTACTTTCGAAACCTTGATAAATTTGGGAATGATCAGGCTGAAGTGGATCAATGGACACTTTATGTCATCAATACCTTTCATCAACGCATCACAAGGTATGAAAATACAAGAGGGGGAAAATACACGATGGGGATCTATTCTGTGACGTGCCACCAGCATTTTGGAGAGATCACCGGAACCTTGCCTGATGGTAGACGAAAGGGAGAAGCCTTTGCCGCGGGACTTTCTCCAAGCAATGGGATGGACCAAAAAGGGCCGACTGCCCTGCTCAATTCAGTCAATCGTATTGATTTTTCAAAAACAGCGAATGGTGTCAATTTTAATGTAAAATTTGACAGTCATACGCTCCGAGGTCAAGGCGGACCTTCCATCCTGGGAAGTCTCATTAAAACCTATTTTCGCAGAGGGGGCATGCAGATGCAGGTGAATGTCCTGGATCCGCAAGTATTGATTGACGCTCGGGACAATCCGGATTTATATCCCTATCTCCTGGTAAGAGTCTCAGGATACTCCGCCTATTTTAATGACTTAACCCCCGCAATGAAAGAAGAGTTGATCCGGCGAAGTAATTTAAAAGTGGCTTAGGATGTAGCCTTGAACATGGACTTGAGTTTTCGAAAAAATGAGTGTTGACAGATTTAAATCTGTGGCGTACTTTTTGTTGTAAGGCGCTTCCCGCAAAGAAATATTTTAAAACTCAAGGATGCCGCTCTAAGGGGAGGAAGGAAAGAGGACCAGGATGTTATTTCTTTGAATAGGGAGTGTGATTCGAAATTCGGTCCATTGACCTGGCTCGGACGAAATGGAGACATTCCCTGCATATTTTTCAACCTCTTTCTGAATCACATCGGTTCCCATTCCCCGTCCTGAAACCGTTGTGATCTTTTCGGAGGTTGAGAATCTCGGCAGTAATAGTAAACGATAAACCGCTTCGGTATCCCTGGTTTTTTCCAAGTTCAGAAACTCGGCTTCAGTGATTAATTGATGTTTTAAAGCGGCTTGCAGGACTCGCTCGGCGTTAATACCAGCGCCGTCGTCTTTCATTTTTAAGACCAACTTTTCAGAATCGAGCTCGACAGAGAACTCAATCTGTCCTGTTTCCAGCTTATTGACGCTGCTTCTCATTTCTGGAGTTTCGATTCCATGATCTACTGAGTTTTTGAGTACCTGATAAAAAGCATTCCAAAGACTTTCAAACACGTCTCTCGGAAAGAAGACATCATAGGGCAAAGGCCGGGCGATAAATTGAACCGATTTTTTTAATTCTTTCGCCAGCTTGCCCACGGAGCTGTTGAATCGCTCAAAAAGAGTCAACAGCGGAATCGCGTCAATCATCAAGAGCCGATGTCGGAAACTTCCCAGAATTGCAGTGACCTTGGGGTTCTCTGAGTCTAATAACAGGCTACGGATTTGATCAAAGTCTTTTAACAGATGATAGTATTCGTTTAGAGGCAACACAACCGTTTCCCCTTCTATGGAATCAGGTTGGACTCGGGTAATAATGCCTTCTGTCAGTGTCGTTAATAAAAATAATTGATTCAAGTTTTCGCGGATAGGTTGAACGCCATTGCTGGGTTTCCAACTTGCCCGCAAGCCCTCTAATAACGACTCGGCCTCATGACAGGCTTCGCCCAGAACGCCCAAACCCAAGAAAAACACGGTACCTTTGGAAGCATGAAGATTGCGGGAGATCCGTCGAATCAATTCAGGGTCATTATAATATTCCGCATAATAACTCAGACTCAACTTCTCACTCATCTCTGGAAGATACTCACTTAAATTATTCAAAACTTCATTGGGCAGTTTGCGCAATTCCTTCATCAGTTCAATGATTTTTCCCGCAAGTTGCTGTTCTTTGGATTCTCCATGAGGTTCCAACCAGATCAAAACATAGGGGTAGGTGGTTTCAGTCCTAATGGCTTTGAATTCCATTTCGTAATTTTGGCCATTACTCCAGGTGATTGAATAGGAAGGTGCCATTTTTACAATATCTTCTGGCATCATCAGTTCAACCAGCATTTCATCCGATAAAATATCCAGCCAGTTTTGCACATTGATTTGCTCCGCTTCCGAAAAAGTCGATAAAAGAGTTTGATTTAACGGACGATTGAGGTAGGTCTTGAAATCTCCAAAGGTTTGCTCATGCTGCGTACCTGTCCCTGTATGAACATACAAAACATGGGTGCTGCCACTATCAATGATGAGCGTGGGATAATCTTTTTTGACTTGGGCTGTTTTAATAAAAAACGCCTCTAACTCTTGAGAAATTTCAGACATGGAGCAACAAGGAATTAAAAGATCAAAAAGGTCAAAAAGATCATGGATGTGAGTCACTAGACTCTAACCGATGCAAAACTATGGCCATTCCATAACTCACACTTTTTGTAAATGCACGACCCGGGTCAGGTTTTGGATATCTAAAAAACATTCAACGAAATTTAAGGAGGGACTCGAACCGGTGAGCGTTTCCAGTGCATTTTTTTGATCAGCGCCAATTTCGAGAAACATGTTTCCTCCTGTCTTTAAGTAGGCTTCTCCCTTTTCAGAAAAATAACGATAGAAGTCCAAGCCGTCGGTTCCGCCATCTAACGCGATTTTCGGCTCATAGGACGCGACTTCTTTTTGAAGCGTAGGGATGATTTGAGTTGGAATATAGGGAGGATTACTGAGAATATAGTCAAATGGTGTTTCTAAAGATAACGCACTGAAGCGATCCGCTTGTAGCAAATGAACTTCGTTTTGTCTGGGATCAAGCAATTCATGGTAGTGTTGCCTGTTTTTGTGCGCGAAACTCAGCGCGATCTCACTAATATCGATTCCAATGATACTTAAATTTCGCAGTTCAGAACATAAAGCGAGAGGGATGGCACCTGTCCCTGTTCCGAGATCCACGATAGAACAGCGCTGCTCAGGGAATTTTCGCTGCCATTGTTTGATGGATTTGTAAGCGGCTTCCACTAAGGTTTCGGTATCCGGTCTGGGGATCAAGACCCCTTCTTGAACTTCAAAACTGAGGGTCCAAAAATCTTTTTTCCCGATCAGGTAAGCAACCGGAACACCTTCAATGCGCTTTTTAATCAATTCACGATACTGTGTTCGTTCTTCATCGGATAGCGGTTTATCGGCATTCAGATACAGCCCCAGTCTTTCACAGCCACAAATTCGAGCCAAAAGAAGCTCCGCATCCAGGCGGGAAGAATCCATGTGATGCTGATCAAAATAGCGTGTTGTCCACTGTAATATTTCCTGGATGGTCCAAACCTGATCTTGAGACATAAAAGGTTCCTAAGGGACTTGTCTTGAAAGATTATTGTTTTCGTAAAGTTGCTCTATTCTGGTTTTGAAACGTTGAAAAACAGCTCGGCGTTTTATCTTTAAAGTCGGGGTCAGTATGCCATTTTCAACACTCCATTCTTGGGGCGTCAAGGCAAATTTTTTGGGTCTTTCAAATTTTTTAAATTCCTTGGTGTATGTTGCTATTTCTGTTTGAAACAAATCCAGAATTTTTTCATGCTCCAGAAGTTCGTTTTCCTCACAATCAATCTTATGTTTTTTGACATAGAGGTTGACTTGTGCCAACTCCGGGATGATCAGCGCGATGTTAAATTTACGATTTTCACCATAAACCATCACATTTGAAATATACGGACTGAGTTTGAGTTTTTCTTCAATCAGCGAGGGCGTGATGTATTTCCCATTGGCTAAGGGATACCGCTCTTTAAGGGGGCCTGTGATATGAAGAAAGCCCTCTCGATCAAACCACCCCAAGTCTCCTGTGCGAAAGCCTCCATCTTCAATCGCTTCTTGAGTTAATTTAGGTTGTTTGTGATAACAGACCATCACATTCGGACCATAAATGATGATTTCTCCCATTTTGTGCCGTTTCTCCACGACCACCGGCTTCAATTTCAGGGTAACGCCAGGGATCGGTTTTCCTACAGAGCCCACACGACGTTCTTGCTTCGAATTAGAGGTGACCAGAGGACCGGTTTCTGTCAAACCATACCATTCCTCAACGGAGATGCCCAGATTATCAATAAACTCGGCAATCTTTTTTTCCAGGGGAGCGCCCCCACTGACGATACAGCGTAACTGTCCTCCTAACAGTTCTCTGATTTCACTGAAAACGAATTGATCCACAACTTCAAGAACGGTGCCGGATAAAAATCCCAGATGACCTCTACTCCGCTTTATCGCCGCATAGGTCATCCCTGTTTTTAGCAGATACCTGGTCACCAAACCCGTTAACTGTACCTTGGTCTGCAGGTGATTGTAGATCTTATTCAAGAGGTGAGGTACGCTGACGAGGATGGTGGGACGCACTTCCGCGATATTTTCAATAATTCCTTGGGTAGGCTGTGCAAATGCGGTTGAAAAACCACAATAGATCAACGCGTGCAGTTCCGCAATTTGCCCAAAGCTATGGGCCCAGGGTAACAGACACAGACTACGGTCCGAAGGGTCAAAGGATAATAGGTCATGAATGGCGCTGATGTTGTTCATCACCGTCTCATGACTGAGAATAACCGCCTTGGGCTCTCCTGTCGTTCCGGATGTGTAACTCAAGCCTATAGGTTCCTTCGGATGTGGCAATTTCGCCTGTATCGGTTTATTAATCCCCACTGCCAGCAATGCGTCATAACTTAGCGGATTTTTTACATTCCCATCCAAATGAACAACATGCTCCAAAAATTTTAGTGATTGAGGGTAATCTTTCACTTGTGAATAGATTTGATTCGAGGAGACCAATAAAACACTGGCACCGCTCTCATTGAGAATAGACTTCCACTCCTTCGGATTTTGAGCTTCATAGAGTGGAACATAATGTGCGCCCAGTCCATAAGTGGCATAGGCGCCCACAGCCCACTTCACACTATTTGGAGCAATTATCGCGACTTTATCTCCTGGCGTTATCCCTAAGGAGGATAAGCCTCCACGAAATTGATTCACCAACATTCCAAAAGCACCATAAGTCAGGTATTCATAGCCGTCTGGTCCACGCGTTCCAAACATTGCGTTGTTTTTATATTCCTGACAGGCAGCCTGTTGCATGGCCACCAGATTCGTAAACTTTTGTTGCATATCACTCTTTTGGGCCTCAGATACAGAGGCCTTTGATAAAAAAAAGAAAACTAATTCATTCAACAGACTGAGGTAAGATTTAAAAACTATTGTAACTTGGACTCAAGTCCCTTATCTTCGTATGCTATGCACAAAACCTGGAAGAAGAGTCAAGCGTTTGAGAAAGAAGAATTGGACTTTATGGCATCATCCACTTATACGATTCCTGAACCTGAGGATGGCACGATTACTCAGTCTGACATTTACCTGGATCCCACAATCCTGGAGCATATGTTGCAGGAAACATTCACCGAAATAAAGGGGAATGACACTGATACTATAGAAGAATTATCCTTTACTGTGGAAGATATTGAAGCTGTTAAAACAAGACAGACTTCACCCTTTAAGTTTTCAAAACAATTAGACACACAAATCACGAAAATTGCGAAATGTTCACAAACTCCTTTCCAAAATCATCTTAAAAAATGCCTGGGTACCACGTTCCGTGTGCAATTCTCAGGAAATGAGGTGTTGTCCTTTGAGCAGATCCAACAACAATTTCCTCAATCCAGTTACTTTTCCTTAGTACAATTTACCGAATCCAAAAAACAATGGCTGTTGCACATTGAACCTGTACTTGCTGAGGAATGGGCGCGAACGGCTTATGAGCAATTACTGCCCTTTGCCAAATGGATTCCTTCCCGCGGAACGGATTCTCATATTTTTCTTCATATCGGAAGGCTCCTCAAGGGATACATTCAAATGTACATGAAGCTATGGGCACCTCTTCATTCTTTGGAACTCAAAGCCTGTTATCCTACTTTATCGCCAAACCGATGCTCTTTTATGCCGGAAGATATCGCACTTTTGCAAACATTCAGGGTCTCTTCAGAAGTCGTTGACGGAAAATTACAGTGGGTTATTCCCTGTTCTTTTCTTCAGAACCTTGAGTCCACCTGATTTCTGTCTTTTTGAAAGGTGCAGAAGAAGGGATCTTGATAGAAATGAAAATAAAACTTTTTATGATCCACACCCTACATTAAAGAGGAAATATGCTTCGTTTGATTGATAATCGACTTATAACGATTCCCAAGGATCTCGGTACGGTCACTTCTTATGATTCGGAGGAGGAAGTGGAACCTGAAGAAGTGGGGATGACTGCGAACCAAGTCAATGCGATTTGGAAAGCCTTGGAAGCGGTGTATCGGACACGGAGCTATCCTGCCATTTCCTTTTGTTTGAGGCGCTCTGGTAAAATTGTTCTCAAACGGGCGATTGGACATGCGAAAGGCAATGGCCCCGACGATTCGCCTGACGCGGAAAAAATTCTGGTGACTCCCAAAACGCCGATTTGTATCTTCTCCGCCTCCAAAGTGGTTACCGCAATGCTGATGCATTTGTTGGATGAACGCGGAGAAATTCATTTGCTCGATCCTGTTTCCAATTATCTGCCTGAGTTCGGCAGAGGCGGAAAACGAAATACCACCCTTTATCAACTTTTATGTCACAGGGGAGGCGTTCCCAATGATGCCATTGAATATGACGTCGATATCAATCTATTGGCAAATTCTGACAAGATCCTCCAGCTTCTCTATGAAGCCGAACCGTTGACGCAACACGGCAGAGAAGTCCTCTATCACGCAATCACCACAGGCTATATTTTTGGCGAGATCATACGTCGGGTTTTGGGTAAGGACATCCGTGCGTTTCTAAAAGAAACCTTTCAAGACCCTTTGGGGTTTCGTTATTTTAATTATGGCCTTCCCGAAGAAGCGATCGATCAGGTTGCCATCAATTATTTCACTGGTCCCAGAGGCTTGCTCATGGCTCCTTTTCTTAAAACGGCAAAAAGAGCACTCAGTGCACCGTGGAACATGATTGTAGAAGCCTCCAATGACCCGCGATTTTTTCGGGCCATCATTCCTGCCGGAAATATTATTGCCACCGCTGATGAAATGTCACTCTTTTTTCAAATGCTGCTCAACAAGGGAGAGTTGAACGGGAAGCGCTTTCTCAAACCGATGACCATTGTTCATGCAACAACGGAAATGAACAGTCTCCGATATGATCCCAACATCATGCTGCCCATGCGCTACAGTCCTGGGATGATGCTGGGACACGATCCTTTTGGCTTGTTTGGACCTCATACGGGGCAAGCGTTTGGGCATATGGGTTTTATGACACAATTGTTTTGGGCGGACCCCTCCCGAGATATTACGGTCTCTTTTCAAAATACGGGCAAGGCCATGGTTGGGAATTATCTTTATTATTTGGAAAAATTATTGTTCAGCATCGCTAAAAATTGCCCCAAAAGGAGTTGGAATCAAAGGGATCGACGTCAAACTTAAATGTCATTCCGCTTACTCACTTAACCCTCATGAGACAAGTCTCACAACGAAGCATGAAAGTAATTGGTAGGCCGGGATTCATGCCCGGCAAAGTGAGGGGCACGTAGTCCCCTTCTACCACTTTCTTACAAAGGTGGGACAAACGTGGGTGGGTGAGCTTGCAAACGTAACGTACCATCCCCTGTTTATTGCTGCGTTACGCCTTCCGGTTAATACCCCATGAAATGTTGTCTCTTTACTCTCCGACAGCGCTGCGGTGGACGAGTTCCCAGCCGTGATAAACCAACACCAGTCCCTTGAACCGGACATGCTGACCATAGTGAGCGAGGCGTTCATCCTGGAGATATTTTTTTAACTGCTGTTCGGCCTCACAGACAGTTTTCTGAACTTGGGTTTTGGAAAGTTTTCCCCGTTTGAAGTATTTGAGTTCAATGAGATACCCCCAAGGCATGTCAGGATACTTGGCTGTGAAAGGTTCGAGAAACAGATCTGAAAATCCTTTGTTCAGTTCCTGCTCAGGACGCACCAGAAAAAAATCGCACAGATGCAGGTACGCCAACAAGAAACCCTGAATTACTTTCTCTCCTTCCAGATAATCACGCACACTCGTTTGCTGCTGAATGGCCTTGGCTAAATAATCAAAAAACGGCTCCCATGTTCCTTGCCAGGCCATGTCTTGCAGTAGTGGATCAAGTTTCCAAAATTCAGCACGAAAGGTACCAGTATCGAGATAGGCTTCCCGTAAATAACTATACATCAAGTGCCAGACCGTCAAATTGGGCACCTTCATGTGAAAGCGTCCATGCTCTGAGGATTCAATACCCAACAATCCGAAGTAATACAGCAAAGCGGTAAAGTTATCCGGTTGGTTCAAGCGCTCCAGAGGAAAGCTGATGGGGAGGGGACTGACGGTCTGTCGTTCTGCCAAGATGAGCTTCAATTGATCAAAATTGCCGTTGAGTTGACGGTTGACGAGCAACAAATGCCTCAACTTGCCGTAGTCGATACGGATGTTTGGGTCAATCAGATCACGGGGAGGATGCCCCACTTGAATGGATTTCTGCACAAAATAGAGCACCATGTCGGTATTGAAGACCGTGGGTTGATCCGGGGCACCAAAGCGATAGCCATTGTACCACTCCCGAAAGAGGTGCAGGGTTTCCTCGATCTCCTGCTGAAACAGACCATGACTTTGATAATACTCCAGCATCAAGCGGACTTCCGCTTCGGTGAAACCAACCATTTCATTGAGCCGTTCGTCCAAACTCAAATTACTTCCAATATTGAAGCCGCTGGTAACATCATCCATTGTGATGGGAGAAACCCCTGTAATGAACAAGCGTTTTAGGCCGGAACCACTCTGGCTGGTGCCTGATTTAAGCACTGTAAAAAAATGACGGAAGAACCCCTCCCCATGAGTCAGATCATGATAGGCGTGATTCCCCGCTGTGGAGAGAATGGTGTTGGCAAAGTTGTCATATTCGTCAATCAGAATATAGAGGGAACATTGGGTCTCCCGTATCCCTGTCAACAGTGCACTCAATCGGGAAGCAAATGTGGAGGATTGTTTCATCTGCGCCAAGGTCAACTCTCCCAGTAGTGACGCGTATTTATGCGCAAAAAACTCTAGAACCTGATTGCCATACTCTTCAAAACTTTGCTCCACTTTTTGAACATCGGCGATCACTGCTGAAAAATTGAAAGTCAGTACCAGGTAAGCATTATGTTCTTGAGTAGGATGCTCGCCAATCCAGGTTCCCTGAAAAAACGTTTCAAATTGCTCCTTTTTGGCAAGATCATAATAAGTTTCCAGGATGGAAACCCACAGGGATTTGCCGAAACGTCGAGGGCGGATAAAGAATATAAAAGGATTTTCTTCCAACAACGGGATAAAACGCGTTTTGTCGACAAAGTAATGCTTTTCACTTTGAATGCGCTCAAAGTCAGAAACGCCATAGGCAATATTTTTGATTCCTGGGGACATCAGTGTACCTTGGGGAAAGAAGGTTAAGGAGCTTCCTGTTCAACAGGATCGGTCTTATTTTAACGAACTTTGCCGCAAACATCAATCTTCAATCTCTTATAGTGCTCAAGATAAGTTTTGTCCTGGGAGCGAGGGCGTCCCGCCCTCCGGTGAGGGCAAGATGCCCTCGATCCCAGGGAAAAAACTTTCCTGGACAGCTATACAAACACAGCATTCCATGCAAGATGGGATGGTTTTAAAAATCCATTAAAGCATAAAAATCTGTGTCCAATTCATCGCCCTACTCAAAGGGGTGGGGAATGTATTCTCCTAATGCTGTGGAAAAGAGGACTCCTTGGAGTTTAAGGTTTTGGATGCGATAGAGAAAAGCAGCTCCTGTCATGAGGTGTTTTGCGACATCAACCACTTTACGATTTTGGAGATCCGCCAGATAGGAATTTTGAGTCCAGGCGTTGAAGGCTCCCATTGCGGGGCCTGTCCAGATTTGATAATCCATCTCCCGTCCTTTTTCACCACTATTCGACCAGCGTGAGGAGAGTCCCAAATACCATCTGAAAATCAAGGCCATTTTTCGTTTGGGATGATTTTCGGTTCGTTCAATTTGATGAGGGTCCCGCTCTTTAAAATAGTCAACCGTGGTCTTCCAAATATCCTCTAAAGAGCTGCGGAAAATTTGTTTTTCTATTTTTTCACGTTCTGCTGCCGGAATTTCTTCAATGGAATTATAGGTTTGATAAAGCTCATACAATTTTTGCGCTCTCATCGGGAAGAGGGTTCCCCGCTTCAGGACTTGAAGTTTTACGCCCATTTCAAACATATCCGCGGCAGGCGCCATGGTCACGTCCGCCATATCCGCTTGTGCCAAAAGTTTCCGGGTGTGCTCTGAAGATCCGGCCTCAATACAGGCTTGGTTGACGGATCCTGTCACAATATAAGAGGCTCCCATCATGAAAGCGGCCAAGGCGGCATTCGGCGTTCCAATCCCACCACCACCACCCACACGAAGAGGGGTTGCGTAGTTATATTGTGCCTGAATTTTATCCCGTAGAGAAAGGATGGTTGGAAGGAGTGTCACAAAAGGACGGTTATCGGTATGCCCGCCAGAATCCGCTTCCGCTGTAATATCATCGGCCATTGGAACTTGTTGAGCCAGTTGCGCTTGTAGCTTGGTGATCAATCCCTTTTGAACTAACGGGCTGAGAAATTTTTCTGTGGCGGGCTGCATGAACTTGGTGGCAACTTCCGTCCGTGAAATTTTGGCAATCACTTTGTTTTTGATTTGGATAGTTCCTTGAGCGTCCACACTCAGTCCCGCGGCACGATATTGAACAATTTGCGGTGTCAGATCCAAATACGCCGAGGCTTCAACCACAGGGACCTGATACTTGAGAAACAAATCCACACTCCCTTGCTCCAAAGCCGGCTCACTGGGACTGTGAATCAAGTTAAAGGCATAAGGTCCTTGAGGAAGAGCTTGTTGAAGCTGTTTGATGGCTTCTTCCACCTTAGCTGGAACTAAACCCGCTGCCCCAAAGGAGCCTAAGAATTTGGCCTTTCCTAACGCGACCACTTGTTTTACGGACGCAATCCCATTGGCCATTGCTCCGGTATAATAGGCATACCGAGTTCCATATATTTGCTGATACTGAGCATCACCCAACCGTTCTATTGGCAAAGGCGCGACAAAAGCCAGGGCTTCCCAATAGCTCTCAGGCATCGCTCCACTCCTTAAAATCGCTTCATGGCTGACACCCACACGATTTCCGTCCTGGACCACATAGCAGGGTTGACTTAAATCGAGCAGTTTCGCTTTGATCGCGTCGCTGTCAAAGACGATACTCTTGATAGGAACAATCCATCCTGAAGGAAAGCGTTCGGTTTCAGTAAAACGAAGTCCGTTGTCTTGCATAAAAACTCCTAATCCTTTGTGTGATAAACTGCTTAGGACTCAGGATTTAATAACTTCCGCAGTTTTTTTTTAATCCCCCGTGTCCGCTTTGTCAAAGGTGGAATTGTTGTCGGGAGCTATTTAATCCTGAGTCCTTAGGGATAAAGAAAGAAATAAAGTACCAGAACACCTTTCGTTACCAAGGTCCACCTTGGTAACGCTCTGCGGGCGAAGCTCCTGCTTCGCTGGAAGAAGCGGAGCTTCTGATAATCACTATAATAGTTGCTGTTTCAGTTGCTTAAGCATCAACTCTAATTCTTCCATTGTTTTCGCCATCAACTCTTCTTTTGAGTTCTGAGTTTGCTTAAGCATTAATTGAAAGGCTCTAACCTGTCCAATCAAGT
>JBBCAX010000337.1:0-1029 GCA_051382335.1 Deltaproteobacteria bacterium TL4
GTCTTCCTGTTGACTGAGTCCACTTTTGCGAAACATACAGCACACCTATTGTTGAAAAAGAGAGTATCAATGAACAATTCATACTCAGCATATACTGAATATATTTCTCGCAGTCAAGATAGTATTTCGCAAAATTAACAATTATTTCAGATAGTTAATTGTCGTACTTTTCGGAGTAGACTCATTAATGCAAGGTTATTATTTCCCGTTTTTCAGGCTAAACCTATCATTAATTCTAATACGACTTTATAAGTCTCTGATTTTATTCAGGAGTAATATTGAGCAAATTGTTCAAAGTCGAGATGCCTTCGTTTACTTCCATTTGAGTCAGTAAGTTCACAAAGCGCTGGATGGCTTGGGTTATTTGACCGTGAAACGCGGTTCGTAGCAACAGTTGCGCAATTTTTGCTTTGGTCTCCCCTTTAAAATCTTCTAATCTGTATCCTGACTGATCCATCAAAAAGTGAGTAAAGCGAGGAATAAAAACGTCATTCAAGCCTTCATATTCTACCAAGTCCAAGAACTCTGTGGAATGATTCCACGTTGACTTTCCTTGATAAAAAACCACGGGAATAATCCCTTTAAGCCTTTGTTGGTCAGGTGTTTCTTTGAAAGAGTTATCCCAAATCCGGCACAGGTACTTGAGCAAACGGAACCGCAGCCATTTGTCGGGAGAGGACTGATGCTCAAACAGCAAATAAACGAACACTTCACGTTGGGTGTTTTGGGTTTCCACCTGAAACAGCAAATCTGATTCACTGGCTTGGAATTCTTCATCAATAAACGCTTTGTCTATCAATCCCAACGAATTCCAATTCAGTTTTTCCACCAACTCCGAGGGCAGATAACTCTGAAAAAAACTCGCGGCTTCTCTGGTGTCAGAAAATACCGTTTTGATGAGCTTATCATGAGGGGTATGGATTTTGTCTTGAGTGGCTTTTTTCATGGGAAGGTCTCGTGTCGTTTCGATTTAAGGGGTACATCGGCAACGTACCTAAACACCCAATACCAAACAAGGCAAATATTCCT
>JBBCAX010000338.1:0-1135 GCA_051382335.1 Deltaproteobacteria bacterium TL4
ACGCTCTTCGAGGAGGAGGAGAAGATACGTGAGGGTGTTCGTTCTATTGCGCAGGGCTTATTGGATGTGAGTGATTTTGTGGAAGCTAAAGGTCCTGTTGAGCTTGCCGAGGCGCAGGTGGTTGGCAAACGTTTGCGGAAAGTGTGCGATGAATTGTTGGATGAGCTTCATAAGGCAAGAAAAGCTGTAGGGCTATTATTATCTCATGAGAAGGAAGGTGTGATTGGCGGCAAGACCCGTCAGTTTTCCGATATAGAGGATGAGTTGAGTCTTATTCATGGTGATGTTGAGGCGATTGCGGTAATCGCTGAGAATTTTTATCAGTCCCGTAATCGCAGTATAGCGTTTAATAATTTAAATAGGCATTATCGTGATTTGGTCACTCATGTGACTTCTGTTTTGGTGTCAAAATGAATGCAAAGCTTATTAATTTGGTTTGCAGTGGTGTATGTTGATGGCAAGTCGTGGTCGTCCGGTTAAGAGCGAGATTCGTCAGAATATTGTCGAGATGCTTTCTGTTGAGGGTCCGATGTACGGATATCAAATTCATAAGTTTTACAATGAGCTGTTTCCTGCCTGCACCCGCGAGAATGTTTATTACAACCTACGCAAGGGTCTTAAGCTTGGCGAGTTTGAGCTTGAGGTGCGAAAGGAAGAGGGCCAGTATAGTTGGGGAACAGTTGTGGAAAAGAAGTATTATCGTGTTGGTCCAAAAGCTGTTGTTGCGGGAAGCGAGCGGGTTAAGGATTTCTTCGCGAAGCTGAAAAAACTAAACAGCAAAGGCCATCAATAGTCCCAGTCTCATTAGTTTCTCGTCGATAGACTGTCCTGGGACGGTCCCAATTGGAATTATTCTAAGCTGCATTTTTTGTTTACATTTTTCTTCTACGCTAGCCTGAACGCTTTCCGTGTTTTTTTCCATCATCCTTAAAGAGGGCAAACATCTTGTGCGGTGCATGAATGAGGTCGCAGAAACCGCTGAATTTGCGAAGGTGTACGATGCGCTCGATGGAAGGGAAAAAGAGTGGATTGATAAGATTCGGAACCAATTGGAAGCGAACTTGAATGTTGGGCGATTTTTGATATTTGATTGGTTTAGAGAAAAGAAGCTGGGAAATAAGCGGCTATTTTTTGT
>JBBCAX010000339.1:0-18068 GCA_051382335.1 Deltaproteobacteria bacterium TL4
GCGGACTTCCTTTCCATGGCAACAACCTCTTTTTTTTGCAACCGTCGTTTGAAAACACTATGATTCAAGCTAAGGGTTTTGGCTATCACACTGACTGGATAGTGTGAAATTAAAGAGGATGCCTTTTACCATAAAACTTCGGGGATTTTTTCACGAGAATGTCTTTTGTGTAAACGCCAGGCTTCAAATTGACGAAGGACTTCTTCTAAAGGGGGTTTTTGATGGGATTGCATGATGACTCCTTTCCTTTGATGTGTTCAAAAGAACATCATACATAAAAAAAGGAGGATTGTTACCCAGTCTCACCGGAAGGTCACCCTGCTTATAACCTTCATGAGGTTGTTATCTTGTAACAAAACACTGTTTTGTTTTTATCAAAATAAAAATGGTTAATGCAAGGTTTTTTTTCAATCCGATTTTTATTTTGGGGCTTTGATATTTTCTGTCTCAAAATATTTTCCTGCTGTAATATTTGCCGTGATGGCCCATTTCGGTAAGGAATAAACGGTGAGGGCGGGGTTTCGTCCCCGCCGCACAGATGGTCGTGTTGGGACTGAAACCCCAACCTACCAGGATCTTCTCAAAACTAATGTTTTCAGATTTGGATTGGTTTATGTGACCGATAATGAAGGCGAACTTTCCGTGGAGGATGCCGTGATTCAAACGATCAATGAACTGCTCACGAGCACTTGGGAAGGCGATATTCTGGTGTTTCTGCCAGGGGAACGGGAAATCAGGGAAGTGTTGGAGGGCTTGAGTGACGCCAAACAATCGGTGGAGTTTTTACCCTTGTTCAGCCGACTTTCCAATAGTGAGCAGAACCGCATTTCCCAGCGTACTTCCCGGCGCAAAGTGATTGTGGCAACCAACCTGGCAGAAACCTCCATCACAATTCCAGGCATCCGTTATGTAGTGGATAGCGGACTGGCGCGTATCAGTCGCTATAATGGTCGTTCTCAGGTGCAGCGCCTCCCGTAGAATTTATTTTCCAGAGCAGTGCCCTCCAGCGTAGTGGTCGAGCCGAGCGGGTAGAAGCCGGAATCTGTATTCGGCTCTATTCAGAAGAATCGCTCCTCCTGAATACCTTCACCCCTTTGAACCGCTGAATGAGCATAATCTGATTTCTTTCAAATCGCACCGGGAGTCGTTTGTCGGAGCGTCTTTAGAGGAGCTATATGGTCATGCTTCCAATTATCGTAAAAAACATAAACTGGATCAACAACAAGTGAATCTGTACGCGCTGGTCCATCATGAACCGTTACAACTGTTGAAATCTTTCAGAGGAACGGAGTCCCTGGTAGAAATCCAAAAAAATGAGATTTATGAGCTTAAGCTATCGACAATGAGTCCGGTCCGGTTTATAATAACCAAACAAAGTCAGCATCCGCTGTTAACCTTGTTGTCCAATGACCGGGAAAAAGTGTTATCTCAGTTTCCAGAGTTTTATCAGGAGCGGGGACTGTTTGAAGAGATCAGCAGGTACTTTTACCGTTTAACCGAATATTATGGAATCGTGGAGTCGAATATGTATACCAACGCAGATTTTTTAAGGGATAATCCCGATGTTCAATCCGTGTCCGCCTTGCTTTTCCCAAAAATCTATTATGAAGCCCTAGAAAAAGGTATCGAAAAAGGCCGAGAAGAAGGCATCGAAAAAGGCATCAAAAAAGGCATCGAAAAAGGCATCAAAAAAGGCATCGAAAAAGGCATCGAAAAAGGCATCGAAAAAGGTATCTAAAAAGACCGAGAAGAAGGAGAAATCATTTTATTAGGTCGACTATAGACGTTCATTTAAATAATTTCATTGGAATTACTGTGGAGTACCAAAGCTTGCTTTGGCAAAATTCAAAGAAAAGCTTTGGCTTTTCTGGTCAAAGCAAGCTTTGACACTCCTAATCATGAGTCGATTAAATGGGTCATCCAAAATATACATGCTGAATTTATTTAAATGCATGTCTCATAGGTGTTCGGGATTTTTATTATTTATAATCAGTTGGTTAAAATCCAGATTTTGGGGTGCCCGTAAATGCCCGTTAAACAAGGATAAAAAATATCCGTGAATTACCGGTTTTAGAGACAATTATGAGGCGTCTCTCTAAGTACATGATTAAAAATAGAAAAAATCCAGAACACCTATGATGCATGTCTATATTACGGAAAAAGTTTGGAGATCAGGCCTATAGTTTATACATCAAAGTCGACTAAACCAGTATCGTTTGGAAGAAATTGAATTTTTGTTGGAACGTATTTTAACCGCAACAAAAATCGATGAAGTTTTTGATTCACTCCCCTCAATGGGGATTGGAACCAGTTGAAAAAGGTAAGGCACTTCGTTCAGTTACCCCAGCAGCGTGAGATTACGGGGGTGATAGGTTGAGCAAATGGATTTTAAAGAAGACCACACTCAGTTAAGAAAAACAGGATAAAGTTATGTTTTCAGAAGATTGGAATTTTGAGGTTTTGAATCAAAAGGCAACAGCGATCATTCAAACCCTTGAAAAAGAAGGGGTGGTCCGTTATTTTTCATTACCCGATGGAACAGTGAGATTGCCGGCAACCTCAAATTTGGAGCAAGCGGAAGAAATTGTCATTGTCTGTTCGGGCTATCCGGAAAGAGCGGGTGTTTGGTCCTATACCCTTCTGGATCGAAGTTTGACCGACTCACCGTGGCTTGAAAAAACAAGCATGAGTGCTTATTTCAAAGGCCTTGGCTCTTTGAATATGGGGATGGTTGTCCTGGATCCCCATGCCAACGAATTGAAACAACCTCCTGAAGCGTCTATTCCTGTCTACCTTTCCCAGCTACACCAACTTTATGAATCCTTCCGCAGGCGTTCCTTTCCACCCAAAATCATCTTGCTAGGTTATTCTTTGGGCGGGGATGTCCTATTACGTTTTCTTCAAACTTACCCTCATTTTTGCGGTCAAACTCACGCTCTCATTTTAGTGGATCCTTCGCCGCCTCATGTTGGACGACGGAAACTACTGCCGGAAGTCGCGCCATTGGTGGCTCGCGCCTTGTTTTATGGCCTGGCGAATGATGCCGGACTTCCCGGAGAATTTGCGGAAATCACAGCCATGCGACTGAAGCTGAAACCTCAGTTGGTTTCTTGTGAGTTTCATGGTGAAGTTCCGAATTTAATACTTCCTCAAATCCTTGCGAACTTACCCACCCTTATTGAAAAGTAATTTTGATGTTCTATTTGGATAATGCGGCAACAACGCCTGTTCCTTCGGAAGTACTGAACGTGAGTCTTCCCTACTTGACGGAACATTTCGCGAACCCTTCCTCAGTTTATGATTTGGGAATGGCTAATGCTCGTGCCATTAAGGCCTCCAGAGAAAAACTTGCCAAGGTTTTTCAAGTTCCTTCAGAGGGCATTGTCTTTTGTAGTGGTGCCACCGAGAGTAATTTTTTAGCCTTGATGTCGTGTGCTCAGGCTGCACGGTTGAAGGGAAAACAAATTATTATTTCCGAACTGGAACATCCCTCAGTCAGCAATGCCGCTATTTTTTTACAGAACCAGGGATGGCAAATTGATAAGGTTCGCACTCTCCCTGAAGGCATTGTGGATGTGGCCCACCTGGAGTCCTTGTTGAGTACAAACACCCGGTTGGTTTCCTGCCTTGCGGTCAGTAATGAAATAGGAACGAAGCAGCCTTTGGAAAAGATAGGGGCCTTGATCAAACATAAAAATCCACAGGCGTTGTTCCATGTTGACGCGACACAAGCTCTTGGAAAAATCGCACTTCCCTTAAGCTCAGCCCCCATTGACATGTTTTCAATCGGTGGGCATAAAGTAGGCGCCCCCAAAGGCATTGGCGCGCTGATCATGACTCATTCTTTGCCGGTTGTTCCCATCATGTCAGGGGGCGGGCAAGAGCACGGATGGCGAGGCGGAACAGAAAATGTATTTGGAATTGTCGCTTTGAGTGAGGCGATCCTTCTGATTGAAAAACAACGCGAAGAAACGTATCGCCACATGTTGACTTATAAACGTCAGTGGCTCGACTTTTTAACAAGTCAACATCCTGAGATTCGCCGATTCGAATCTGAGCATGTACTCCCGTTTTACCTGAACCTGGCACTGACGCCTATTCCGGCTGAAGTTTTTTTACATCATTTGGAAGCCCAGCAAATTTATGTGTCCACAGGTTCTGCGTGTTCTTCGAATAAAAAAAATAAAATTAAATCGATTTGGCCAATGGTTGGTGTAAATTCAACCATTGCGAACTCCATGATTCGTTTAAGTTTTGCTAAACAGAATCTTTCCGAAGATTTAAACCAACTCTTCCAACAATTCTCTCAAGTGGTTGGAACGTTAAAACAAATCAGGTAACCATGAATTTAAATGAGAGATAATTATGCCGAACACTATGGAACAACCAGCATCAAAGTTAATCCGCGCAACGCGTTATGGAAAAGTAAAAGGCAAACAATGGTGTGCTCAGACTCTGGCTTGGCTTGGGATTCCTTATGCGAAACCCCCGATAGGAGATCTGCGTTGGAAAGCGCCGCAGGATCCTGAAAACTGGGACGGGATCTTGGAAACCACCGAATTTCAAAGCGAATGTATGCAATACGGCGGTTTGCTCCTTACCTTGGAACCCGAAGTCTTGGGACATCCTGTAGGCAGTGAAGATTGTCTTTATTTGAACGTATGGCGTCCTGATACCACCGAGCAGGAATTACCTGTGTTTTTTTACCTGCATGGAGGCTTGAACGCGGTTGGCGAAGGCGCTACGTCGTTGTATCACGGGGCGACTTTAGCCAAGGACAATAAAGTGATCGTCGTTACGATCAATTACCGTCTGGGTATTTTTGGATGGTTTGCCCATAAGGCCTTAAAAACAGGCAATCCGTTAGATGATTCAGGGAACTACGGATTGTTGGATTATGTTAAAGCGTTGCAATGGGTTCATGCTAATATTTCCGCGTTTGGCGGCGATAAAAATAATGTAACCATCATTGGAGAATCCGCAGGAGCGTTTAATGTGATTACTTTGCTCGCCATGCCTCTTGCGAAGGGCTTATTTCATAAAGCGATTTCAATCAGTCCCATGGGGTCGTTTTATACCACGTCCATGAATGCCGCCTATAAAAAATCACAAACTCAACTCCAGCGAATGCTGCAAGAGGATGGCACAGTGAACACTCCCCGGGGAGGAAAGTGGGTAACTTTCCAAAGAGGGAAAACGTGGGTCGCGGATTACCTTCGATCCAAGAGTGCCAAAGAGTTGCTGTTAAGCACTAAAAAACTGACAGCGCCTGGACTGAACGAAGGCTTGGGAATCACCTTTGATATTTTGGGCGGAAGTCGAATTTTGGATGGAACCGTGCTTCCTTTGGATTTTAGTCAACGTTTTAAGTCTGGAAATTATCAGCAGGTTCCCTATATGATAGGAAGTGCCAGTGATGAAATGCGGATCTTTGAATTATCACTGGGCTTTCTGTCAAAACCCGATGACAAAGAGCTTTCCCACATGATCCGGTCCTATGATCCGGCGCGGAGTGATTTAGAGTTATCAACGGTGGTTCCTGCGTTTCTTCAACCCTTGTATGCCTTCATCGGAAGTGTCCTTGGCGCGAAAGTTTTTGAAAAGACAGGCGTGGATCCTGTTGCCGACAGGTTTTCCCGCCATCAGGAGGTTTATGTATTTAAATTTTGCTGGAATCAACAACCAACGCCCTTTAATGTACTTGTCGGGGCATCGCATATGATGGCACTGCCTTTCATTTTTGGAAATTTCCAGAATGATGCTGAAAGTTTGTTTCGAATTTCATGGTCTGAAGAAAACAAGGTACAACGAGAAGTCTTATCAGAAAAGATGAGAGCCTATCTTGCTAATTTTATGCAGACAGGAAATCCCAACGAAGGCGCTTATCCGCAAACGGTGAAATGGGAAACATGGTCCAATCAACGTGATCAGCGGAAACGAATCATTTTTGACACCTCTATTTCAATGAGTAACCAATGAAACTCAGTGTTGCCTATAATTTTGAAAAGGAAATCATTCCTCAATTAGCTCATTTTGAGGAAGTGCATGAGATTTACGCAAAATTGGATCAGGATTATTTTGGCGGAGGTCGATCTTCTTACACACTGCCTCATGTCTCTAAAAATCGGTTGAAACGAAGTATCAAGGAAGCGCATCAACATGGACTGACGTTTAATTATCTGATCAACGGCGCAACTTTAAACGGGATAGAACAAACGAGACAGGGACAAAAAAAAATAAGACAGTTTTTAGAATACCTGACTCAGCTTAAAGTGGATAGTCTCACCATTACCTCCCCTTATTTACTGAGATTGGTCAAAACGCAATACCCTCATTTTAAGATCAGAGTCAGTGCCTTCGCAATGGTGGACAGCCTTGATAAAGCGCTTCAATGGGAAGACTTGGGTGCCGATACGATTTGTCTCAGCGCGCTTGCCTGTAACCGTGATTTCAAAAAACTGGCACTGCTTCGAAAGGCAGCCACGTGCGAGTTACAGTTAATTGTCAATGCGAGTTGCTTACTGCATTGTTCGTATGAACCAACCCACATGAACCTGCTCACTAACAGTTCTCAAAAAGGTCACTCCAGCCAGGGCTTTTGCCTGGATTATTGTGTGCTGCACTGTTCTTCAAAAAAATTAAGGCATCCCCTTCATTATATCAAATCAACCTGGATTCGGCCTGAAGATCTCAAGTTTTATGAGGAACTCGGTTATGATAATTATAAAATAGTGGAGCGAAGTATTTCAGGACCTCTGCTGTTGAAACGGGTTAAAGCTTATGTGGAACGGTCCTTTGAGGGGAATTTGTTGGAAATTGCGGGACCCGTGGCCAAGATAAAAAAGCAGCAAGGTGCTTCTTTATTTCAAAGAGCAAAAGTTTTTTCCACGTTATTGAAACCTCGTGCGGCAAACGTCAGAAGTCTTTTATTGATGAAAAATTATGCGGATCGTATTCTTTTCCATGATTATTCACAAGGCACGGCGCCCATCTATATTGATAACAAGGGACTTGACGGATTTTTGGAAGGACTCCTGAAACGGGATTGCGGATCATTGAATTGTGCCGAATGTAAATACTGTGACACTGTGGCACAAAAACAGGTAAAGCTTGATAAACAATACCAGCAGGAAACTTTAGAGTTGGCGAGTAAACTCGACTCCCATTTGAATAATGGATTATTTTGGTTTTAAACTCTTGAGCCTGGCCCCCATTTTTTTAACCTAATGAATGAGCTGTTCATGTCAAAGCCTCGTATTCTTCTCACTACTCCGACTTACCCCTATCCGACGCTTCCCGCAAACGAATCGCTAACGGACGCGATGGGACAACGTTTCACCAAGGGGGACGGATTATTCACGATTGTTTCTCATACGCATTGTTACGCAAACCACATTTTAGCACAAAACATTGAGGAACCCTCAACACTGCTGGAATATCCCCGCTGGGAGGATTTTACAGCGGAAATTGATAAAGGATACGCTATTTTAGGCATCAGCGCTTTTCCTGTTCATCTCGAGCAAGTTCTCAAAATGTGTGCTTATGTCCGTCAAAATTCTCCCTCCACCCAAATTCTGTTGGGCTCCTACGCGGCACAGGCGTTTAACGCGATGTTGGATCCTGACGAACAAAAGCGTTATGTGGATCATGTCATTCAAGGTGAAGGGGTATGTTTTTTGAGAAAATTTTTGGGAGAAGATCCCGAGCGTCCCATTCGTCAACATTTAATGCCCAAAGGGGGAGGGGCGCCTCGTTTTATTTCGAATCATCCCCGTGGAAATGTGGCCTTTTTAGTCTCAGGACTGGGCTGTCCCGGAGGGTGTGATTTTTGTTCCAGTTCGGAATTTTTTAAACAAAAACGCATAGAGTTTCTTTCACCGGACGAACTGGTGGCTCATATTCATCAGTATCATCAAGTTTTTCCTGAAGTTTCGCATGTTTTTGTCATTGAAGAAGACCATTTTCGGCATCCCCGTTATTTGATCGCGCTTAAAGCGTATTGGGAAAAAAATCCATCTGTTGTGGAAAGCATCGATTGGTTCGCTTTTGGTTCCGTGGATCATATTGGCAAATTCGCAAAAAAATATGGCTGGGATACCATCGCGGAAATAGGCATTGGTGCCATCTTCATCGGTGTGGAATCCAAGTTCGCGGGAGAGCATGGCTACGATAAAAGATCGGAATACGATCCAAAGGAAGTCTTTAGGAAACTCCATCTCATGGGAATCCGAACCGTTGGCGCCTGGATGTGCGGGTGGGATTTTCATAACCACGCCAACATTCACGAGGACCTGAACTATTTTGTTTCGCTGTATCCCACTTATCAACAATTAACCCGTGTTTCTCCCTTTCCCGGAACGCCTTTATGGAAGCAACGACGGGAAGAAGGTCGTTTGGAAGAAGTTCCCTGGGAAGATATTCATTTCTGGAGTGGTGCTCAAAAAAACACAGAGTTGGAAGCTCATGAAACGCTAAACCTGACTGAGTTTGGATATGATTTACTTTACCAAACCTGGGGGCCGTCCATGTTAAGGAGGCTGGATGTTGAATTGAATGGCTATGCCTTTTGTCAAAACTCCAGCAATCCAATCCTGCGGCAGCACAAATCTCTCTTTTTCAAGCGTCAATGTGCCATGCTTTGGACTCTTTATTATGCGATAGAACGTTATGCCCCCAATGGCGTGGTCAGGCGACGAGCTCGTAAAATCCACGCAAAATATTGCTCGTTGATTGGGGAACCCACACCGGTGATGCGGCTTTTAGCACGAAGTACTGAAGTGCTGGCCTCCCTTGTGATGTTCAAGGAAATCTTTGATCCCGCAAACCGACATCCCAAGGAAGAGCCCTATAAAAAATATATTTACACTAAAAATCAGGCGGATGACCATCCCGTTCCTTATCAAGTTGAATGGCCTGTTGCCCCGACTTTAAAGAATCGTATCGGGATGAAGCAGGAAGAATGGAACATGATCCTCCTTGCCAACGCAATGAAGGCCATGCGTCTTGCACAGTATAAAAAAAGCGATCCAGAAATTGATCTCTACTTCATTAATCTTTTTGCCTCAAAACGCTTCGGTTTCGGATTTTAGAAATAAGCTGAGTTTTGCGAGTTATGGTTTAACTCACAAAGTCGCCCCTCCTCGGAATCACAGTCAGAATATTTTTTGAATAGTAACAATAAAAATATTGACACCGATGAGAGTTGAAGCTATTGATATTCCACTTGAAAACATCAGAGGGATTTGATACAGATCAGTTTTTGATTCTTTTATGATAAGAATAAGGTTCAGCTTAAGCGAATCCGGCGCGCAGGAAAAGAAAAAAGTTATCGGCTGTTAGGTTCAACGAACGATGTACTTAAAAAGAAACATACGAAGAGGCTCCTAAGGCCATGAGGTCAAAAGGGTTACACCGTGAAGACATAATGTCAATGCATGAGGAAAAAAATGGTTAAAGTGGATATTATTCGAAACTTGCAGCTCAAAGAAGGATTACAATTTGGTACTGCGGAAAAACTTGTCAACGACATGCTTGATATTGTCAAAGATTCCTTGGAGGATTCTGAAGAGGTGCTAGTCAGTAATTTTGGCAAGTTTTCGTTACGTGATAAAAAGAGTCGCCCGGGTCGCGATCCCAAAAGCAAACAAGCATATCAAATATCACCAAGACGGGTTGTCAGTTTTTCACCTTCAAAATCTTGGAGAGAAGAGCTTAATGGCGAGACGTAGGACAAGAGAGCGCGAGAAGTAAAAGGCCCTGTTTGATATGGACAAAAACGCCTGAGACGGCTCTCCATCTTACAGCTAAAGGAGGCCTCGGCTTCCTCCCTGAAAATTTACAGCAAGATAATTATCGGTAACCGCATCATTCATTGAAAATCCGTTTACTTGAATTACCCTGTTTTTGAGTTGTCATGGTTAAACATTGACCAAAAGATAATCAGTATAACCCTTTATTTTCACTCAATATCGCTTCTGCTTTCGCTTTATCCAATCCTCCGCTAGCGATGATAACCCCGCCAAACGCCTTTCGAATTTTAGATTTCACGGAAGCTGTGACTTCCGGAGCACCCATTGAAGAATGATCAACGATGAAGAGACGTATTAAATGTGCCATAAGTACTTGTTAAAGGACGATGCTTTGTGATAGGGATGATTCAAGGGATAGCTTTGGGGGATTTCAAGAGCGCGGTTCAATGCCGCAAGTTTTTTCATAGGAGCGAAGATGGAGTCTTTGGAGACAAATACGGTGGTTATTGGAGGAGGGCCGGGAGGATATCCCGCGGCAATCCGCTTAGGGCAGTTAGGAATCAGTACCATTTTAATTGAAAAAGAAAAAATGGGTGGAACCTGTTTGAATATAGGGTGCATTCCCTCTAAGGCGCTTTTAAACGCTTCAGGAACTTATGCCCAATTGAATAGTGAAATTGCTGATATGGGAATTCAGATCCAAAATGCCACCATTCACTGGGAAGAAACCATTGCGTGGAAAGACAAGCTGGTACAAAAACTGGTTCAGGGAATTCAAGGGTTGTTACAGAACAATAATGTGCGGCTCATCAAAGGCGTCGGAAGCCTTTTAAACGCAAATCAGGTTGAGGTCCAGGGAGAACAGCCCGCGCTCATTACCTGTAAAAATATCATTCTGGCAACCGGATCTGTGGTTGTGAATCTCAAGCCTTTCCCTGTGGATAATCAAACGATTCTTGATTCCACCGGATTGCTGTCCCTGAAAACCATTCCTGAATCCATGATTTTGTTAGGAGGTGGTGTTATTGGAATGGAGCTGGGGACCGTTTTTAGCAATCTGGGATGTAAAGTAACGATAGTGGAAATGCTGGAAAATATTCTGCCTAATTGTGAAAACGAAGCCCGCAAAATTATCCAGAAAGCCTTTGAGAAGAAAGGGGGAGAAATCCTTACCGGCACCAAAGCGCTTGAATGCTCAAAAATTTTGGAAGGGGTGGCTTTAACAGTGGAACGAAATGGACAAAAACAAACCTTATCCGCAAAATTATTGGGCGTGACCGTAGGACGAAAACCTTATTATGAAGGCTTGAACCTGGAAGGCTTAAATCTGAAGATCCAGAATGGCAGAATCCCTGTCAATGATCAGCTTCAAACGATTTATCCGAACATTTACGCGGTTGGAGACCTCATTGATGGGCCGATGCTTGCTCACAAAGCCACGGCTGAAGGCGTTTTGGCCGCGGAGATTATTTCTGGAGAGAAGGCTTTCAGGAGTGATATTCAGGTTATTTCAGATGTTACTTATACCAAACCTGAAATCGCGAACGCTGGGCTTTTGGAACACCAGGCGCTGGAAAAAGGCTATACGGTGAAAGTTGGAAAATTCCCTCTCTCCGCCTTAGGCAGAGCCGCGACCACCAACGAATCGGCAGGCTATATTAAATATGTCGCGGATGCGGAAAACGATCGGATCATAGGCGTCACGATTGTTTCCAACCATGCCTCGGATTTGATTTCAGAAGCGGCGTTGGCTATCGAAATGGCCGCCACTTTGGATGATGTGGCACTGACCGTTCATCCACATCCTACCTTCTCGGAAGGGCACATGGAAGCCGCTGCGGCAGGACTTAAAAAAGCGATTCATATGTTTAACCGATAATATCACAATTCTTAACTGGAAAAAATTATGCCAGAGAAAGACGCAATTTGCCAAAATTAAAAAAAGCCATAGTTTCTCCAAATTGACATTTTTTTAGAACCTTACAGTTTCAGGTCGATATCAGCTCAATATTTTAGGAGCCTACGATCTAAAAGAGGCACACCTGGTCCATCAGAGTACTGAAGCAAATTGTGATAAAACTGTGTCAAAAATTAAAACCAAATGAATATCCAATTAAGGAGGATGGATGCCAACGTCTAATGCGCAAGAAGCTCTCAAATATTTAAGGGATCCTGGTCACTTTCAGTGGTATGTCATTCCAATGTTTGTGTTAGTTGTTTACATTTATGCGGTAGAAATTGAGAAACGGAACTGGAATGTTGTTTTTGCGGGATTAGCCGTGATTGGAATGGACTGGTTTAACGAACTTTGGAACTCCTTGTTGTTTCATTTCAATCAGTTTGCTCCGGCATGGGGCACTCCTGGAGGAAATTCTGCTTATCAAATTTTCATAGGTTTCAATATTGAGATCCAATTTTTATTCGCGGTTGCCGGGATTGTTGGCTGTAAAGTACTTCCACAAGACCCTCACTTTAAAATATTTGGCCTCTCTAATCGTATCTTCTTGGCGGTCACCTATTCCGTTATCTGTGTGTTCATCGAAATGATCCTCAATGCGATGGGTGTCCTGACCTGGGATCTCTCTTGGTGGAACAGAGATTTTCCAATATTCATTGTCCTTATCGGTTATCTCCCGTTCTATCTTGTCGCGTATTGGGTGCATGATATGAATGACGTCAAAAAACAAGCAACAACGGTTGCGGGAATTATGAGTTTTGATCTCCTGGGATTCTTCATCTTTGGAAGAATCCTGGGATGGATCTGAAAAACAACAGATTTTGCTGAAAGTTGGTTTTGCTCAGAGAGTCCAGTTCGGGAATCCACGCAAGGCGGCAAGGTCGTCCCTGCTAAGTGGATATCCCGTAGAGGCACAGCACACCCTACTTCTCCTCCAACACAATGGCGCCATCCCAATCTTCAGGGAGTTCGATTCCCTGTAATGGCTGACAGCGCTGCAGATGCAGTTGCGTCACTTGATCTTCAGGAAAAAGGTCCAGAGCTTTTTGAAAGCTCTGGATTGCGTTCTGCCAATCCTGATCAAAACGACTGTAGAGTCCTCGCCTGATGTCCCGTGTCGATTTCTTTTTAAGTTCCCGTATTTCCGGAGGATCAGCGTCAAAAATTTCGTAAAATCCAACCGGCCTTGTTTTGCCTTTGACCCGCACCCAGTCCAATTCACGGTAGCAAAACCGTTCTGGTTCTTTTAAGGCATGGAAGGTGTCTGAGCTGATGAGGATCGGCGTTCCATAGGATTTGGTCAAACTTTCCAGACGAGCCGCAAGATTGACACTGTCTCCCAAAACGGTGGACTCCATTCGTTCTGCCGAACCCACGGTTCCAAAGACCACCGGGCCGGTATGAATCCCGATGCCTGTGGCGATGGGGCGGTATCCCGAATGATGTCGATGTTGATTATAGGTTTGTAAGGCCTGCTGCATGGCAATGGCTGCTTGAATCGAGTCCTGGACTTGTTCGGCCAAGGTTTCTCCGGGACGGTCAAACAGAGCCATGATGGCGTCGCCAATGAATTTGTCAATGAACCCGTGATGTTCATGGATCGGAGCATTCATGCGTTCAAAATAGGCGTTGAGAAAATTCAGCAACTCCTGTGGACTCAGTATTTCTGAAAGGGAGGTGAAGGAACGAATGTCAGAAAACATGATGGTGAGGGTTTCGCTGCCTCCGGTTCCCAGTTCAATATTTTCAATGCCTTTTCCGGAAATCCGTTTCAAAAATTGAGTGGGAACAAACTTTTCAAAGGTGCGGGTCATCCCCGCCACTTTTTCCGATTCCGCTAACTGGATTTTGGTGTTTTTCAACTCATCATACAACTGTACGTTGTTGATAGCGGTGGCGATTTGCGTGATGTAGCGCTGGATGGTTTTAATTTTTTCCTCTGTGACGCTCATTATTTTTTGGGTATGAGCGAAAATAATGGTTCCCATAACCTCGTTTTGTACGTGGAGCGGACACATAAGATAAGCGTTTACAGGCTCGATTTTATACAAGGCACTGTCAGCGGGGAAAAACTGATTTGATAAGGCAGGTGTTATTGGCGAGATATAGGCGGGTGCTTTGTTGATAAAAGTCTCGCAAATAGTGCTGGTAAAATTTCTGAGAGGAAGAAAAATTTGTCTAATCAATTTCAACTTTTCTTCAGTGATCCCTTCACCATAGTACCGATGGCATACCAATTCTTTTTGTTGAGGTTCCACTAAATAGATCCCAATTCGATTAAACTCAAAAATCTTCAGCAATGCGGCCATCACCGATTTTATCACCTGATTCAAATCCAGGGTAGAATTGACAGTCTGAACCACCTGATTGATGTGCGCAATTTCCTGTTCTTTGGCTTGAATGGCTTTATAGGATTGTGCGTTTTCAAAATGATGGGTGATGTTCAGCGTGATATTTTCCAAAAGGGTTTGATCGCCTTTTGAAAATTGATGGAAGGGGTGATAATGGGAAAGCGTGATTAACCCAATGGATTCATTTCGAGAGACCAACGGAACCACGAGTTGCTGAATCGCCGATCGTCCAAAATGGATTTTGAGCAAGTCTTCATTTTGGTAAGGACCTAATTCCTTGTTTTCGAAAATTTTCGATGTTTTGTCCCTAAAACAGGAATAGGTATACATGGATTCAGGTGAAACCTGGAGCTTAAAGGCTTGAGCGTAGTTGATATTCAGCCCGTAGCTGGCATATAACTGGAGCGTATTCGATTCAGGCTGGTGTAAAAAAACGGAGCCGGAACCTTCTGAATAAATGGCCTTTACCGCTTCTTCAATAAAGACACTGGTGGTCTTTTCCAATTCAAGATGGGCACTCACGATTTGCCCAATGCGATGAATCATGTCCAATCGTTCATGAGTGTCTCTGGTTTCTTGAACCATCCGTGCGTTATTGATCGCCGTAGCAACTTGGGTCAGGTAGTTGCTGATCCGCTGGAGATCTTCAGGGATCACTTGAAAAGCCTGATGGGTGTTTGCGAAAGTAATCGTTCCGATAACGTTACCCTGTACTTCAAGAGGATAAATCAAAATGGATTTAAAAGGGCAGAGGTCATAGAAGGCCCGGTCACGTGAATCCATGGTTTCCAACCATTGAGGATAAATTTGTGAAAGATGGACAAAATTCTTTTTATGGACAGCCTCTGAAAATAAACTTCCCTCTGCTTCAACAGGAATCATCAATAATTGAAATTTCCCCAAATTTTTCTTCATGGAACCATAGGCCTTCAAAAACTTGAGGGTGTGAGCGGTTTCCCGATCAGACCGGATCAATTCATGGATGAGCACCTGTCGGAAATTAAAAATTTCCATCAATTCGGTGATGACGATAGCCATCACCGTGTCTAATTCCAAGGTTGAATTGACGATTTGAATGACCTTTTGGATTCGTTTCATTTCCTGGGTGCGCTCTTCCACTCGCTCTTCCAATCCCTGCATCAGTTTGGCGTTTTCGATGTAAGGCCCCAGCAACAATCCCAGTTGATGGAGACAGTCTTTTTCAGTTTCAGTGTAGAGGGAATCATCTATTTTGGGTCCCAGAAGCAACAGACAGGTCAATTGTTCTTTAAAATAAACCGGTTGAATCAGCTCGGCTTGTCGAAATGGATCTTCGGAGGAAAGAACTATTTCATGAGTCAAAATCCATTCTTCAAGGACTTCACGAGAAACCGGATGGGCGAAGTGCTGAAACATAGTCAGCAAAGGACGAGTCGCGTTTATTTCCAAAGACTGGTCTTTTTCAAACGTTGAAACAACCCCGTCCTCAACGTGGGCGTGCCGTGTGTTTTGTGACATCCAGCCAAAAAATTGCTGTTGACGGCTTGAAAGCCAGAGCATTGAAAATTGAGCAGCGGACAGTTTTTCAAATAAAAAAGGTTGGAGTTGCACTTTGATATCCTTCATCGACTGAATTTGGGACAATCGTTGATTCAATTGTTCAATACCTTGTCGTAATAGCTCGGATTGATGGGTGAAAAAGAGGGCCAGCATTGAGTTTCCCGCAATATAACACACCCGGTAGGCAAAAAGCACAAAGAACATTCCACCCAATATAGACCCACCGATGTATCAGAAGGATAAACCTGCTTCAAGCCCCACGCCAGACCTCCGAAGGCCAACAGGATGAACCCCCAAAAAAGATTGTCCCGAACGATCTGCAGCGTTTCTTTCAGATTGTTATGAAACATTCCATAGGCAAATAAGGAGAGTGTGATGAAGGTAAAATTCCCCAAGGGATAGAGTTCATAGCCAAAAATTGCTGGCAAACTGCCAAGGGATAAAATTCCAGAACTGATAAATCCATATAACAAATATTGGAGACGGTGTTTTTGTATAGAAGGACTCGTCGTGTTAAGCCTTTTGATTAACAGAATGGAACTGAAGAGGAGTGAAAGTAAGAACAGCAAACTCAGCACCTCCAGGCCCAGACCTTTTTGGGTGTAAAATCCCCAATAATAGGAGTACATGCCTTGAATATAATGTTGGGTTTGTGTCAGTGGTGCCAAGAGGAGACTGACCGCATAAAAACCATAAACAACCCACCAATGACGAACCTTTTGGGTCACTGCGTAGATGAGGTGAAGGAGCAGGGGCGCCAGAAAAACAAAAAAGAAATGATCCCACCGGCTGATTTGTTCTCCAACCGAAGCTTCCTGCACAATCCCGTTCAAGAGAACGTCCATCGACCAGAAACCGTAGAATAAAAGAATTAAACTGAAAAGCAGAGAGGACTTCTCATTCGTTCCCACCCGAAAAGACAAAATTGTTAAAAAGAGGCATGTCCCCAAAGAGAGCAAAGGAGGAATGCCGAAGGGAACAATCCGCTTGAAAATATGCTCCATGCTAAAACTTCCGATCGCCCAATAAATCACGGGGATCAAGGCCAGATATCCTGTGAGGACGACCGCTTTGACGATATTTCCTGCCAACCGTTTCTTCGTGTAGGCATTGATGGAAATGATGTCATAAAAGAAGATACTATAGGCCATGATGAGGAGAGGGATGAACGTGAAATTGCCAAGAGGATAAAAATCAAAGCCCAAGGTTCCTGGAATATCTCCCGCATTTAGAAGCCCGGAGAGTATCAACCCAAAAAAGAAATAAAACCGTTGTTTCCGCTTTTCCAAATCCCTGTCTTCACGCCATCGTTGAATCAGAAGCCAACTGGCCCACAGGATTACAGTGAGACCCGAACCGACAAAAAGAAAGAAGCCCCCATTGGCCTTGGGAAATAGCCCCCAACTATAGCGATACATGGTATCTTGGTAATAAAGGGGCGTCAGCGCCAAAAAGGAAAGAATTACGCTGATTCCATAACAGAGTCTGACTAACCGTCTTTGAACCCGATTCAACAGAATGTAGACGAGATGCAGGCCCACGCTAACTTGATAGACCAGTGCAAAGTGATCCATTTTAGGGAGATACACCGCGATAGATTCATTTTGAATCAAGGCGGTCAACGTCGTTTCCAGACTCAATCCGCCCCACAGGAAGCAGACCACGCCAAACAGCATTGTCTCCAGCCGACGGTTTCCATTGAGAAAACAGAAGGTGGCTAAGCCAAAACAAGTAAACAAGGAGAGAAGCTGAGGAATCGCATAGGGCACAATGCGTTCATAGAGGTTCGGATAAAAGGTTCCTTCCTCAGCAACGAACCAAAAGATCACCGCCGCTGCCGCGGGAACCCAGACCAAACCTGCCAGGACTTTAGGGATATATCCAGTTTTGAACCAACTTTGGGTGATGTCCAGCAGTTGGTGCTGCAGAAGGCCATAAGCCATCAGGAGCAAGGGCATAAAGCCAAAACGACTTATCGGGAAAAAGTCGATTTTCAGAAAGATAAAGAGGTACTCTGATAGGCTTAGAAGAACACTCAGGGCAAATCCTCCGAAGACAAACAAGAGTTTTTGACGTTTTTCCGCAGTCGATGCATGACGTAGGCCCTGAATCAAAACAACCAAAATATAAAGGGTCACGATGCAGGCGAGTCCCAAAAAGACATGCTGTGCCTGACCAAATTGTAAAACCCAGCCATACGCGCCCTGAATTTTATCAACAATAAAATGCCGGGTCAGAGTTAGGTCGTCCAAAAACGTCATTTTTAGCCTGTTTTTTTTACCCAGGATTTGGACCTGGTATCGTTAAAGATATGATACGATCATGGTTCTAAAAGGTTTGACGTTCAGTTTTCCTGAATTTTTCCATTTTGATCTTGGAAAATGGGGAAATAGAGGCTATCAGTGTTCTATTTTATACATCTCATCGGATCCTAATATGAGTTCTATTTCAAAGTTAAAAAAAGTCGCGACT
>JBBCAX010000340.1:0-1338 GCA_051382335.1 Deltaproteobacteria bacterium TL4
AACTGGAACTGCCGATAGGAAGCTATCAAATGGTCCTTACCAAAGAGGGGTATGAAGCCCTCACCCAAAAGATCACCCTTGAGGATCAGAAACTAACCTCGCTGGCTTTCTCTCTTAAAGCGCTGCCCGCGAAACTTGCTTTGAAAATCAGCCGAAAAGAGGGAATCAAAAGCGGTGACGGAGAGTTTCGGATTATGCTTAATGGAGACCTGAACGCAAAAAAAAGTGGAACGCCTTTAGAGAAAGAGGGAAAGGTTGAGGAAGAAATCAGTGAATTTCACCTGGATCTTCCGGAAGGCCAATACGATCTGGAAGCTTCACATACCAGCGGTAATTATGAAGCGCTTTCCAAAACACTGAGTTTGAAAAAAGGACAGTCTTATCAAGAAGTATTTCTCTTGAACCCTAATGCCGCTTATTTGAAGCATCAAGCGTGGCAAGGGAAATTCTATGGATGGTTGGCAGGTTCCGCGACAGCGTTGCTTTACACACAGTCTGAGCTGAACGGCATCCAGAGCAGTAAGGATGAAGCGGACCAGTTGAAGGCAAAAACCCTGAACAGCCAAAATAAGGAGGAATACCTTTCCAACCGAAAGAAAACCCAGGCGGCTATGGATGACTACAACACCCATCAACAGAACAGCCTGATAGGTGCTTTGCTCACGCTTGGGTTGTCGGCCTGGACAACGATCGTCTGGTTGGATGAACCCCAAGAACCTGAACCGGTAGCATGGCAAATTCATCCACAAAATGGACAATTCCTCGTCAGTTATCAAAGCAAATGGTAGCCGTACCTACACAACATGGGAAAACAAATTTAACGCTACTGTGGGATTATATTCAAAGAGCAATTCCACACTTGAACTACCATAAACCGTTTTTTAAGGAGAAAATGATGAAAATAAAACATGGAGTGGGGATGGGTTTAATTGGGGTTGGAGTCCTCATCATGACCGCCTGCGGCATTGAACAGGCGTTTGAAAAAATGGATGAATCCTCGCTTCCTCCGGAAAATGATACACAACCCCCTCAAAATGGGTCTATAACTATCAACAGCGGTTCTTCCACCGCGGAAACGCCTACAGTCACCCTCTCCCTTTCCGCAAAAGATAATCTTGGTCTTAGGGCGTATTATCTCTCTACCGAATCCAACAAACCAACCCCCGAGGCGGAGGGCTGGACGATGATTGCGCCCACGACACCCCAATATTCAGGGGAGGTGAGTTACACATTTATTGCGAGTGGTAAGCATACCCTGTATGTGTGGTTCAAGGATATATTTGGTAATGTTTCTAATGAAAGCAATGCTGGCATTACTTTGCTTGATCATGCACCCTC
>JBBCAX010000341.1:0-3423 GCA_051382335.1 Deltaproteobacteria bacterium TL4
TTTACGAGAACTGAAGTTAAAATCAAAACTACCAAAAAAGTCTTCCTGTTGACTGAGTCCACTTTTGCGAAACATACAGCACACCTATTGTTGAAAAAGAGAGTATCAATGAACAATTCATACTCAGAATATACTGAATATATTTCTCGCAGTCAAGATAGTATTTCGCAAAATTAACAATTATTTCAGATAGTTAATTGTCGTACTTTTCGGAGTAGACTCATCAATGGAAATACCGTGCAGGATCAAGGTACGGGGTTGACCTGGCAGAAGGGAGACGGCGGAGATATGGATTGGGAGTCCGCCTTGAGTTATTGTGAAGGGTTGAGTTTGGAAGGTTACAGTGATTGGCGATTGCCAAATATTAAAGAATTGCACTCGCTGGTGGATTATTCCACTTATAACTATTCAATTCAGACGACATATTTTTCGAGTTTTTCTTCGACGTACTATTGGTCGTCTACTACCGAAGCGGACTTTGATTACTATAAGTGGCTCGTGGGCTTTGATTATGGTGTCATAAACGGCAATGGTTCGTCGGGCATGGAAGGCGTCCGTTGCGTCCGAGGTGGGCAGTGAGTTGGTTATTTTGAAAAGGATATGAATATAATGGTAACTTAATCAGCCATTTCTAAATAGGCCTTTGTCGTCTTCGAAACTCAAGGTTCTGACGGGCCAGCAAAAATTGTAACTCTAGGCCACAAAGTAAGAGCACGCATTGTGGACCTCCCAATCTTTAGAAAAGCTGTAGGTCTTTCGAACCTTCCGTGAATTCTGGTGTCTATCGGTGCCATTGTGCCTCTCCACAAAAGGGTAAGTCCTTCTGGGACACTACCAGACTCCAGGAAAAAATGTTGAAAAGGCAAAATTCATATTATTTCTATAGCAGGAAGTCAATCTGGGACACCACCGAAAAATCAGTTCAAAAATTTTAAACCTTATTTCAATCGGAGAATTGAAAACAAAGGGAGGTGGTCAGACGCGAGTTTTGCTTCTCGTTCGCCCACAATAGCTGAATCCAGAATATCAAAGGTTTTGGGCACCCAAATATAATCAATTCGGACAGGAGGACTTAATTTTTCAAAAGGGACGCCAATTCCTTCTTTCGTATCAATCCAACTGAATGCTATTTTATCGGGATTTTTCCATTCCCAACTATCAATCAGAAATTCATGAAAATCCGGCAAACCCTGGAAGTGAGCGGCCTTTGCTTTTGAAGCGACATCTTCGGTCTGATTTTGTTTCATTTGTTTCTGAAAATCTGTAATACGATGCTGATACCAGGGATCGTTGGGGTCAAAAGCCTTTTGCAGTGACGTAAAATCCTCCCAAGCTTCAGTATTGAAATCCCCCATCAGAATGACAGGCAAGGTTGATTTTTTTACTTTTTCCTCTAACAAAAACCGTGTTTGATTAAAACGATCTATGACCGACAATCCCAAATGAACCACAATCAGCCGAATATCCGTGTTTTGGTAAGTAATGGTGGCTTCGATGGACACTCTTTGGTCTTCTTTGCTTTCCAGAAAGGTGGTTTGAGTGTCTTTTAAGGGATACTTGGAGAGCAGCGAAACGCCATAGATTTGTTGTTTGGTTTTAGGGCCAAAATAATAATACATATTCAGTTTCCTGGATAACCACAAAACCAAGTCATAATTAGCAGAGATTAATCGGCTGGAATCTGATTCCTGTAGTCCAATAATATCGGGGTCGACTTTTCTGATGGTTTGCAAAAACAACCTCGGATCAATTTTTCCCGCATTATTGAATCCTTGATGAACATTATAGGTCATGACTTTGAGTTGAGAGGGATCGGCCGTTGTTCTTGGAGGTTTGATCGTTGCCAGAAAAACAAGGCAGATCAGTAAAATGATACCGGAAATGAGGGTTATGGTCCATTTGGATAACAAACTCATTGGGTCCCTTTAATCGACAAGTTGTGAATAAATATTACGGTTATAATAAACAGCTGAAACAATGTAGATGACACTGATGATGGTCATTAACGGTATTAACTTTCCTTGAAACCAAAAGCCGACAGGACCGATATGCGCCCAAACCAAAGTGGCTACCGAAGAAAATAATACAATCAAAAGGGTAATGATTCCGATGGCTAACAGGCGAATGAAGTATTCTATGGTATAATGGGAGACGCCGATTGTTTGGTAAAAAATGAACATGTCCATAATCAAAGATCCCAAGGCCAAACCCAACAAATACTGTGCAACCCCCAGGTCAAAATAAAGAATATCCAGGATGACCCAAAGTTGAATGGCATTCATGACTACTTGAAATACTGGATGAAATAATTGGCGTCTGATCTTTGCCCACTGGAGCAGCATCACCATCAAGAACAGGACACTCATGGTACAGAGCACTATGGTTGTGTAATCTCCGGAGGACCATCGAACAGCGACACCTGGAGCTCCTAAAAACGCGAAGAAGACACATAACAAAAGCCCCAGGCAGATTCCAGGAAACACCGTAGAAACGGGTTCAGCCGTCTCTTGAGGGGAATCGACTTCTGGAAGTTCCTCTTTTACTGCGACATAATTTTTATAGATACAAAACAAGGTAATTCCCGCCATTGGAACAGTAAACCATAAGGGATGCCACGTTCGTATTCCAGAGTCCGCGACAAGGCCACCCAGGGTTATATCCAGGGAGTGCCCCAAAACTCGCAAAATAATATCCATTTGAACGGCCAACACCAAGCCGATGATGATCACCCACGGCATGGTGTGGATGTTCATCTTCGTATAAAAATCATAATAAATTGTGAGAAAGGCGGGGAGATAAATTCCATAGCTGATAATGACCATGGCATGAAAGATCATAAATAGATTCGCTTCTGAATCCAAACTCCCGTAGACACGGTGAATGACCATCACCACCGCGGCGACAGTCATGACGAGATCTACATCGATTTTTTTTAAAAAAATCAACAGTAAAGGCGCCAGAAAAACGGCAAGATAGCCTATGGAAGGACTGATTCCCATACCCGTCAGATTTTCATAATAGATCGAGGCAATGAATAAGCGGGTTGACTGAAAAAACATCAAAGACAGGAATGCGAATGCTAGAATAAAATAATGATTATGCTTGATAAGGGATTCACTCGCTCTCAATCTTCCTCCTTACTGGTAAAAGGTTATTATAGATTTGATGAGGTTTTATCTTTTTGAGGAAAACATCCTCCACTCTATTGGGGCTATAGCATTTTCTGAGATACGAAGTATAGAGAATAATTAGAAAAATCAATCACAGGCTCAAAAGTAATCTGGCCTGCTTGAGGAGTTCCGGAGAGAAGAATGAAGTTGCCAGTCATAGGTGTTCGGGATTTTTATTATTTATAATCAGTTGGTTAAAATCCAGATTTTGGGGTGCCCGTAAATGCCCGTTAAACAAGGATAAAAAATATCC
>JBBCAX010000342.1:0-27874 GCA_051382335.1 Deltaproteobacteria bacterium TL4
CTTCAAAGGACGGCACCATCGGAGACGAATGAGGTAACAACGACGCGGGCGCATTCCCTCGAAGCATCTCCATTTGCTGACTCATCAACGAAGCGAGTCCTTGTTGCTGATGCTTCCAGGTTTCCAATTGTAACGTAAACAAACGATCCAAGGTGGAATTTGGAACAGGCGCACACTGAGTCGCAATTCCAGCGGCTGCCTGCTGTGGCCTACCCGAATAAGATGGGATATTCGGTTTCACAGGATTGAAGGCAGCCTGCGCAGTAGCATCCCGGTCATCGGTCATCCTTAGAACCGGATTTTGACGAGGTTGCGTTGTTGGTACAGACCCCGAAATCTGACTTTTAGGTTCCGGCGCGGGAGGTTGGAATAAGGCCGCTGAGATCAACGGTTCTAAATAACTCGCCATTTTATTGAGGGTATCAATCTCCGTATAGAGGTCATTCAGTGACAAGGTTACCCCCAAATCCTGTTCCATATTTTCCTGGAGTTGAGTCAGCATCAACGAGTCCATTCCCATTTCAAAGACATTGGCATCCGGTGCCAAGTCCTCAAGAGCAATGCCTGAAATCTTGTTGATTTGCTGCTTTAAATTTTCCAGGATGAGTTGATGTCGTGATTTTGGAGACTTTAATGAGAGTTGGCTGGACATGGTTATTTTTCGATGAGTAAATTAATAATTGGATTAAATGGATAGCCCCTTTTACTCTTTCCTTTCGAGTAAATTCAATCAACTTAGTCGGACAAATTTAGATTTTAAGCACCTTTTTTTATTTTTCGTAACGGCGCCCCCATATCAGTCGTTGCTGATGGCAATTACCAAAGATCCAAAAATAAAGTAGCCCGTGAGCCTTTAAAAAGTAAAGCTCATTCCAGCTACAAAAAAATTGAATCTTTTAAAAAAGCGATCTATAGCTGTTCAGAAAATTAACGACACAGTAGAAGAGGCGTCTCGCCTCTTTCAAGGAGCGGGACGCTCCTTCTACTGTGAATTTATTTATTCCTCACAGAAATAATTTTCAGCAAGAATATTTTCCCTTGACCTTCAATTTTATGTTTGCAATGAACTCTGTAGATGCTTTAAGGTCACATTTTACTTTATATTTTTCATTTTCCAGGGGGACTTCATGAAAATATTCTGGGGAAGCATTATGATCTTTTTTTTATTGACAGTTAACACCACGCATGGCACCTCACCAGCCAGCCAGCCAGCCAGCCAGCCAGCCAGCCAGCCAGCCAGCCAGCCAGCCAGCCAGCCAGAATTAAGCCCTCTGAAATATTTTTTCTTTTCCGTGATCTTTGGTTTCCCTCATTATATTTCTCCAGAAAAGTTTTGTCCTGGGAACGCGGGCATCCTGCCCGCAAAAGCAGGCGGGACGCCTGCGCTCCCAGCCAAAAATACTTATCTGAAACACTAGGGGAGTCTGTCCGAGAATGGGTTGGTAGGGTGCGCTTAAGCGAAGCGAGCGCACCAAAAAGCACCCAAAGCCCATTATTTTGGTGCGCTTCGCAAGCTCAGCAGCACCCTACACTTCATTTCGCTATTTTCTGACAGCCACCTAGACTGTGGAGTGTCAAAGCTTGCTTTGACCAAAACCAAAAAAAGGCCTTCGCCTTTCTGGCCAAAGCAAGCTTTGGTACTCCTGAAACCGCGTTTTTAAACGCTCAGGCAACAGGCTGAGCTTTCTGAATTTATTTAAATGAACAGCTATCGCAGGGACGTAACGTCTCGGGGGGAGGGCGTCCCGCCCTCCGGTGAGGGCAAGATGCCCTCGCTCCCAGGACAAAACTTTCCTTGAGCACTCTACATAACGTCAGTAATTGAGCCAAGAATGAAACCGTTATCGCAACCAGTAAACGAACCGCAAGAACGCTTGCAGCCTTTAATGGAAGAGTTGAGCAGGAAACTGGACACCGAACAACTTCGACAATACAGCATGCCCTACCTCAGTGGCGTGCTGTGTCTTCTCGATTCAATTCAGGCGGTGCTCTCTTCACTAAAATTTCCTGTTTTTTTAAAAGTAATAGACCTTCTCAATCAGTTCATGGGGGACATTCTGGTTGAAAAGATGAGTTATTATAGCGGAATGTCTTATGTCCTGAATCTTTATGAACTATTTGAGGAGGCATGGTACTCATTGATAACCGGTCAGGAAAAATTTCCTGAACTGGAGCAAAATCTCCTCCGTTTGCGAAGCATGTTCAACAGAGTGGACGTGGAAGGAATTATTCAAAGCACGGCTAACGAAGAAGCGACGATTCAGGTCCTGCGGGAAGATCTCAGAAAAGACACGGTCCTGTCAGATTTTGTCAGCGAGAGTCTGGAGGGCTTGGATGCGGTGGAAGCCACACTGCTGAGATTGGAAAATAATCCTGACCAGCTTGAACTGATCCAACCTGTTTTCCGCATGATCCATACGATCAAAGGAACCTCGGGATTCCTGGAACTTACCATCATCGGAACCCTGGCTCATCATTTGGAAGATCTGCTGGGGCAACTTCGGGACAGAACCCGCGTCTTTACGCTTCAGGTTTTTGAGGCTTGCCTTCACTCCGTGGATGTCCTCAAACAACTGATACAACAAGTGAGCGATCTTATTTATGAAGAGCCTCCTGTTCCTGTGAATGTCAAAGCCGCATATAAATTATTGAGCCTGTGTTTAGTCGCGGAAAAGAAGGTTCCAAGTTTCATTCCTGAGTTTGATAGCAACGCCTCTGCTTACATAAAACCGCTTGGAGCAATTCTGATAGAAAAAGGCATGGTTTCTCAGGAAGCGGTGAATGAGGCGCTTGAGGAACAAAACCGTCCCCTGGGGGAAATTCTGGTACAAAAGGGCATCGTTTCCCGTGAGGGCATGAACGCGGCGTTAACAGAACAGAGCACTCTTCCCAAGTCCTCTGGCAAAGAGGAAATGGTACGTGTCTCGTCTGCGAAATTGGATGAACTGGCGGAACTGATGGGTGAAATGGTGGTCGCGCTCTCCCTTTTGTCACAAAACACGGAAATCGCGGCCGTTACCAGCAGAAGAACGCAGACTAACCGAAAAGCCCGTGAACGTCTCGAACAACTGGAAAAAGTCACCGAACATCTACGAGACCGGATTTTGGGTATGAGGATGTTCCCTGTCGGTTCCATTTTTAACAAACTCTCCCGCCAGGTTCGGGATCTGGCGCATAAATCAGGAAAACACGTCAACCTGTACTTTGAAGGCGAGGACACTTTGGTGGATAAAACCATTATTGATTCCATGTACTCTCCGCTGATGCATCTGGTCCGGAATGCCATTGATCATGGCCTTGAGTCCGCTGAGGAACGTCAAGAACAAGGAAAACCGACGGAAGGAAACCTCTACCTGCGAGCGCGACACCAGGGAGATTCCGTGATTCTGGAAATTGTGGATGATGGCCGCGGTCTTCAAAGAGAGCTCATTTTGGCAAAAGCGATCAAACAAGGACTGCTCCGTCAGGGAGAAACCCTGACGGATCAACAGGTGTTTGCCTTTATTTTTCAGGCCGGGTTTTCCACAGCCAGCCAAGTGACTGATGTCTCGGGGCGAGGTGTGGGAATGGATGTCGTGAGACATGAAGTTGAAAAATTACGTGGAAAAATCACGATCGAAAGCGCTCCTCATCAGGGAACTACTTTCACCATCCAGTTGCCGCTGACCACCTCCATCATTGAAGGTCTGGTGGTCAGGGTTGGAGACACTCGTTTTGTGATACCGATGCTGGATGCCAAACTAACCCATATTCCGAAACCCGAAGACCTGAAACGTATCCAGGGCGCGGAACAGGATCTATTTCTCTTAGCTGGAGATTTGGTGCCCATTATCCGGCTGCATCAGTTCTATGCGCTGGAAAACGCGGTCACAGATCCCGCCAAAGCGGTCATGATCGTGGTTCAGGTTGAAAATAAAAAATATGGACTCATGACGGATGAATTATTACAGCGGCAACAGGTTGTCGTCAAAAATTTGGGAGATCGTTTTGCCCACCTCAAGGGAATCGCGGGTGGAACGATTTTGGGTGATGGGAGAATCGGTTTGATTCTCAATCCCCGCGAAGTGATAACCTGTCATCAATGAAAGTTATCGGGGGATGTCCCGTTGTCTTTTGAAACTAAACCGATAAAGGAGATTAAATGGCTAAACAAGGAGCTTTATTTGAAACATCAGGAGGAAAACTGCTGACGTTCGCTTTGGCGGAGCAGGAATATGGGATCCCAATCCTGGAAACACGGGAGGTCGTAGGCCTCATGCCCATTGAAAGTGTGCCGCAAACCCCGCCCTTTGTCAAAGGTGTGATCAATTTACGAGGTAAAATCATTCCGGTGATTAGCCTGCGCAGTAAGTTTAACAAGCCTGAACAGGAATTTTGTAAAGAAACCTGCATCGTGGTAGTGGATATCCACAATACACTGACTGGAATGATCGCGGATTCGTTGTCAGGCGTGCTGACCGTTCAGGTTGACGCTTTTGAAGAACGTCCCCAGATGGGACACAATGTTCGTACCGAGTTTATCGTCGGCATGGTCAAACAGGGAAAGCGCGTCATTATTGTGTTGGATATGGAAAAAATACTAGCCAACGAAGATTTGGCATTCATTAAAACTACAAAGGAGGAAATATGAAAATGACCATTGGTATGAAAATAGGCTCAGGTTTTGGACTCATCACGGTATTACTGATTATCTTAAGCGCCATCGGCATCACTCAATTAAAGACCGTTGATGAAATCTACTCAGTCGATGTGACAAAGCAGACTAACATTGCGATTCAAGCAATACATGTTGTTGATCAAATGATGGATATAACGGTCCTGGTTAAAACTTTTCTCATTGATCTTGAGATGAAGGATGCTGAAAAGGCTCAGCGACAAGCGGATGAGACACTCAAAACCATTGACAAGATCCTGGCGCTTGGTCTTAAAAAAGAAGATCAGGATCGCCTCGAAAAAGTCCAGGGACACCTCAAGCGTTGGACGGAGATTTTTAACACAATCGTTAAAGCGGAGGTTGAGAAAGGACTCACCGCAAATCAAGGCTTGAGAGCAAGCCTCACCAATGCAGCGTCAAAACTGGAGGAATCCCTAAAATCCACCTTGGGAGAGGCGGGGAATGTTTTGACCTTGAGCCTGGAGAAGGATGAAAAAATCTATTTACTGAAGCAAAACACCGCTTCGGCTGAAGCGTTTATTTCCGAAGTAGGGAAAACCAGAGCCAAAATTGAGCAGTCTCAACTCTCGGAAAGTGTTAAAAATCCCATAAGGAATAGCCTGGAGGATTATCTTAAAACCTTTAATGCCCTGCTAGCCATGGATCGTATCCTTGAGGAGAATATTAAGAAAAACGCTCAGGAGTTGTCGAGTGCGGACGATCTTGCAAATGAGGCATCAAAAGTAGCAGAGATCTTGGCAAATGAACAACGTGAATATGCCGATGCTATTGCTCATACAGCCACAACGCTCTTATGGATTGTGAGTGTTCTGGCGGTGGCACTCGGGTTCGTGTTTGGTGTTTATCTGACGATCAACATCAGGGGGTTATTGACTTCATTGATCTCCGATCTATCGAACTCCGCCACGCAGTTAGCTTCAGCTTCTCAGCAGATTTCTGATAGTTCCCAACAACTCTCTTCAGGAGCCACGGAACAAGCCGCGAGTTTGGAGGAAACTTCGAGTTCCATGGAAGAGGTTTCCAGTCAAACCAAGGAAAACGCTGATAACGCAACCTCAGTCGCGGTTTCGATGGCGAGCATCTCCGCTAGTGTGAAGCAGGTCGCGGAGGACTCCAAAATCACAGCGGCGCTCTCCGAGGAATCCAGACAAGCCGCTGAAAATGGCGCTAAGTCCATGCAGGATATTCGTCAGGGCAGCGATAAAATTACTGAAATCATTGAAGTCATCAATGACATCACCATTCAAACCAAAATGTTGGCAACCAATGCCGCCATTGAAGCCGCACGGGCTGGAGACCAGGGCAAAGGTTTCGCGGTGGTCGCGGATGAGGTTTCCAAACTTGCGGAACACTCCAAAACCGCGGCGAAAGATATTGCCACCTTGATCAGGGAAAGCGCCAGCAAATCACGGGAAGGCGAAATTTTGCTGCAGGATATCCTCACGAAATCGGTGAAAGTAGCGGGGTTGGTTGGAAACATCGCTCATGCGACCAATGAGCAGGCGGAGAAGGTCGGACACGCGGAGAATATGATTAACAGCATCAAGCTGGCTTCGGTTCAGCAAGCTGATGGGGTGGAACAAGTGACCCGCGCGTTGATGGATATGGACAAAGTCACTCAGTCAAACGCCGCTAATGCCGAACAAACCGCCAGCGCCGCTGAAGAACTTGCGGGACAGGCGCAAATGCTCAGTGAAATCGTGGCTGAGGTGTCCACCCATGTAGGGATCAAAGGAGCCTTGGCGGGAAGTGGTTCCCGTGTCCGCTTGGCTCAGAAGGGGTATAAACCTCATAGTCCAGTCCACAAAAATCTGACGTCTTCAAGGTCGCATAGTTCCTCTCATACGCTTGTGTTAGCAAGGAATGATCAGCGGATCAAACCCACGGACGCCATACCGCAACAGGAAGACTTCAAGGAGTTTTAATTGGGGATCGAACCTTTGTTGGAAATGGATGACACGGAGTTTGGACTCTTTAGCAAGTTGATCTATAATAGCTGTGGCATCCATCTCGGAGAGAGTAAGAAATCGTTGTTGATCTCCCGGTTGAGCAAACGTATGAGGGAACTGGGATGCGCTTCCTTCCATGAGTATCGCCGACTGGTGAGTGAGGACGCATCAGGAAAAGAAAGGGTTTTGCTGATCGATGCCATTTCAACCAACAAAACTGATTTTTTTCGAGAGCCGCAGCATTTCGATTTTTTACAAGAGGAGGTTTATCCTACCCTGTTGAAACGTCGCGTCATTCGTTTGTGGAGTTCAGCCTGTTCCACGGGAGAGGAACCTTACACCCTGGCCATCCATCTTCTGAAAAATCTGGGTACAGCAGGACCGAAGGGGCGGGATATCAAGATCCTGGCCACGGATATTTCCACCAAGGTGTTGGCGGCGGCAGTACAGGGCGTTTTCTCTGAGGATAAAATCAGTGTGTTGCCCAAAGACCTGCTTCACACTTATTTTCTGCAGGGAATGAACCAGTGGTCGGATTACTACATGATCAAAAATCAGGTGAAGCAAATGATTCGTTTTCGACGGCTTAATCTGGTTGAGGAATTTCCACTCACCGCGAAGTTTGATGTCATCTTTTGCCGCAATGTCATGATCTACTTTGATAAGTTCACCCAGGCTCAATTGATTCAAAAATTCAGTCGGCAGTTAGCGCCAGGGGGTTATTTGTTAATCGGGCATTCCGAAAGCCTGAATGGAATTCCGAATTCCCTGCAATATGTGCGGTCAACGATTTATCGCAAATTATAGAGATCCGGAATACTATGAGCTACTATCAGGATTACAAGAGCGATAAACTCACTACCATTCTACTGCCGGGGGAGGTGTTAGTGACGCAGAAGGATATGGTGATCAGCACGGTGCTGGGCTCCTGTGTGGCTGTCTGTTTGTGGGATGAAAAACACCGTCTGGGAGGCATGAATCATGTCATGCTGCCGGTATGTGGAGAACAAGAGGTCCCAACTACCAAATTCGCGAATGTGTCCACTTTTGTGCTGTGTCATTTGCTGAAGGACAAAGGTCTTCAGCTCCGCTCGTTATCTGCCAGGGTTTTTGGCGGGGCGGATTCCCGGACGGAGGCCGCCAAACAATTGGTTGGAAGTGTGGGGCTTAGAAATCTGGAGGTGACCTTCGCTGTTTTGCAACGCCTGGGCCTTCCCGTTACAGGGCAAGACATTGGAGGAGGTCAAGGGCGAAAAATCTGGTTTGACGTGGGTTCTGGAAAAATCAAAATGGTGTATCTGACAAAATATGATTTCACGAGGGAAACGCGGACACTCTTCAAAACGAGTGAAAATCCCACTTTGGAGAGCCTATCCTCCCGACCGGTTGGCACGCCCAGGGTCATAGCCATTGGAGCTTCAACGGGAGGAACCGAGGCGATCAATAAAATCCTGGCGGGGTTACCCCCGAAAACTCCAGGCATCGTGATCGCTCAACATATGCCTGAGGCGTTTACGCCTATGTTTGCGGAACGTTTGAATCAAAACTCCCAAATGGAAGTGCGAGAAGCGAGAAATGGAGATGAGGTCCGTGAGGGCTTGGCCCTGCTGGCTCCAGGAAATCAACACATGGAACTCAAACTTAAAAACTCCCAATATTACGTGATGTTGAGTCAGGGGCCCAAAGTGTGTCGGCATCGACCTTCGATTGATGTGCTGTTCAAGTCTGTAGCCGAGACTGCGGGCAAACAGGCGTTGGGGGTTTTATTGACGGGCATGGGCTATGATGGAGCACAGGGATTGCTCACGGTGCGTAAACAGGGAGCGATTACCCTGGTACAGGATGAAGCCAGTTCTGTAGTGTTTGGAATGAACAAGGCCGCCATTGAGTTGGGTGGAGCGCAACAGATTCTTTCTTTGTCAGAAATCGCGTCCAGGCTCTCAACTTTTTCCTTCGTTAAAAACTGATGACTCACAAGCCGACTTTAAGCAACGATCCCGCGACAACCACGGCCTTACCATCTCGGATTCTGGTGGTGGATGATGAGTTAGACGTGCGGAAATTTTTTACCAGTTATTTGCAAAGAAGAACCTCCTATCAGGTAGAATCTGCTGTCGATGGCAGAGAAGCCCTGGAAAAATATTTGAGCGTGAAAGCTTCCGATCAGGTCTATCATCTCCTGCTGGTTGATTTGAACATGCCACGGATGGATGGAGAAACCCTCATTCGGGAAATTCGTAAAATAGATACCTACCTCGCGATCATTGTTCTTACAGGTCATGGCGATTTAACCAAAGCGTTTGAATTGCTGAAAGACTGTCAAATTTTCGATTATCTGACTAAACCTGTGCATCCACCTGAGCACCTTTTGTTTTCCATTGAAAGTGCCCTGGATAAGCAACGACTTCTGCGTCAAAATCAGGAACTCTGGCAATTGGATCGAATGAAAGATGATTTGACCGCGATGATTTCGCATGAATTCAGGACGCCTCTTACCTCCATTATAGGCTACACCGAGGCTTTGCGGGAGTGTCCCACCACACAGGTACAGCAGCAGCAATTTCTGGCTATTATTTTTGAAGAAGCAGAGCGTTTGGAACGTCTGGTGAAAAATATTTTGGAGATCTCCCATTTTTCTCAAGGGAAACTGGAACTCCAACTGACAGAGCTCGAATTGGAGGCCCTCCTTCAAAAAGTGACTTCTATCCTAAAATGTTTGATCTTCGAAAAAGAGATTATTCTTGAATGGCAGACAACTCCTGTTCGTTTTGAGGGAGACGCTGATCGTATGGAGCAGGTTTTGATCAATTTACTTGACAATGCGATCAAATTTTCGCCTAAAAGAGGAAGGATTACCCTCTGTTGTGAACCAGCCCCGCACCAATTTAAGGTTTCCATTCAGGATCAGGGGCAGGGGATTGCTGAAGATGAACTGGAAAAAGTGTTTACACGTTATTATCAGAGTCATCGGCATCAATCAGAAATCAAAGGCAACGGTTTAGGACTCAGCATTGCCAAATATATTATCGACGCTCATCAGGGCGTGATTTGGGCAGAGAATATTGGGAAAGGCGCGAAATTCTGTTTTACGCTCCCCTTGAAGCAAACGAATATCCATCATAAGGAGGAATAAAACTATGAAATCGAAAATAATGATTGTGGATGATGAAAAGCCTATTAGGGAGTTAGTAGCGTTTAGGCTGGAAAATCAGGGTTTCCAGTGCACGAATGTGGAAAATGGAACAGAGGCTTTGAGAGTCATTCGAACAAATCGTCCGAGTTTGGTTATTCTGGACGTCATGCTGCCCGACATCAATGGGTTGGAGGTCTGTAAGACAATAAAATCCAATCCGGAGACCCAGGCGATCAAGGTTCTTTTATTAAGCGCGAAAGGTCAGCAGGAAGATCAAGACAAGGGCTTTGCGGCGGGAGCTGATGCTTATATCACCAAACCTTTTCTCGCAAAACAACTGCTTAACGCGATGGAGCGGGTTTTGATCTGAGTGGACCTTGACCGTGGTTTCACCTTTGTCCGCTTTCATGATTTAAATAAATTCAAAAAACTCATCCTGTTGCGTGATCCGTTTAAACAACGCTGTGGTTACCCACTTAACCCGGGACACCTCGATGGTAGGCCGGAACTACGTGTCCGGCAACCTCAACGCTCAGAAAAGCGGGGCATGTAATCCCCGCCTACCAATGTCCCGCTTTGTAAGAAAGTGGTAGAAGGGGACTACGTGCCCCTCATTTTGCCGGGCATGTAATCCCGGCCTACCAATTACTTTCATGCTTCGTTGTGAGACTTGTCTCATGTAGGTTAAGTGGGTAGCCAACGCTGTTTCAGGAGTGCCAAAGCTTGCTTTGGCCAGAAAGGCGAAGGCCTTTCTTGGGCTTTGGCCAAAGTAAGCTTTGCTACTCCACAGCCTGGGTTAGACTCAAAGGAATTTATTTAAAGGAACGTCTATAGATTAATTTAAACTGTAAAGATTAAGAAAAGAAAGAGGCCTTTTTCAACTTCAAATATCAGTCGTTGCTGATGGCAATTACCAAAGATCCAAAACTTACCTCACCAACCCTTTTCTCGCAAAACAACTGATTATAGTGCTCAAGGAAAGTTTTGCCCTGGGAACGAGGGCCTCTTGCCCTCACCGGAGGGCGGGACGCCCTCGTTCCCAGGACAAAACTTTTCTGGACAACTATAATTATAACTGTTTATAAGATATTAGGCGATAACTCATGAATAGTGTGGGACTTTCTCCTTAGATATATTAAAGGGAAAATAAACATAAAAATAAGTTGGACCTGAATCGCTTCGTGCAATAGCTTACTCGAACAATGTAATGAAATCAGAAAACTTGGTTCCTAAGCTCGTAGCTCGCTACGGCCAAAAATTTTCAGAGGCTTTCAACATTCGAAATTTACATCCTATAATTCGGAATAATCATGAAAGACACTTCGTGGAAGATGAAGCCCAATAAACCTAAGGCAATTATGCTTGCCAAACGTCAATTGGCCGAACTGGTTTATGATGCTGTCAATCTGGAAGGAATTCACTTTACCTTGCCTGAAGTACAAACATTACTAGAAGGAATCACCGTTGGTGGACATAAAATAACGGATCAACAAATAGCGTTGAATCAAGCGGATACATGGAAAAGTATCTTCAAATTGGCAGAAAACAATCAGTTTGAGATATCAATGGAACAAGTCTGTAGCCTTCATCGAATTGCTGGTAAAGATGAAGCTTTGGAATGGGGAAAATTTCGAACCGGCGGAGTGACTATCGCTGGCACAGAATATATGCCCCCTTCGGCAAAGCTATTACCGGAATTGTTCTCAAAAATGCTCGATGACGCTGCAAAAATAATCGACATTTATGATCAAGCCATCCATTTCTTTCTGACAATGGCCAGATACCAATTTTTTTATGATGTCAATAAACGAATGGGACGTTTTATTATGAATGGGGTGTTATTAACTCATGGATATCCAGCCATCAATCTTCCTGCAAAGAGACAGTTGGAATTTAATCAATTAATGCTCACTTTTTATGAAACAGGTGTTCAACAGCCGCTGAATGTTTTTTTACGTTCTTGCCTGGATCAACGAATTATTAAAATCATGAAGGAAGAATAAAATTCATGAAATGAGCGGTTTCTAAATATTTTCGAGCGGTGCAGGTACCTTTTTAAAACCACGAAAAACACTAAAAACACGGCACCTTTCAAAAGTAGTTAACCGTTGGAAGACTCGTTTTACCCACCCCTGTCCTAGGCCCTAGAATTTTGCTATGCATTGCGCTCTTTGCGTCTTTGTGACTTTGCGTTCATGATTTGTAATAGCTTGTTATAATCTTGGACTGTATCCACTTCAAACCATTGTTTTTGGTGGAGATTGCAGCAAACAGGATAGCCTCGGTCGAGTAATTCACTAAAAAAGTCGGTCAGATAAGCTTTTTCCCAGGCGAGACTCTTTTGGAAAGGCTGAGCTTTTCGATAGCGTGCGTCTATTTCCTCAAAAACCTGAATAAAAGTCTGACAAAAGTTTTTAGATAATTTAAACAAACCAATAAACTCGCCACACATTTGACCCTCTTTGACATTCCGGGGGTTGATATGTTTTCCAATTTCAAGCAATCTTCCCTGAGCGTCATAGAGCGCGTTTTCAGCCTGTTCCACGGGATGATCCGTTCTGCCAAGGTAGGTTTCTTCCCAGCACGAATCCACAGAAACAACCACCTCTTCGGTCCTCAGGGAAATTTGCGTTATTAATGGTTCCTCGATCCATATATCGGAATAGATAATCACGGTATCCTCATTCATAAAGGATCGGGCATACATCAGGGAATGGAGGACATTATTGTTTTGATAATCAGCGTTCTGAAAATAGTGGACGTTCTCCAGCTTGATTTTTTCAGCAAGATACCCCACGACAATGGCAATCTCCTGGATTCCGGCTTTTCTTAAAAGTCGGATTGTATTTTCCAAAATAGAAGTTCCCGCAATTTTCAACAAGCACTTGGGATTATCTTTGGTTAATTCGCCTAATCGTTTTCCAAAACCCGCAGCGATAATGATGGCTTTCATAGCCATAGCCTACTCCTTTCAAACAAATAAACCTGATGAAGATCGTTCCTTCCGGCAGATATTCCGGAAGTATCAGTTCATTTCTGGAAACTCAAGTACAATTCCAGGCTACTCACTTAAACCGGAACACAGGGCAATACCCCAATACCCGTTTATGAAATCATGTTCGTAGTTCCGCCTTTAGGCGGTAAGCCTTGCAGAAAAGCCGCCTAAAGGCGGAACTACGAACTTTTCACAAGGACTTCATAAAAACTCGCTATAATTTTATAAGTGGCTGTAATTAAAATACTTAGGAATGAGAATTAAATAACTTCCCCTTTGAGACATGGTCGTTTTTTTGTTTAGAGGCCTGCGATGGACAATGAACGGAGTGCAAAAGCTTGCTTTTGCCAGAAATGACCTGAGTTGGGCAAAAGCAAGCTTTTGCACTCCTACTCCATCGTGAAATTCCGATAAAATGAAGGGCCAGAGCAAATGGGGAAGTTATTTAATTCTCATTCCTTATTATTATTTCCCCAATTTCATTCACGGGTATTGGGCAATACCCATGAGTGAAATCTGATTCATTGAAAATTTCAGTATATTACGTATTTTAGTCCCGTAGTGACGATTGAAAATAGCCCAGCGATAAATCGCTGGGCTATTTTCAATCGTCACTACGGGACTAAATAAATCCTTGATCCCCTGACGGAGAACATGCAATAAGTAAAAGAAACGCTTGTGATGACACAACTTGATAACCCCTCTTCCCAGAGAATCCTATGAAAGCAACAAAAGCAAAGTTTGAAAAACAATTGGAAGTCTATGCCCAGTGGCTTTGCCAATACCCAAAACTCGTCATTACGGGGATGTTGATTTTGACCTTAGTCTTGGGAGGTTTTGCTGTCAACCTCCGCGTTGATATGTCGAATGATGCCAACTTCCGCAAGGATGATCCCGTTTTTGTCACCTATGAGGCCTTCCGCAAACAATTCGGCCGTGATGAAATCATTATGGTGACCATCACCCCTCCCCAGGTGTTTGACCCTCAATTTTTAAAGGATCTGCAAACGTTGCATAAAACCCTTGAAAAAGAAGTTCCTTATATTGACGACGTGACTTCCTTAATCAACATAACCTCCATTGAAGGCAAAGAGAAGGAACTCCTCGTTGGAGAACTCTTTAAAAACTGGCCTGAAACGAAGGAGGATTTAGAAATCATTAAAAACAAGGTTTTGTCCAATCACCAGTACCGTGATTTTTTAATTTCTGAAGATGGCAAAACCACCGCGCTCGTCATACGTTCTGTCGCGTTCATCCAGGAGGGCGGACCAAAGGGAAGCGTCGCAGGCGATGAGTTTATTGAAGATGAGGAAAGTAACAGCGGCGTGCAGACTCAGGGGAGGCTGATTGGGCAAGATGAAAACTCTGAGTTTGCTTTGGCGATCAAACGAATCGCTGATGACTTTCAAAAAAAGCATCCTGACTCCAAAGTCTATTATTCAGGATTTCCGCTTTTAGTTGATGATATTGTTCAAGCCATGAACAAGGAAGCCCCTGTTTTCATCCTGGCTTCCGGTTTATTTGTGGTTTTTTTATTGTACTACCTGTTCAAACGTGTGAGCTGTATCATCTACCCTTTGTCCGTCGTCTACCTTCCTTTGATTGCGACCATGGGTCTGATGGGAATATTTGACGCGCCTGTGACCACCTTGACTCAGGCCTTACCTCAAATTCTGTTGGCGGTGGCGATTGGCGACAGTGTGCATTTCTTAAGCATTTTTTTTATGAAATACGATGAAATCCATGACAAAAAAGCGTCGCTGGTGTATTCGATGGGACATTCAGGCTTAGGAATGATCATGACCTCCCTGACGACTGCGGCAGGACTGTATTCCTTTGCCACGTCAACCATTCCTCCCATTTCCGATATGGGAATTTTTGGAGGAACCGCTGTGATGCTGGCCCTCCTCTATACCTTCACCTTCCTTCCCGCGGCCATCTACATTACGCCGCTCAAAGAGAAGCCCTTGGCGAAAGGCTCCGTTGCAAAACTGGATAACATGATCGCGGGAATGGGCAACATTGCCATCCGATACCCTTGGACTGTGATACTCATAAGCGCGATTACTGGAGTGATCGGACTTTATGGAACCTCGTTGTTAAAATTTTCCCACGATCCGTTGCGCTGGTTTCATGAAGACGAGGACCCTAGAGCCTTCACTGAAAAAGTGGATGAACTCATGAAAGGTGCCATGTCTATGGAGATCTTGGTAGATACACAAAGGGTTAATGGACTGTATGAACCGGAGATTCTCAATAAGATTGAAGCCATGGAAACGTATGCAAAAACCCTGAGAGATGGAAACCTGTACATCGGCAAGGCCTCATCCATCGTCGATACCATTAAAGAAATACACCAGGCCCTCAACGAAAATAATCCTGAATATTACAAAATACCCCAGGATAAAAATTTGATTGCCCAGGAACTGTTCCTCTTTTCCAGCGGTGGTTCCGACGATTTGGAAGAGATTATCGATAACCAGTACAGCATGGCCCGGGTGACGTTCAAACTTCCCTGGACTGATGCCAATGAAACCTCCCGTCTGGTGTCTCAATTGGAAAACAAATTTAAAGAAACGTTCGAGGGCACAGCGAAAATCACAGTCACCGGTGTGGTGGCTTTGCTCACCCGTGTCCTGGCTAATACGATGGAGAGCATGGTGGAAAGTTATATTATTGCCGCAGGAATGATTACTCTATTCATGATCATTACGATGGGGAGTTTGCGCATTGGACTGTTGAGTATGATGCCCAATTTTCTGCCTGTCATTCTCGGCATGGCGCTCATGGGGTTTTGCCATATACCGCTGGATATGGCGTCCATCATCATTGCCTGTATTGTCATGGGATTAGTCGTCGATGACACCACTCATTTCATCCATAACTTCTTGCGATATTTTCACCAAAACGGAGACGCCGTTAGTGCCGTACAACGAACCCTCCAAACGGTTGGTCGTTCCATGCTGTTTACCTCCATCGTTCTTTCAGGTTCCTTTTTCGTATTCCTGTGGAGCAGTTTGAATCACATGTTCATCTTTGGATTGATCAGTGGTTTTATTGTGGTCGTTGCGCTACTGTACGATCTGATCTTATCGCCTGCGATGATGATCATTATCGCTAGGACTTTTAAAAATGTTTAATAGACATCTTTCCTAAATAAACGCTGGATTTTAGTAGGTTTACGGGAACCCTGACAGGGTGCCGCTGGCTACTCACTTAACCTACATGAGACTTGTCTCATGTAGGTTAAGTGGGTAGCCCATTGAGAGATGTAAATTGACTCCTCAAGTGTTTGAATTATTTGTTAAAGATCACAATTTGACTCATCCGCATATTGGAGAACTCGAAGCTCTTTGTTTCTGTTACAATCACAAGATTTCTTTCATTTTGACAGACGATCTAGCCGTAAGGGAGTCCGCCAAAATGTTGAATATTACTCCTGTGGGTTCATTGGGATCTCGCAACAGGATGAGTTTTCTGAATATATTTTAATGAACCTCTATATGTTTTAAACAGGCTCCAGGAGTAGATCCTGTAAGGCGCTGCATTTGGCCTCGTCCAGATCCAGTGCCTCTTTCAAATAGGCATCCAAGGAACCATAAGTTTGGTTTACACCATCAAAAGCTCCCTGTATATAATCCTTATGAACGACAAACAACGGAATTAAGGGTTCAGGCATTTGCGCTTGTGTCGATAACGAATTTAACCAATTTTTGGTGAAGGCACTGGTGAGGATGTAATCATACAGTACGATATTTTCAGGAACCCCTAACGCGGATAATAAGAGCACAGAGGCAATGCCAGTACGATCTTTTCCACCAATACAATGAAAAAGCAGAGGGAGGTTGCTGGAATCTAGCAGTTTATTGAAGATTTCTTTAAACTGGTAAGTGAACTTAAGGATATAGTCTTGATAGACATCAATCATTACCTGGTGATAATCAATCCCCTTCAACGGATCCACTTCAAGTTTTTTTCGAATTAGCCCAGGGTCGAGTCGTTCATCGTAGATAGGTAAATGGATGCTTTGAATCTGATTATTTTCAGGCAAGCGATTCACGGCTTTTTTTCGCTCTTCTTCGTGACGTAAATCACAGAGAACTTTAATTTTCAAGGATTCCAATAATTCAAGGTCCTCATTATTCAGACGAAGAAGTTGATCTGAACGGAAAACCGTTCCCCATTTTACCTTTCTTCCATCTTTGGTCGGGTATCCGCCTAAATCCCTAAAATTGTAACACCCTTTAAATGGAATTTTTCTTTCAGCAATAACAAATGATTTTCTGTCGGAGTTTGATAATTGCAGGTTAAAAAAGGGTCTGAACGGCGGATGATAACCTGAAATGATAAGCTTATTGCCGTCGGAGTGAAAAGAGGTTATTTCGTCGCTCATTAAACCAGGGCGTTCGCCACCGGTAATAGACAAAACCTCTGTCCCTGCTTTCAAGCTTCGAATCACAAAGTTACCTGAACCATCTCTTTCAACCCACTCTTTTGCGAATTCACGTTCCATCAATCTTAATCCTTTCCTCAAGAGTTATCAGCGTTGTTGGCAGCGAAATTCTGATAAGGAACTCCACTCTCTAACACAGGAGAATCTTAGCGTAGGGAGTGTTGTTACTCAAGGTTTATGTAAAAACAAGTCAGAACCTTCTTGGAAAAACAAGTTGAAATTCATTGGATGATATGCCATGATCCGCACCCTGAAGCACCTCCAATAAAACGATTCTTCTACAACTTCAATCCATTAAAGGATGATATGCCAAGTAAATTTTTTGATGTTCCTCACACTTCTTTTGAGACGTCTCAAGGAAATGTGGATTTACCTATTTTGTATTATGAGGGTTCTGCCGTATTCGTGTTTTTTTTGGTGGATACGAAACGGGTTTTACCCAAACTGAAAGGAACAGGCTTAAAGCCCTATCCTGTTTTTCCCGGGAAAACTCTGGCAGGCATCGCCGCCTTTGAATACAGGGACTCCAGTATCGGGAGTTACAATGAAGTTGGGATTGCACTCTTGGTCTATCCTGAAAAAACCATCGTTCCGCCTTTAATCCCTTTGCAGTTTTTAAAGAAAAGCCGATCTCGAAATTGGGGATTTTACATTCTGGACTTACCTGTAACCCTTGCTTCAGCACATGTGGCAGGAAGTGAGCTTTGGGGATATCCAAAATTTGTGACAGATATTTCTTTTGACCTCACGGACCGTTGGTTTGAATGCTCTGTCCTTGATCCAGAAATCCATGCTCCAATAATGACGGTATCCGGAGATCTAACGCCTGGTATCAAATTGCAAGGCCTAGATCTCGTGCTGTTTTCACATCTTCAAACATCAATGTTGAAAACGATCATAGACGTGAACGCAACATTCAAAACCTCCGTTGCTCACGGAATTCAATTACAAACAGGTTCCAGCCAACATCGCATGACTCAAAATCTCAAAGAGCTGGGCCTAGGGGAGACCTCTCCCTTTTTGATTCAAACTTCAGCCGATTTCCAATCCCGTCTCAATGCGGGAGAAAGACGTTAGAGTCTCAGAAAAACGTTTCTACAGCGTTTTGATAGCGTTCTTTTTTAAAGAATCCGTCAGGAAATTGTCTAAAATAAAAATTCAAATAATGCTTGATGATCGCTTGTTAAGTAGATAAGAACTATTTAGTATCGCTGTCATCAGGTAGCTTTTATGAGTCGCTGTGAACTGATTCATCTGAGGGGATCTGACGTTCGTGATAGGTGTCAATGTCTTTTTTTTTTACTAATTATCGTTGAGGAAAATATGGAACTGATAAACCGCTTGTTTACAGATTTTCAAACTCATATGTGGCTCTATTTATCCATGCCGCTGATTGCGGCTTCTATTGGATACGCGACAAAAATTGTTGCGATTCGGATGATGTTTGAACCCATTAAGTTTGTTGGAATCAAACCTTTCTTTGGCTGGCAAGGGATCGTACCACGAAAAGCCGAAGTGATGGCCGCTATCGCCTGCGATACAATGACCCAACGCTTGATTCAACCTAAAGAGATTTTCGGCAGACTGGATGCTGAACGTGTCGCGAAAGAAATAGAAAAGCCCATGCTGGATATTGTGGAACAAGTGACCCATGAGGTGATGAGGCAATACCAACCGGGACTTTGGGAATCGTTACCCCTCGTAATTCGCAATCGTATCATCAAAGCGGTACAAGCTGAAGCTCCTGATGTTGTCGCTGAAATCATGGAACAGATCAAAAACAATCTGGATGAGGTTTTTGATATGAAACAGATGGTTACCTCCAATTTGACAGCGGATAAGCATCTTTTAAATCGTATTTTTCAGGAGGCGGGGGATAAAGAATTTAACTTCATTCGGAATTCAGGCATTTACTTTGGCTTAATCATCGGGATTGTCCAGATGTTTACCTGGATGTTGACAAAATCAGCTCTCGTCATGCCTATTTTCGGGTTATTCACAGGCTGGTTTACTGATTGGCTGGCACTGAAAATGATTTTTTATCCTAAAAAACCCACCAAATATTTAGGCCTGTTCACCTGGCAAGGCTTATTTTTGAAACGACAAAAAGAAGTCGCCTCCAAATATGGAGCGTTGATTGCCCAGGAAATTCTGACGCCCAGTAAGATCATGAGCGCGATTCTGACAGGACCACTCTCAGATAATCTGTTTACCCTCATTCAGCGTAATGTTCAGGATATGGTGGATGAGCAAGCAGGGTTATTGCAACCCATCGTTGTTTTCGCCGTAGGCAGTGAGCGTTATCAACAAATGAAGCAGGCTGTCTCAGAAAAAATCATGGAACATTTGCCGAAAACCTTGAAGCACATTGAACAATACGCAGGTGACGCCATGGATATTCAGAACACACTTTCCACTAAAATGCAGGAATTGACTCCCGAGGAATTTGAGGGAGTTCTGAGGCCAGCCTTTCAACAGGATGAGTGGATTTTGATCACAGTGGGTGCTATCTTAGGTTTTCTGGTCGGAGAACTGCAAGTGTTCATTATGCTCCATTAAATCAACAAGCTCGTATTTCAAACTGAGGCCCCCCTCAAAATTTCCGGCTCTGAGGGGTGCCACGTCGCTACCCCCTCCCACGCATTCTCGAGCCGTCTCCGAGTCACGTATGAACATGAAATCCAGCGATAGATGTTCATTTAAATAAATTCAGAAAACTCATCCTGTTGCGTGATCCGTTTAAACAACGCTGTTTCAGGAGTGCCAAAGCTTGCTTTGGCCAGAAAGGCGATGGCCTTGCTTTGGATTTGGCCAAAACAAGCTTTGGCACTCCACAGTCTGGGTTAGACTCAAATGAATATATTATTTAAATGAACGTCTATAGGACAAACCGGAGGGGATTGATTCGGAGATGCCCCGGTGAAAGATTTATTCAGCAGATCTAATTGTTGGTGGTGACGAGGCTTTGGTATTGTTGCAGTTGTTCGTTGATATACTCTTGACAATGATCCCAGGACATTTCTTCGTTTTTTAATTGTTCGTACAAATTAAAAAGGATTTGAAATTGCTCTCGATAACTCAACCCCATTTTTTCACACAAGGTTGCAGGAACGAATTTATGCCGTAACATCACCAGCGTGTAGACGGTTTGTTCGAACTGATCCTTAGTCAATATTTGCGCGTTATAATCATCAATTAAATAACAAAATATAAAAAATCCCTCATCATCCAGATCATTAACCCATTGCCAGTCTACTCTGGGAAAATCCTCCTGTCCACGATATTCTTTTTTTGCCTGATGAACCATTTCAATGAATTCTTGATTCTCTATCTTTCTCATTTTTTAAACAATAATTAGGGTGCGCAAAATTTTTGCAACGAATTCCTCCATTCTAATGAATTCCACATTCATTTCAATGCTATTCGTAATCACTCAATCCACAAAACACAGGAAAGATCCTAATCACAAATAACGTTCTCAACATCATACGCCTATTATTATTGACTTATCTTCAATTGCTTCAGTTCCTTCAACACAGAAAGATCCCGGATCTGCGTTCCTTGAAGTTCCAATTGTCGCAAGTTTCTGAGACTTTTTAAAACGCTAAGATCCTCAATAACAACGCCTCGAATTTTCAAAACTTGTAAGCTGGTCAAATTGGCAATTCCCTTGAGATTCTTGACCTGCGTATGGCTTAGATCCAGTTGACGTAAGTTTCGGTTCCATTTCAATACCTCAAGCTCATGAATGGGGTTACCACTCAAATCTAAATGGGTTAATTGGTTCAGGTTATTTAAAGAGGAGATATTGGTAATCCCTGTCATACTGATATCGAGTTCACGAAGTTGGTTCATTCCTTGAGTTACCTTATTTAACTCAGTAAGAGGAACCCCTCGTAGTTTGAGAACTTTCATTTGGGTTAGTTGCGCAAGAGGCGAAAGGTTTGAGACCGGGACGTAACTTAAGTTGAGCTGTTCTAAGGACGTTAAGTCGGCTAACGCTTTCAAATCTCGGACTTGGGTTCCTTGCAGATTGAGGGAATGCAACTGCTTGAGCTGACTCAAAGAATCAAGGGACTGGATGGGCGTATGACTGAGGTTCAGACTGGTTAATTGTGTCAATTCATTAAGAAAAATGACGGAAGCAAGTGAGGTGGAAGCAAGATTTAGCGCAACCAAGTTCTTTAATTGGCTCAACGCGTGTCCTTGCTCTACGCCTGTAAAACTTAAATTTAGCCGTGTCAATTCAGGAAAAAGTGTTAAAGGACCAAGATCTTTTACGTGCATCATCCCTGACAGGTCAGCAGAGCGGATAGGTGGCATTTGGGAAAACTCAGCTTGATAGGTGTCGACTTGTTGTTTGAGTTCAGTGACATTCCAGACTGAAAGCTTTTGACGAATCTCCAAATACTGTTTTTGTTCTTCAGGGGACATTTCAGCAATCCTGTTTTCTAAAACGCCACGTTCATTTTTTTCAACTTCGAGGCTTAATTCTGCTTGAAATTTGCTGAGGACTTGCTGGAGTTTTTCAACGCTAGGGTCTTCACCTTTCAATAAATGACTTTCTATGGCCTGTTGTAGGAGCGCCTGAGTATTTTGCTTCCGTTCTTCAGGCAACAGGTGACTTTCTACATTTTTGTATAAATCCTGCATCTCTTGTAAGGACGGAGTCCCTGCTTGAAGCCCTTCTTGTTGAAAGTCAGACAAAATACGGTGTTCCGCACTTTTTCTCAATACATTCACATATTGGTCGAGGTTTTGGTCAAAAACTGATTGGGATTTGCTTAAACTTTCAGAATCTTTCAGATAAGTTTGATAATCTCTGACGATGGATTCCGCATCATTGAGGTCTTTCCACATTTCAGGCGTGACAGGAAACTTGGTATTTCTCATGGTTTGGGCCAAGATTCCTGCGGTGGTAGTCGATTCCAGGACAACCAGCATTTTTTTATTTTTCTTTTGAATGTCCGTATACATTTCATTCCATTCTTCAATGGAAAGGTCCTGGGGTTTCGCCAAAGGATCTCCTATCTTCGGATCATCTTCCAGCGCGGCTTTCAACAATTGGTGCGTCTCTTTTTGCAGTTTTAAGGTTTTCTGAATTTGTTCGCCAACAGGACCTTCCAAGGCTTTCCCCATGGCGTCACTACTTTGAGTTGGGGCCTGTTCGTGGCTGGGAGTGGTACCTTCACTTGAAAGACGGCTTCCTTGCAAAAAGGAGGGATTCAATGGGGTCAGAGCTTGAATATTACCCGTTTGAGAATTGGTTGACATTTGACCTGCGGGAATCAGTATCTTTTCATTCAACATCAATGACGCCAGTTCAACTTTTCCTTCAAGGGTTCCCACTCGTGTGACCGAGTCTTCAAATTCAACAATAAAATCCGTGCCAATCACCGTGACTTGGGAAGTGGGTGTCGTGACTTTGACTTGCTCTTGGGATCTTTTCTTAATTTGGACTCGTATTCGCCCTTGCTTCAAGGTCACTAAGGTCACAGTAGAATCGTTTGCGTTTTGAGACATCAAAAGGACTTTGGTCAGGCGTTGAATTTCAAGGGTATCTCCGGATTGAAAATGAATCACGGCAACTCCTGAGGAATCGGTAAAGACAAAATCATCTTCATAAAGTGAAAACTGGGGCTGTTGCACTATTTCTGTTTTATTATTGCGGTTGATTGATACATTTCCAGTTTGAACCGTCAACGACGCGACAGAAGGCCGAGTTTGCTTCAAGGTTTTTTCAAGCGTACTTTTCCAAAAAATCAATCCTGTAATGGCGATGACAGCTAAAATTCCAGTGAGGCCAATCAGTAAACTGAGATTTCCAGCTTTTGATGTTTTCTTCTTTTTTGAGATTCCCCTTGGTTTGTTTTCACTCGGTTGGGGCGGTTCTTGTAATAGTTTAAACTTATGAGACAAGACCTCGTAGGAATCGGTCAGGCCGCAAGTCTCTCGCAGCTCCTCCAGTAACATCTGAACTTCGGTGAAATTATTCTGTTCGATCTGGATCTGAATCATTTCTTCAAAAACGTGCTCTATGAGAGCGCTATAGTTATTACTTTTTCCATATTTTGACTTGTAATCATGCAGCAAAGATTTGGCTTTTTCGAAGTTTTTCTTTTCTATGGCATCATTGATTTTAATCTGTAATCCAAAGGCTTTTGTTGTCGCTGCCATTTGCAAAGATTCGAGGGCTTGGGAATCTTCTTGCGCCAATTCAAATACTTTTTTCATATGAGCATAAAGTTCTCGTTCCAAACGGGTAAACTCCTGATCCGCGGCAATAACCCGCACCACCAGTTCAGCCACCTCCTTTTTTCCTTGTTCATCCAAGGTCAACGCTAATTTTTTTATGTTCTGATCAAAGCGTTCTTCTGTATTTGTAAGACTTAAGACAACCTGAACCCGATCCTTGATGAACTGGGTTATCGCCTCCCGATCTTCAGCAACATGGGTTTCGATAAAGCTCAGAATCACTTCCAACTCTGAATCTTCAAAACCATCAATGCCGCTCATGATGAGTAAACATTCCAATAATTGATCGATCTGTTCATTAGTCATGTCGGCCGTACCGTTATTGCGCATCGTCGATTTCTCTGGTCGCTGTGATAGCAGCCTTCGTACCATCGGATACCGCTACCGTAATTTGGCGATAGGGATTATTGGCCACATCTCCAACCGCAAAAACATCTTTTACATTCGTTCTCATGAAAACATCTGTTTTTATATAACCCCATTGATCTTTTTCGAACACATCCCCGAAAACATCGATGTTGGGTTTCATCCCCGCAAAAATAAAGACGCCATGAGTGGAAAGCGTTTTATGCTCCTGGGTTTTTAAATTTTCGACGATAACTGCCATTCCCTTTTCCGTCTTTTCAAATTTTCTGGGCTCATGCTCAAACAAAAACGCGATTTTTTCATTGGCGAACGCTCTTTCTTGAGCCAGCTTATTGGCCTGTAACTTGGCAAATTGGTGGACGATTGTCAGTTTTGAAGCAAATTTTGTGATAAACAGAGATTCTTCAACCGCTGAATTCCCTCCCCCAATCACGATCACTTCTTTATCTTCAAAATATTTTCCGTCACAAGTGGCACAATAACTGATCCCATCGCCTTTATACTCTTCTTCGCCGGGAACGCCCAATAATCGGTGACTTGAACCGGTCGCTATAATGATTTTTTTAGCTCTAATCGTTTCAATGCCATCAATGACAAGCTCTTTCTTGTAAAGATCCGCACTGGTCACATCCACCGCGTACCGTCTTTCAACGCCTGCGCCAACAGCTTGTTCATTCATTTGATGCATTAACATAAAGCCTTCAATGGGGGCTATAAACCCGGGAAAGTTACTGACCAGATGAGTTTTGGAGACCTGTCCCCCAGCGAGTCCCACGTCAATAATGACGGTTCTTAATTTAGCTTGAGCCGTGTAAATTCCAGCGGTTAAGCCCGCGGGGCCGGCTCCGAGAATGGCAATATCGAACTCTGTTTCAAAGGGCTGAATTTTACTTTTCAAGGCGGTTGCCTGTTCGGTGCCAAGCATGGCGTCAAGGTTTTTGACGATATCCGCCCTTTTGATGCCGCCCGTCAACTTGTCGCCAACAATTTTTCCATTATTATAAAACAACAGCGTTGGCGAACTGTTAACCTTCAGCTTATTCGCCAGTTCCCGATTCCCCTGTCTGAAAATTTTAACAAATTTAATATCTTTTCCGTAAATCTCGTTCAGGCTACTGAATTTTGAGGCTAAGGCTTCACAGGGTGGACATTCGGTAGAATAAAAGTCAAACGCGACAAGTCCGCCCTTGAGTATCTCACTTTCATATTGACCCGCGTTAATTTCCATAATTTTTCCCATTTTAATTCTCCCTATTGAAATATATTGAAATTCCCATCTCCAATAATTGAGCTACTGGACGACAATCTTCAGACAACAGCGCACCGCCTCTTTTCTTGGCCACAGAGGCACATCCGCCTCCGCAGGCTAAGGCCAGGTTACAGCGCCGACATTTGTCGATCGATAAAACATCTCGCTTTCCCCATGCTTCAAGGAGGTCTTCTTTTTTAGTGATTTGTGGGTAAAAGGTACCCAGTTCCTCTCCTTTTTTTCCAACGGTTGCGGTGCAGGCGTAAATGTTGCCAGTGTAATCAAAAGCCCATTCTGACTTGGTCGCAGGACAAGCATCAAAAAGCGGCTCAGGAAGTTCACCCTGGTCAAACAGAAATCTTGACACAGAAAAAGCCGGTTTATGAAATTTAAGAAAATCAGGATATTTTTTGACTATTTCATAAATTCTCTCATAGAGACTGATTCTGGTATACAATTTGGAACTGTCGGACTGGCAGGTGTGCAATTCATAATTTCGCCCAAGTTGTGTCTTAAACAGAGGGGTGTCCGTCCATCCCCTGTCAATGGCGTACTTGGCGAGTTCCTCCAGGTTATCAATATTTTCTTTGTCCACAACAACCCTTAAATTGATGGGGATTTCGTGGTCTAAGCATAAATCGATACCCGAGACAATTCTATCAAAAGTAGCGCTTCCATTTTTCAAGGCTCTTCTTTTATTGTGAAGATCTTGGGTCCCATCGAGCGTAACCTGGATTTCCTTAAGGGAGGCTTTTTTCAAAAGCTCGACATATTCAACCAGCGTATATCCGTTGGTCACAGCCGCTATTTGAAGGTGTCTTTGATTGGCTTTCTCAATGAGGGCTTTAACGTTTTTTTTGCTGCTTCCATTATTCAAGAACGGTTCGCCACCAAAAAGGGTAATATATTTCTTCCTGGAGCCAAACTCATGGTCAATATAGTGAAAAAAGGAGTCGAGGATTTCATCAGTCAAGGGATTTTGTTCTTGAATATACTCCCTTTGGTAGCAATACTCGCAGTTAAAATTGCAACTGTAGTGAGGGACAAAAAATATCTGAATTTCATCATGTTCCCTGTTTTCAAGAAATTCGAGATATTTCATTTTAAACATTTCGTTTTCTTTTTTTTCCTCTACCAAATAGCCTTTTTCGATATACTCATCCCTCTCTGAGTATTGTTCTGTTTCAATTTCACGGGCTTTTTGCGGGGAAAGAATATCGGCGTTTCCTGTCAACAGGTTGACTATAAAAAAATCATCAGAATCTTTAATTTTTGAGAAAATATTGTGGCGAGAGAAAATCACTTTTTACCTGACAGAAGCTGAGTTGGGACAAGTTTAGCAAGTAAGGAGGAATCAAGTCTCCCTACTTGCCGCTTATTGATCGAGACTAGTCATGGCAACCAGCAACAGCAGTCGATACCTTTGCACAACACTGTGCGACGGCTTTGCAGTTACAGGACTTCTTTTTTATCAAAGACTTCATGCGTTCTCCTTGTTTGAGGTTAACGAAACTATGGCAGAATCAGGGTTTCCAGCCCATGATGGTAAAACTGGAAACCACGGTCTTGCCTTTTTCATAAGGCTCACTTTCCTTACACACGGTAATACGTTCAAAGCCGGTATTCTTCAGTGTGGTCAGATATTCATCTCTTGTTACGGCTCCTGCCCAGCATTCGGATATTGCGACTAGATCATTTTTGTATTCGTCAGGAATAACTTCTGATGAGTAAATATCACTCACAACAAATCGGCCTCCCTGCTTTAAAATTCTGTAGATCTCTCGCCAAACCGCCTTTTTATCGGTCGCGTGATTGATCGTACAGTTTGATACAACCAGATCTGCTTTTTCATCCGCAAGGGGTAAATGACGCAGCTCTGTTTGAACAAACTCAACATTATGTACGTCGAGCTTTTCCGCATTTTCTCTGGATTTTTTGAGCATCCCTTCAGAAACATCGATGCCATAGCAAAATCCCTCTTCACCAACAATTATGGCCATTTTCAACAAGTCATGACCTCTGCCACTGCCCAAGTCAACACAGACTTCACCCTTTTGCGGCTTGGAAGAATCTAAGGTGTCTCCACATGATAAACAACATTGACCCTCAGCAAGATCCGAATATCTCCTATTGATTTCCTCAAGGCTAATCTCAATGGACATTCGATCTCCCTTCTATAACACCATGATTCATTTTCATTTCCAATTGACTTCTATTTTTTTATCCCCAATTTCTTTTTTTGCGATTTTTGCCAAGCTTAGAAGTTCATCTTTGCAGCAATCAATTGTTTTTGCATTTTTTATTCGTTGAGCCAATTCGTCAGCAAACTCACTTATTGTAATTACTTTTTTCATCGTCTTCTCCATGGTTTAATGTAAGATTTCAATCTTTACTCTTTGAAGCTAATTGCTTCCACAAACTTATTATTCCAAGGTCCAGAGCAATATCCCTAGTCTTTTCTACCATGTAACTTTGTTTATCTCAAGCAGATTGGCCTCTCTGAACATTAAAATTTAATTTCGGCACCTTTCATTTTTAGTTTACAGTTTATCTCATGACGTGGCTCTGCTACGTCATGTTAACGATCGAGGCTCTGCCTCCGAGGCTCTGCCTCGCCAAACCAGGCAGAGCCTGGGCAATAGGGATTCCGTGGCAGAGCCACGGAACCAGAAGAGGGTTGAGTAAACTGTCAACTAAAATTCATCGTTTTTGAAAGGTGTCTTTAAATTTGCTGAAAATTTAGATTGACAGGACGCGAAGAATTTTGTATCACCCCGTTATCAGGACCCATTTCAGAGG
>JBBCAX010000343.1:0-1116 GCA_051382335.1 Deltaproteobacteria bacterium TL4
TAGAAACTTTCCAAAAAAAACTCCCCTGCCCCTCCTTGCCAAGGAGGGGATTCTAAAGCTCCTCCCCTTACCAAGGGGAGGTTGGGTGGGGTTAAAAGTTTCTAAGTTATTTTTTGAGCGTTCCTAAAAGTGATATGAGGGGTGATCTATCTAATCGACTTCTTTTGATAGATGATCGCCTATTTCTTTATGTTCGCTACCTTTCCCTCAACTGCCTCACTACCCCCTATGCCCCGTTGTGGAAGGAGGTGTTCACGCTTGAATTCACCCAACAATGCTGGAGCCAACCCAACAATCCACGTTTGTCCCAGAATTTTTTCAGGGATCTCACCCCGCAATGGCAGCGGAATTATGCGTTGCGGAGGGATTATGCCCGACGGATGGCGCTGGTGGAAATTGACGTGCTGGTGGTGCAGGCATTAGGATTGATGCTGGAAGAACTGCTGTTGATTTATCGGGTGCAATTTCCGGTGATGCAGCAATACGAACGTGACACCTGGTATGACCTCAACGGAAGGATTGTGTTCACGAACAGCAAGGGGTTGGTGGGAGTCGGGTTGCCCCGCAAAGCGGGTAAAAAAGATCCGGACGTAACGATTACCTTTCCGGAGGTGCAGGTCTCAGGAGCTTCGGAGACGGATTTGAACGGTAGGCGGGGATTACACGCCCCGCTTCCAGGGAGGCAGATCTCAGGAGCTTCGGAGACGGATTTGAACGGTAGGCGGGGATTACACGCCCCGCCCAAAACAAAAAACGGAAAATTTGGTTGGGAGGACTTGCGAGAAATGCAGGAATCCGGCATCTTGTCTGCAGGGAGTGTGGTTTCCACTACCATTTTGGACGACACCCAACCCGGCGGCCCGCAAAGTCGCCTTCGGACGTACACTGCGTCCTTTGCCCTTACAAATCGGGAAGCCGATTACCGGATGGCGTGGGAGTTTTTTGAACAAATGGAGAACCCATGACCATAGGGAGGGGCGTGCAATCCCCACGGCTTTCTCATAAAAAAAAGATTGTGTTTCAGAAGGATAGAAAGTTATCATAGGACTTCAACCCCAACCCTAAAGGAGTCTTATGACAGAAGAATCTCAATCTCCAGAAAAGGCATTAAAATTA
>JBBCAX010000344.1:0-2815 GCA_051382335.1 Deltaproteobacteria bacterium TL4
GCCTTTCGCTAATAGTTCATGGTACTCATTACCTTAGGAACACGGTTTGTTCGCTGTTTGCTGGCTGGTTTCCCGCCAGTGCCGCATGATCGGTTCCATAGCATTGAAAGCCAGTGGCTTTCCTACAGGGGACTTGCACCCCATCAGATCACGCCCATGCTGGGCGTACACAAATCGCTGAAGCTGACGGCAACCAAGGCGTGCCCTTCATAAAGTTTTGGATCAATTTTTCAGTGCTTGGCTTTGGCAACGTTCAGTGTTCCTTGGTTGCCGCAGCTTAGCTCAGACGTTGGAAACTACGACACATAACATCTGAGAGATATGAAAATTCATTTTTCTGATCATGCGAAAGAACAAATGGTTGATAGGGGGATCTCCGTAGAAATGGTTTTAGAGGTTATCGAAAATCCAGAGCAAAAATACAATCAAGAGCTTGACGAAACTGTGTGTCAAGCAAAGATAAATTTTGATGAAAAACTGTATTTGCTTCGAGTGTTTGTGAATTTCATTAAACATCCACCGATTGTCATTAGTGTATACCGTACCAGTAAAATTCATAAATATTGGAGGAAGAAATGAAAGTAAAATATGATGGAGAAGTTGATGCTTTAGTTATTCGATTTTCTGACGCAAAAATTGACGAAAGTGATGAAGACAAGCCTGGAATTATTTTGGATTATGATAAAGAAGGGAATGTTGTCAAAATTGAGATACTGAAAGCATCACAACGAGTTGGGAATCCTAAAAATATTGAGTTTGAAGTAGCATGAATGGATCAACCAAGATTCACACTTTTCCAACCAGGCGTTCGAGGGGACGTGGGGGACTGCGCTTTTTCAGTAGGTGTTGATTCATTTTGAGGTGTGTGTCTTTTGCGGAGTTCTTTGCTCCCCCACGCCCCTCAACTCGGCGTTCGACAGCCTCATACACACACTTTTGTGGAACGAATCGAAGTGTATTCGATTTGATTTGGTTGGTATTGTAAAAAATGGCACCTTTCAAAATCAACCCAAAGTAGTTGACAGTTTATTTTGATAAACCTTCAATATTGCCGAATTAGGCACAATTCGTCCCCTATCTCAATACGTTTCTAATAAGCCCAGTTTTTAGAAAGAAATTACCAATTAGGCAGCATCAGTTTCTATTTTTTGGTAAGCACTGTCTAAATATTCTTTATATCCATTCCCATTACTCTGTGACGTGGCCGGTCTTTGTCGCATTTCCTCCTTATGATTGACAACCAGCTTAAGTAAGGGGGCTCTCTGGGATAAATTGGAATTGTCGTCTGTTTCTTTATCTTTGATTTCTTGGAGCAAAAGCTCAGACCAATGAGCCTCTAACTCTTCTCCCGTTAAGAGTTCAATAGGAGCTTTCCCCTTGCGTTTGCCGCTTTTATAACGACGGTGGTTATGGTAGAACATGACCAAGTTTAGCATTTCCTGGGAGATTTGTCCTTTAGAGTTATTGAGATAAGGTCTAATGAGAGAGTTAACCATCTCAACCAAGGAAGAACTTCGTATCACGGAATCTAGTTTTTCAAAAACTAGAGTTTTAGCCTGGAGAAACTCCTCTTGAAGAATGCCTTCGGCCAGTTCGAACCAGAAATCCCTTTCACTTTGATGATAGCGTTTTTGCTGAGATTTGGATTGATGGGAAAAATGTTCGTGGTGCCAAGCCATATAAAGGTATTCCAAGCAGTCTTGTGGAATCGTTTCCATGAGTTGCGCATGAATTTTATCTAATTCGCCAAAAGGAACCAGGATGTCATCTAAATGATCGTTGAGTGATTTGATCATATCTTTGATAGCCGGGTGATCAATTTCTTCGATCAGATCGAAAACTGACCACAGTTGGGATTTGACCTCATCTCGAGGTCTTCCTCCCTGAGGAGAACAAAATTGTAATATTTCACGAAGTAACTGAGTCAAGTAATCAAGTTGGTCATAAATTTCGATGGAATGCTCACAAACACGACAAGCCTCTTCATATTGTTTAAAACGTTTTTGAAGATTGGCTTCGCTCTTAGCGTTTTCAAAGACTTTAGCTCGTTCCTCTTCCTCTGTAATCCTTGCACAAGCTTTTTTCTCTAACTGTATAAGTAATTTATAAAGGTCACGGAACTCATGAAAATAATCGCAAACCCATAACGCTAATTCCAATGCAGCTTTGTAGCCAGCTACCACTCCCGTTCCCCTGTCACTTGCCATACCTAGGCTAACGAAAAGATGATCTCCTAGAGACTCAAAATGTCTCCTCCAGGTCTCCATCGAACGATCAGAGGCTAACTCAATTTTGAGGATAGCTGTACTTTGCGCATCAATGGTGACTAAAATCGGAGTGTTTATCGCAAAAATTTCGTCACTCAGGTAAAATACCAATTTTTCCGATGGCATGGACAGAGTCGAAGGAAGCCGACTGCCAGATTTCTTGAAAAAATCGCTAAGAGTTCCAACAGAATCTGGTTGATAATCAAGTTCTGTTAAGATTGAAGAAATACTCTGAAGGGAACATTGACCTTCCAGTCTTAATAGGAAAACCAGGTGTTCCCAACAATGGCACCTTTCAAAAACCGGCAAAAGTAGTTGACAGTTCGTTAGGTTAAACTTAGCTGTTGAGTAAAAATCAGGCAAAATTCGACTGTCGAAGTTCAATTGGCAATAGACGATGAAAATCATCAACTTTTCAATCTATTTAAGCTACCAGTTCCTTAAGCTCTGTATAATCTGGCTCCAATACAAGTAAATTTCCGGAGCGTTCTTGTAATTTAGAATTCAGTTGAGTAAAAGGGATCACGTGATCCCTTTTAGCATCAACG
>JBBCAX010000345.1:0-15304 GCA_051382335.1 Deltaproteobacteria bacterium TL4
CCTCCTTAAGTTGAGAAAGATTATTTGTTGTTTTGTCTCCTCTTTCTCTGGAGGACTCTTTGCTACTTTAGGTTGATTTTTTTTTGTTTTAATGGGTCAACCTGTTAGGTGGCCTGTAAAACATGCCGTTCAGGAGGTCAGCTTCATCCGCATAAATGAAATTTTTGATGTTGCTGGAAATGTTTTCCGGGATGAGATGAGCTTTAACGGCATCAGTATGGATCACATAATTGACCTTGGCAAGTGTACGGGAAACATTCCATTCCAGTTTTTTCTGTTGAACTTCATCTTGTTTGAGTCGCTGAAATTCTTTAAGAATGTAAAGTTTGAGTTCCGCGCTGATCCAGGAGGCAAACTCAAAAGCAATATCCTGATGCGCAAAAGTCCCACCATATTTCCCTGATTTTGAAGTGATACCAATAGCATTGGTTGATTCAATCCATTTTTTGGGAGATAAAACAAAATAATTGCTGCCTGCTTCAGTTTTAAACTGGTCGAATTCGACCAGTTTAAATTCGGGATTATTCAGTTTTTCCCATAAACCCAGAAATTCTATGGTACTTCGGCTTCGCAGCCAGTTTTTAACAACATCCGCAGGAGCGTCATTGTGGGGTTGGTCACATTTTCGGCCATATGTCAAAAAACGGTCTTTGATTTACCACCTGGTTTGGGTTTTGTTCCGTAGAGGCAGACCTGTGTGTCTGCCCGGGATCAGGGCGAACACACAGGTTCGCCCCTACAATTTGTGGCCGAAAATGTGACCAACCCCAATTCATTTATTAAAAAATCATTTATTTCGTGTTTTTCGTGATTAATTTTCAAACCACCTGCACAGCTCGAAATATTTCTAAATTCATCTCCGACATTATCACTTTTTTCCGAATCAATGAAAACGTTTGATATACGATATAAAAAAGTGCTTTAGGGGCGTTTAGTTGTAAACCAGCATCAGTATAGGAATAATTAGTTTCAGATAGCTTTGTCTTTACTTCAAAGTTGGAATTGATGGATGTACTCAACTTAATATCTACTGCGTATGAAAATGCCTCGCTTATATCATCAAAGAAATTCAAAGGTGATTTTGAAATGTTATCTGAAGTTTGATTCTCTGCAAATAATAAGGAGCATGATAACAGTAAAATCGTGATGGCTAAAATTAGTTTATTTATAATTTCCTCAAATATCGGATTCTGAGAGTGTCATCAAGGTAGGACAGATGTTCGCCTTTGCCGCAGCCGCCCGCAACGCTCCGCCGGACACGCAACACTCGATATGGGTGATTGGTTAGACCTTGCCCGTGGGACTTTCACCCTGAAAGAAATGGCAAGCTGTATTTGCCGCATCAACCAGTGAGCTCACAGGGGCGGGCGTTGCGTCTGTTTTTTCTTCCATATCCAGTTCAGAAAGTGAGGGGAGATTTTTAACATCCTTCAGTCCAAAAACTTCAAGAAACAGCTTGGTTGTCCCATATAAACTCGGACGGCCGGGAACTTCTTCTTTACCAACGATTTTAATCAATTTTTTTTGCAGCAAATTCCTTAAGGTATAAGAAGAATCCACACCTCGTATAGATTCGATCTGAGCCCTGGTTGTGGGTTGGTTATAAGCAATAATGGATAAAGTTTCCAGAGTCGTTTGAGAAAGTTTGATGGTTCTCACGGTATCCATCTTTTTAATCCATTGCTGGCATTCAGGAAGAGTTCTTAACTGAAATCCGTCTCCAACAGGCACAACACGGAAAATTCTACCCGTTTGCTCATATTCGCGATTCAATTCTTGTATCGCCTCTTTAATTTGCGCAGAGGAGTATTCTTCCAGGAATTCGACAATTTTTTTGAGGGGAAGAGCGTGAGTTGAGGTAAACAGTAACGCTTCGACTATTTGATTACGCGTTAATAAGCTCATGATCAATAGTTATCAGAAATAAACAGTTTGCTAAAATCGATTTGTTCATCTTCAAGTTGAATGGTGATCCCATTCGGTGCTTTGGGGAGTTGGAGCTTAATGAAATTTGTTTCGTCTTTTCGATAAAATGACATCTTTGCCTGAAGGGATTCCACCTCGGCCGCAATCATTGAAAGATAGGGTTTGTATAAAGTAACGGGTGGAGGTTTTATCGGAGGACCAAACTCCGCTTTTAACATAAGATTATAAATTTCACTGGGGTTTTGATTCAACAACCAATCCGCCATCGTCGCCGTGATGATATTTTTCTCAAGAGCCCGTTCCACAATCAACTTGGTATCAAAACACATTCCATCGTCACTGTATATGAAATTAAGATTATCCCCATCATTCTCAATAGCTAATTGGATTTTCGCGACAAACGATTTTCCCATTAGTTTTCTTTCTTTGGGAATTTCAATATGTTCGACGATGATATAGCGTAAGGTGTTGATCAAATACCGACAGATCCCATGTTGTGCGTAGTGAGAAGATAAAATAATCAGAGGATCCTGAAGTGTGAATTGAATGCTCTTTTCCAATTGATAGGAAAGATCCGCCGCAATCAACTTAACACGCACAAAGGTTTGATTGATGAGTTCATTATCAATCTTGATGAGGTGATTAAAACACTTGCTGACTTGTTTTTCTAAAATCGCATGAGTTTTGTCATACTTGACAATTTGACGCAACACTTCGAAATCATTGATTAAATCACGGTACTGGCGTTCATCCAAGCCCCAAGGGTTTTCTCTCGTACGATGGTATCCGATATCTTTTTTATAATTAAAATAAACCGCGATCACATCTCCTAGCGTAATCATATCCCAAAGAGTACTCAAAGCAAACCGATAGTCCTCAAACCACTCTTTTGAAAGAGGGTTTGATTTTGCTTTTTCAAGGCGGTCCTGAATCAATTCACAAAGTTCAGTCATTTTATGCACTTGCAACCAAGTGGTTGTTTTCTGAATTTCACCACATTGCGTTTGAATATCTACATAGGATTCCAATACGTCTTCCGGTGTAAAAGATTTAGACTGAATCCCTTCATAATGGGTTCTGAGATCCTTAAACGAATAATTATAAAAAGCTTCACCAAACCCAATACCACGATAGTATTCATCCAGATACATTTGTACTAGAGCCGATTCATGCTGAACGTTAATATCGGATGCGTCAACAAGCTGAATAATCAGAAAGGTAGGAGCTTGTTTTCGCGAATAAATGGAGAATTTTAACTCACAGGTGGCCTCTTCTTCTTCTAATTTTAATTGAGGCGCATTTCGCCCCAGTTCTTCCAGAGAAACTTTTTGAAATAAAACCGCTTCGATCCATTGATAGATTCGATCTAAATCATCAATTCGATATTTTCGCAGCAAGCCACTGTAAATATTGTTATTCAGTATTCCGTGCGTTGTAGGAAAACGCTGATAGAAACCTTTAAAGCGAGAAATATTTTCAAAAACCACTTTATTGGTTTGAAAATCCATCAAACAAAAGGGTGCTTCTTTAAGCAAAATTTTTGACGCATTTGAAACATTAGTATCAGTCATTCGGCATTACAGCTATACGGAGTGGAGATCACTCCAGGTTAATCATGAGGTTCTTGACGGAACTTTAACAAAAATTAAGGCACCTTGTAGTATTTTACAGTGATAATCAGAACTATTCATATGCACTAATGCATTTTCAAGTAGTGAGCCATTCATGTGTGCTGTGCGTAATTCTTTTTCGGTTAAATCTGTTCCTCTCAAATCCGCTTCCCGAAGATCGGTTCTAACCAAGGTCGCTCCTGAAAGCGTTGCATTGTTCAGGTGGACTCCTCGCATCAGTGTGCCGGTCAAATTGGTACGCCCCATTTTGGCGTATCGTAAGTCCACTTTTTCAAAAAAACAGCGACTCAGGTCCGCTCCCCGTAAATCGACATTGGTGAGATCTACTTTTGAAAGATCATTTCCGGACAGGTCTGCGCCTTTAAGTCTCGCTTCTGTCAGTTTGACTCCGGCGAAATCCACGTTTTTCATGATGGCGCCTTCCAGGTAAGCACCAATCATATCAACCCCCATCAAGTGTGCTCCAGTAAAATTGGCACCTGTCATATTGGCCCCTTTCAGAATGGCGCCCGTCATGTTGGCTTTTTCCAGGTTGGTTCTTAACAGTTTTGCGTTCGAAAGGTCTACATTGGTCAAGTTGGCCTGTACCAGTTGACAATCCTCCATTTTAGCGCCACGAATCAAGGTTCGTTCGAGAATCGCATTATTAAACGTTGTGCGCGTTAAATTAGCATTATTCATATAAACGTCGGTTAAGTTTGCGCCAGAAAAATCCGATCCTTCCAAGTTCGCTTTATATAAATTGGCTTCAATCAGGTTGGCATTAATAAATTTTGAATCTTGCGCCTCACAGCCACTCAATATCGCAGCGTCTAATCGGGCATTGCTGAAATCAGCAGCGTTATATTTGGCATCAATGCATACCGCTTTTTCCAAGTGGGCTGATTTAAAATTACACTGATCAAATTCAGACGAAACCATATTGGCTGTGGTCATGACGCAACTTTCAAAATTCGTCTTGGAACCTTTCGATGAAAATAAATTGAGATTCAGCATTTCTGAGTTTTGAAATTGGGCCCCATCCAGTGTGCTTTGAACAATGCTGCTTTCAATCAAACGGCAATTAGAAAAATCAGCCTCATGAAGTTCAGAATTCCTGATTTCAACAGACATGACTGAATTGTTAAAAATACTCCCATGCATCTGGGTGTCAATGATTTGAGACTCAAAGATGGTACTGTGATTAAAATCGGAGTGAGAAAGATTTGCCCCTAGAAAACGCACAAAATGCAATTTTTGCTTCACACACGAAGAATAGGGGGTCTTGAATTGATGAAAAGAAATATCCTTAAACTCCAGCCCATCCAGATTGATTTTTTCAAAATAGGGCATCACTTCCAAATCCAATTCTTCCGAAGTCAAAGAACGAGCCAGTATCAGCCAACGTGAAAACTGAATGGCGGTAGTTTTATCTTTGCAGGGAGTCCACTGTGCCTTGAGATAGTGATGGCACTCTTGAAGCAGGCGAAATACAAACATTCCGGCACGAGCATTACAAAAAATAGTAGGGCGCCCCGTCTTATTATAAGCATGGAATTGAGCATTGAAAACGAAGTCCTCAACCGGTTCCTGCCGAATAATTTTTTCAAAAAACAGCATAAACCGCTTGATGATAATAGAGGCAATCTCATGCCCCTGGGGAAGGCTATCCAACCATTGTCCGAAATCATCAAACAAATGATACGCAGATCCCGTTGGTGTTTCAGATAACAACTGGAGCATCACCTGATTATCAATTTGATTCCATCGATCTTCACGTGCGTGGTGATCCGACCAGTTTAATAAATTCTGGTGTAACCATTCCGTGTTTAATGAATTTCCATTGAGAGCTTGGTTCTGGGGGGCTAATGCTCCTGAAGGCTCTGCCATGGGTTCATTCTGCAAGTCCTCAGTGTTTTGCTCTTGAGTGTGAGAACTTTGGACATTCAAAGACGTTTCCAGTTCGGGCAGTGCCAGATCCCTGTGGGCTTTTATTTTCGGTGTTTGTGCGTCAACACCCAGTTCTTCAGGATCTTTAAGCGCTAAAAGTTCGTCCTCTGAATCCTCTTGATCCTCAGGCCGTGCTGCCACAGACCCGGATCGGGTCCCCTCAGACGCAACCGCTAGTTTTGCCTCATTCTTTATTCCAAGTTTCAACTTGTCCAAGCTTGACTCCTTCATTAGTAATTTGCTGTCACGATCAGGGTATTCGTTGCATGGTATCAGCTTTTTATAAAAGCGGTGACATCCGTATATTGGTTAAAAATACCCAGTGCCAAAGACTAAACGCTATTTTTCAACCGTGATTAATTAAGGGGGCCGTGACACTTCCCGGGATTTACATGATCCCTCAGTATATCTATTACAAAAGAACGGCACTTTTCGCAACAGGATTCATGTGGTTTTGTAAAATTGTTCCACTCCAACACCATTTATGCCTTGTTTCTCTATCTTTTAAATTCTTCATCGTCTGTCTCTTGCCCCTTGTTCCTTGAGGTTTTCAGCAATTCAGCGTTTAACTTATTGCTAACCAGTTAAACTTCATTTTTTTCTTGAGTTTGAGAGAGTTTATCGATGTTCCCTGATATTTTTTGGGCAATCCATCAACAATCGCTACAATGGGAAGAACAGCATTGGCTTTGATACGTGACAAAAAATAACCTCCCGCTTGCTCAATGAGAATGTGATCTTTGGCAGAATCGTTGATGGCTGCCCCTGGAGCTAGACGCTGTAAGGTGCCGATGTCGTCGTTCAGCACGAGATGGAACTGCTCGTTGAAGTGGGTCTGCATTTCCGCCACCCACTGGGTGGCGATGCCTTTGGGGGAGACAACCAGGGTTCGACGCACCAGCCCGCGCAGCTTGAGCTCGCGCATGACCAGCCCGGCCTTGAGGGGCTTGCCAAGACCCACTTCGTCGGCCAGCAGGTAGCGCACGCGGTCGCCGGAGATGGCCCGGGACAAGGCGTGGATCTGGTACGGCAGCGGAATGACGTTGGACTCCATGGGAGCCAGCAATACATGGCCATCGGTGGCGCGAGCCTTCAAGCACCTCGGCCACCTTGGCTGCGGCGGCCACATAGGCAATGCGTCCGGCCTCAATCTCTGGCTGCAAGTCGGCACTCAACGGCCGCAAAGCGGAGCGGGGCACGCGCACCACCGCGTCCTGGTTCGGCAACCAGACACGGCAAACCGTCTGCCCCCACAAGGTCTATTCCTCGATGACCTTGCAGGCGCTGTTATGAACGGTGCTGTATTGCCATGGAGAATTCATACGGTTGCCATTCTCCTAATTCCATCACGAAAAGCTTTGAAACTTGGAGATTGATTCGTTTGCACGTCAAGTAGCGGACAGATCTCTTTGGCCCAAATTCTTTTCTGTTCAAGAATTCTGACAGATCGTTTGCCGTGCTGTCCCAATGCTGTCAAGCCGCCAGGGTAGATCGCCTCTGCAAGTTTTTCCCATGTGCCACACTGAGAATCTTGGACATAGGCGTCTAATACCGGTTGTCGAGCCTCAGGGTATGCTTGCTTGATTGCGTCTTGATCGCCAAGGAGCCAGGCTTCAAGTTCCTCGATGGCTATACGAAAGAGCGCATTTGGTTGTTGTGGGCAATGGTCCAGAAGCTGAACTAAGTCAATTTTGAATGAGACACAATCAGGTCTATCATCGAGATCAACTAATACAACGACAACAACATCATCACGCCCTTCATCACCGTAAGCACGAAGTTTCGATGGCAGGTTGTGCAAAAGAGTTTGATCGTGTTTGTTGGGTTTCGCTCCGAGATTATCAGGAATCCGACCGATTCCACGATGTTTATGGATTTTCCATGTGTGCGGGTTACCATAATCACCAAGAACCCGATTCATCAGGATGGAGAGGGCAGTCAACTCAGCCTGTCCCTCGACAAGAATTTCGAAGTGCATGCTCTATCTCGCGTCCAGATAATCGCTGTACCATAAGGCACCGAGTGGCTGCCCCTCATTGACCATGTTTTGAACAAACTGAATTTCATTCGCCCTTTTTACCGTCGAAAATCCATCGCTCCCTTTTTCGAGAACCCAGACCTCGCTTGGTTCTAGTGCGTCAACAAAATAGGGTTGGTGCGTGGTGATAAAAATCTGCGAGTCCCCTTTCTTGCCAGTTGTATGTTCACGAAACTCGCTTGCCAATGTTTCAAGCAGTTTGTGGTAGAGACCATTTTCCGGTTCTTCGATGCAAATGAACGGCGCGGGTTCGGGATCATTCAGCAACAGCAGGTAACTGAACATCTTGAGAGTACCGTCTGACATCTGCTGTTGTGTGAATGGCTTGACAAAGCCTTTATCTGTGAAAAGTAGATAAAGATTATTCGTTATTTTGTCCCGATAGGGCGTGATGATGCCAATGCCAGGAATTTTTGCCGAAATTTCATGGAGAATACGCTTGAAAATGATGGGATGGGTCCGCTCCATGTATTGCACAACATTGCCAATGTTGTCGCCATGCAGATTCAGGTGTTTTTGTACGCCCGCTTGGGAAATTTTTCTGGCAGAATCAGGTGTGAAATAACTCAGATACCAGCTCTGAATAAATTTCTTAAATTGAGCAATACGTGGGTTTTCCGAAAATTGTTCCGCGAGAGATACAATGGCCAGCTTATGAGGATCAAATTCAACAATTCGTTTTGACGCTTCATCCCCTTCAAGTGCATCATCGCCGACATAAACTGTGCCTTTCCCATTTTCTAGATGCAAAAATGACCTAGGTCGGCCAGATCCTCCGCTGCTTTTTGCACGTTGCCTTAAGCGCTCACTGAGGACAATGGGCAATCCTGTTTTTTCTTCTTTACCAATACTCACTTCATATGTAATTGGCCGGTCGTTTTTCGATTCGCGATAATAAATTGTTATCGCAATAGGCTGATCGATTCCCAAGGATACCAGCTTGTCATAACCACCACGATTTCTTGCATTACAAGCTGTCTCCAAGTCTGTTTCCATGCAATCTGCAACGAATCTAAAGGCATCGAAAATTGAGCTTTTACCAACTCCATTTTTACCGATAACTACCGTTAATGGAGTCAATGGATTCGCACTGCGTAATGATTGATCAGTGCCAATTCTCCCCATTGCAATATCACGCAATGATCGATAATTCTGAATCTTAAAGCCTTCAATAAGTGCCATTATTCGCCTCCCATTCTTGTTACTGCCTGGTCGTACCACATGAGCCGTTTGGGATCTTCTTCCAGGACGTTGTTGGGGATCTTGTCGGCCACGGCGACGATGACGGCGCAGTCGCGCTCCTGCCAGGCTTTCTTGAATCCGACGCGGACAGCTTCCAGGCGGAAGACCTTGATTTTTTTTTTGACCTCTTTGTATTCCTCGAACTCCTTGAGCAGCGCCTTCTCGCACAGCTTCTCCAGGTCGCCCGCTTTGTTGGGATCTGGCACGTACCAGCGGTCGCGGGCCTTGGCGACCAGGGTCGGATCATCCTTGGGCAGGTTGCGCATTACTTCGCCCGAATACTCAGGACAAACAAAAACATCACTCCAAACCGTATAATTGATTTTGCCAAGTGGAGCCGGCTTCCAGCCGGCTTTTTCCAACTCATCCGCCACATATCTCCACAAGTATTGCTCAGCCTTTTCAACAAGGCCAGCTTTAACCGGATTATGATTCAGATAAGCCAGTTCATTGGCAAGTTCACGGGCTTCACGGATGATTCTGTCATAGGTCTCTGTTTGCCAGACTTTTGCCCCTGTCTTGCCTTCCAGCTTATTGACTTCATTGGCGCTAAAACTCTTCACGCTATGCAATAGAACAGACAGATCCCAGAAGATTCCCGCCTCTTTTTCCAGTGGTTTGGCAATCAAATGAACATGATCAGGCATGATCACAACGGATAATAATTTCCAGCGTTGGTTATCCCAATGCAGGATAGCATTCAGAACTGCCGATCTGGATTCCGGTGATAAAATGCGAAAATTATCGGTGCGAAAAGTCAGAAAACAGGTTGCCCCGGCAACCTGGATATGCGGTAAATTATCTTTGCGATATTCAACTTTGGTAACATTAAATGGATCGCATGGTTGGAAATCAATGGCTGTAAGCAGCCTGCTGGAAGCAGGCTCCACATGGAGTGTTTCATACATCCAGTCGCATTCCTTCTCGACCTCCGAGAGAATGCTTTTGGCCTCTTTCTCAAACGCTGCCACATCGACCGGGGTGTTGTAGTTGTACGCAATGAAGGTCGCCGCCGGTGACAAATCGTTCAGAACTGTTTTACGCACACCCAGTTTTGAAAATGGCAGCCAAACCTTTTTGCCATCTTCATCCGTTTCTTCCTGCAAAATGGTTCCGTCCGGCTTTACCTGGTAGCCAAGAGACATGACCACTTCGCTGTCGCCACACATTTGCGCAGCCACTCCCGTCATGCCGGTTCCGCAGAACCCGTCGAACACGATGTCCCCCGGCTGGGTGTAATGGAGGATGTACCGCATGATCGCCTTGTGCGGCACCTTGGTGTGATAGGAGTGCGCATTGTAGATGGGGTCGTTCTTGCCCTCGCTCACATCGGCCGCAAAGGGTTCGCGGTGATAGTGATAACCTTCAGGCTGCTCTGGCTTCTGCGCCTCCCACTCGGCGATGAAGTCGGCGATCCACGGATTCGGGCAGGCGGTGTAGTACGGCGGATCACTTAGATTCAGGATGTCCTCGTTGCTGCCGATGGGAAAGCCTTCGATCTTGCGGAACTCCGGGTCTTGCAGCTTCTTGCTCAGCTCCTCGGTAAAGTGGGCACGGCGGGCCTCGTCGTTCTCGAACGTCATGCCGAGACAAGTCACCGGGCCGGAGGGCTTCTGCGGCTCTTCAAGCAGCGAGTCGAACAAACTGTTTTGTATCATAAATGTTTCTCCAATAATTCTTTGCCCTTGGCTGTGATGATATATTTCTGCATACGGCTTTGGGGTTTGTCGGGAATGGTGCGGACAATCAACCCCTCTTCCAGCAGACGGTTGAGGTAGTTGCGCTGGAATGTTTCCCTGTGTTTTATCCCTATAATCTCCTGAAGGTCAGTGCTTTCCAGGTCCAAAGCTTTCTGCCAAACAATCAAATCCTTGTAACTCTGCACGCTCATATCTCGCCCCTCGCCCCTAAATCCTCGCCCCTCGTTTCAACAATCAGCGCATCGACCGAGTCATAGCTGCGGTACTCGGGATGGCCGGTTTCGGTGTATAAAAGCCTCCCGGAATTCATGATTCCGTTCCACGAAGCCACCACGGCCCGGTTTCTCGAAATGCCCTCCAGCAGGCGCAAGGGGTCCTGCTGGAGGTCCTTGTCGAAAAGAATCTCGAGATTATCCAGCACCACGGGTGCTTGAGCCTGGTTCGCAATCTGATTGAGGATGCCCGGCAACCGAAGCGACCGCTGCTTTGCAGTCAGCTCAAGCAGCTCGCCTGAAAGCGCCAGATTGACGTTGACGACGGATGAGCCAAACTCCTCGGCAATATCCCGAAGAACACCGGTCTTGCCGGAACCAGTCTCACCCACCAGCAACACCAGGCGGTGATACAAGCCTTGGCTGCCTGGAGGGATCGTTTTATCTTGTCGTGAATCGGCTCGGCCATGGTCGCTCCTTATTGCTCGGTGTCCGGCTTATCGGATTTGTCAGCAGCACCGCCAGAGCGGACCCATTTGTCCACTTCGTCTTGTTTGAACATCCAGCGACGGCCGACGCGATAACCGGGCATAGCCCGTTGTTCGATCCACTTGTAGACCGTCTCGTTGCTTACATTCAGATATTTGCAAATGTCATCGACAGTCAGCCATCTCTCATCCATAGCCTTCGTCCTTCGTTCATCATGTTTTCGGTAAAAGCCCGAAGGTCTCCGGGAAACCCGAAATCCGGACACAGTGCCACAAATTAACCTCCATAAACTACATTGATGGATTGCCAAAATCAAGCGTTTGTACCGAATAGAGACGATTTTTCCTAAAAACGGCCTGATTGTCGTTGGTAATACGGTCGCAGTTCTGAGGCGCATGCATGGTGTCAGTCCATACAGCACAGGCAATTGAGTCCATGGATGCCGCCACCATTACCCGCTGGTATAGTTGTCCAGATAAATTCCTGCTGGGAGCGCAGGCGTCCCGCCTGCTTTTGTGGGCAAGATGCCCGCGCTCCCAGAACAAAACTTTTCTGGAGAAGTATATTTAAATTTAAATCTAAACTCTGAATTGCTGGAGGTTTTTGCTTATTATGAAAAATAAACTGGTAATTATAAGGATTTTCCCTATGTACAGTTGTCCAGATAAATTCCTGTTGGGAGCGCAGGCGTCCCGCTTGCTTTTGTGGGCAAGATGCCCGCGCTCCCAGAACAAAACTTTTCCGGAGAAGTAGCTATCCTACCTCTCACACAGGAGGGCTTTGAGCTTCGGAAAGAACCATAAAAAGTTCCAGGAAATCCGCACAAAGGTTATCAGCGTAAGAAACGATGTTAGCCCTAACTCACTAAAACACGAAAGGTTTACAAAATTGATGCTTGATCGAACGGATATTACAATTATTGGCGCCGGAGTGGTAGGCCTTGCTATTGCTCAACAACTGGCGAAACCTTCAAAACAAGTGATGATTTTGGAAAAAAATTCCAATATTGGTGAAGAGACTAGCAGCAGAAACAGTGAAGTGATTCACGCGGGAATTTATTATCCTCAAGAGAGTTTGAAAGCCAAACTCTGTGTAAAAGGGAAACAGTTGCTTTATGCGTATTGTAAGGCCAATCAGGTTCCCTTTGAGCCCATTGGTAAAATTCTGGTCGCAACGTGCGCTGAAGAAGAACACGTTTTACACGACATACTCCAGAAGGCGCAGAATAACGGCGTCAATGACCTGCAGTGGTGGTCTCCCGAAACTTTGAAGCGACAGGAACCTGAGGTCAAAGCAACACTGGGTTTATTTTCTCCGTCCACCGGCATTATCAATACGCACCAATTGATGCGATCCTTTTTGGGTAAAGCAGAGCAGCAAAACGCGGTTTTAGCTTTGAAAACTAAAGTCCTTCGAATTGAAGTAAGCAAAAATGGGTTCATCATCGAAGTTCAAAGTGAAAACGATACTTACCAATTTCTCTCTGATATTGTCATTAATTCCGCAGGTCTCCACGCTCAAGCTGTGGCTTCTCGGATGGAAGGATTCAATCCCCAAGAGATTCCGCCCCTCTACTTATGCAAAGGGTGTTATTTCAGCTTACAGGGAAAAAGCCCGTTTTCCCATCTGATCTACCCTGTTCCTGAGGTAAAAGGCACAGGCTTGGGGATTCACGCGACACTGGATTTGGCAAAACAGGTTCGCTTTGGCCCTGACACAGAATATGTCGATGAAATAGAGTACCATGTTCCCCAGCAAAAGCAGACGGTGTTCTATCATGCGATTAAACGCTATTTTCCCAGCTTAACAGCAGACCGTCTTTCACCGGCATACGCGGGTATTCGTCCTAAACTTCAAGCGCCGGGTGCTCCTGTACAAGATTTTGTAATTCAAACGGAAGAAACGCACCACTGCCCAGGTCTCATTCAATGTTTTGGAATTGAATCTCCTGGAGTGACGGCGTCGCTGGCAATTGCTGAAACCATTGAACATTTAATCAGATACCGGCTCTGAATGTTTCTCTTGATGATGGCTACCAACGCACTGTAGAATATCCTCTTGGAACTGTAGTGTATTCAAACAGTGTTGCCATGACTCAGTTTTTAATGTTGATATGAGAGATGACGCTTTAGTATGAACGGCTTACTACATAAAATTAATATTTTAGTCATTGCTGGCGTTCTCTTTCTGGTCAGTAGTCAACCTCTTTATGCAGCCAAAACGCTGCTTGGCTTTATGTTTGGGTCTAAAGGAAAGGTGGAATATTCCTACCAAGAGACCCAATGGAAAAACGCTCCCCGTAAAAAATTCATAAACAAAACCCTTTTCTTGAAAACTTCGGATAACGCGGAAGTCAAAGTCTGGTATTATCAAAACAAGAGAGTTTATGTCCTGAAGGCTCAATCCTCAATGAAAGTCACGCCCAAGGAAGTGAGAAAATTATCAGGTAACGTCGAGCAATTTCTCCTGGATAAGCCTCAATTTTTAGGCATTAATCAAACCTACCTCTCAGCCAAACAGTTTATCCTTAAGAACAAAAACAAAATTCAACCTTCCTTCGATGTCATCGATTTGGTACTTTCAAACGATTATTCTGAAGTTATATGGCCAAACATTGGAGAAGAATATGATTATAAGGTTTATGTCGGAACAAAAACCTATGAAGTCCCAAGTGATGAGAAAGAGTTTTCACGCTTAACACTTATTCCGCTACCAGGTCAGAGCACCAAATACCGAATCAGCGCGTTTGAAAAAAGCGAGATGATTTATGAGACACAAGTTCACAACATTCGTTGGCTTAGTACTTCAGAAGAGAAAGCCTTTCATAAAAGTCTGCAGATGCTTCACCAGTTGGACTCCGATGATATCTTATCGGCGCTCTATCTGGAATCCTTGGGTCTGAAAGTTGGGGCAATGGATATCTACCGTCAGTTTTTGAAAAAAAATCCGAATGAAAATGATATCCGTTCCATACTCATTCCTCTTTACGCACAATTAAATTTGACGCATCTACATCTTGAGGAGTTAGAAACTTACTTTGGTTCCCTCAATTCGAAGTAGCCGTTAGGCTTTATTCTGGTTGATCGAAGACGCCCCCTTGAGGAATGAGGCGTTTGATTCACCTTGCAGAATGTGACAAAGAACCTAAAATGCTCAGCGTTCAAAAGCATGATCAATAGAACCCATAATCAACAATTTTCAAGTCCCTGGCCATAGGAACAAGAGTCCTACACACTTAATTACGTTTTTCAAAATGAACATCAGTCAAATTCTGGTACCTTTAAGCAATGACCTCGCCTGTGTTGAAAAAGCGATCATTGAAGACATACAAACGCACATCCCCCTTGCAGAGGACATGCGTATGTTGATTTTTTCCATGAACGCGTGCTTTGGTATCATCAATATAGGTTCGGACATCAGACAGATATTTTGAGTTCCAAAATTAATGATTTGAGGTTCAGACCAAATTCCCCCTCATATCCCATCGGAAGGGAGGCCATGAAACTCTTGTTCAAAGAGGCCGAATAATAGACTTCCTTCTTAAACTTGATGACCTCAACTAAAACTTTAACATCTTGAACAATGACTGCCTCAGATCCTTTAAACACAGTATCTTCAGGGAGTTTCGATTTATCAAGTTTACAGATTGTTTGGCGAGTGACATGGAGTTTTAAGTTCTTGGGCGAGTGTTCTTTCTTTTTATTTTCTTTACCAGATCTGTTTCTTTCCTGTTCTGAGGAAATTTTTCCGGACTTTGGCGACTGATGCCGAATATTAGGTTTACCTTGCTCGCCTTTGAGACGATTCACCTCATCTCGAAGTTCCTGATTTTCTTTAGTCAACTGCTCTATAGTCACAGAACGACAGTAATGAGCGGTTGCCAGGGGACACTGAACTTTGTAAAAGCGATGCACTCTCAATCTACTAATAAATTTGGAAAAGGCGCGCTCCCTGGCAATCCGTCGCTATTTTCTTGGGTACGCCCACATGGGCGTGATCTGATGGGGTGAAAGTCCCCTATAGGAAAGCCACTGGCTTTCAATGCTATGGAACCGATCATGCGGCACTGGCGGGAAACCAGCCAGCAAACAGCGAACAAACCGTGTTCCTAAGGTAATGAGTACCATGAACTATTAG
>JBBCAX010000346.1:0-8991 GCA_051382335.1 Deltaproteobacteria bacterium TL4
ACGGTCCCCTTCTACCACTTTCTTACAAAGCCGGGACAGCTATTCAAAGTAGGATGTGTTAGCCGGTAGGCGTAACGCATCAATAAACCCGCCTCTGCCTGAGGCGTTACGCTCGCAAGCTCGCTACCTACCCTGTGTTCCGGCTTAAGTGAGTAGCCCAGTAGCTTAATCAATAATTGATTTTAACTGTTTACAGTATTTAATTTTCTTTGCCATAAACACAATTACTCAGTGACACAAGCGAAAGTTTTTCTGAGTATCAGTGGTTCATTCGACAAATCACCTTTTAGTTAGCTTCCAGGAAGTTTACCATGAATTTTAGCGGACATTTTGCTGGCGGGATAGTCGCCGGTGGGGGTATCACTCTAGTTGCCATCGCGTCTCAGGCTGTCGTTCTTAATGCGGAAACGCTCAATCAATTAGTCAATAATCCCCTTAATGCGCACAATAGCATCGTGGTTTGGATGGGTCTGTTTCTGACCACAGTGTTTATGTCTCTGTTCCCCGATCTGGATACCGGTTCTATTCCTCAGCGTTGGTTTTTTAGAATCGTTTTTATACTCCTGATCTTTCTCTATTTTAAAAAATGGATGGATATTTTCGCAGTCGTCGCTTTTTCAGCACTCTTGCCCGTAGTCCACAAACATCGAGGATGGACGCACTGGAAAATTACACCTTGGTTGATTGCGCTATTTTTGGGGATTATTCTGGAATATTTTCGCGCCAAAGCCTCATGGTTCCAAGGCTTTTCATGGGGAAATGTTGAAGGGCTCCTCAGAAAATACTGGTTGTATGTTGTTGCCTGTATCACAGGACACTACACCCACCTTTTGTTAGATTCTCGGCATGTTAAATGGCTGCCCTTCATCTCAAATTCGAGAGAACATCACTAGGAGGCTGTCCGAGAATGTGATGTAGGGTGTGCTTTAGGGAAGCGAGCGCACCAGAAAGCTTGCTGTTCCCTTATTTTTGGTGCGCTCGCTTCGCTTAAGCGGCACCCTACTTATACTTAACTGCTATTCTCGGACAGCCACCTAGCTGGCTATCCGAGAATGGATGTAGGGTGTGCTTAAGCGAAGCGAGCGCACCAGAAAGCTGGCGGTCCCCTTATTTTTGGTGCGCTCGCTTCGCTTAAAGCACCCTACTTAGGCTCAACTTCTATTCTCGGACAGTCTCCTAGCGGAATTCGAGAGTTGAACAATGATTGATGCGGTGCACCAAAACAAGAGACTCTATAGTTTTTTGAGTCAGACTACCCGAGAAGAGTCTGAAAATTTTGACTTTCTTTCGGTGTCAGTAATTTTTCTATCAAACTGTTTGACAAGGACAGGTTAGGAAACAACCTGATGAAACTGATTCATGACCTCAACGACCTGTATGATGTTCTGAGTGGTGTGTGCGCAGGATAGGGGCAAACTCAGAATAGTTCGGTGAATCTCCTCAGTTAAAGGATAGTCACCATCGCATCTGCCTTTGAGAGCCTTCTGTTTCGTTGGTGGTATTGGATAATGAATTTCACTTTTAATCCCGTTTTTCAAAAGATAGTCTTTGAGTGCATCTCGCTGAGGATGACGGACAGGATAAATATGAAAAACCCCCTGACATCCGGGCTCTGAGTGGGGTTTGATAAAAATATCCTTCAACCCTTCTTGGTATATTTTTGCAAGTTGCCGTTTGTGTTCATTCATGGCATCGAGCTGTTTCAATTTCACATTCAAAAATCCTGCTTGAATTTCATCTAACCTGGAATTGATGCCCAGATGCTCGTTTTTGTTTTTTTCGAGGGCACCATAATTTCTTAAGGCTTTCAATTTATTGGCAATTTCGCAATCAGAAGTAAGAATAGCGCCTCCATCGCCCAGAGCACCCAAATTTTTTGTAGGATAAAAACTGAAGGCTCCTAAACCAAAAGTTCCAACTTTACGTCCTTGATATGTGGCTCCATGGGCTTGGGCACAATCCTCAATCAGTTTTAAGGAGTACTTATGGCTCAGTTCTACAACAGGTCCCATCTTGCAGGGATTGCCATAAAGGTGCACAACGATGATCGCAACGGTTTTGGAGGTGATTTTTTCCTCAATTTTGGAGACATCAATGTTATAGGTTTTTAAATCTGGCTCGACTAATACAGGCTTTAAACCCGCGTTGAGAATCGAGAGGATCGTCGCGATATAAGTATTGGCAGGAACAATCACTTCAGCATTGGCAGGGAAATCCCATACTTTTAAGGCGAGGACTAACGCATCCAGTCCAGAAGCGACGCCAATACACTGAGACGCACCATGATACCGCGCGAAGGCCTGCTCAAATTGCAGTACCTGTGCCCCCAAAATATACCAGCCTTTATTCAAGACATCGTCAAACACCTGCTTCAATTCATGAACAAAGGGTTGATTCACAGCCCTTAAGTCTTCATATTCGATCATGGATAAGGCTCATCTATATAATCATCAACATCATAGAGTGCTGATGCCATCACCAACAACACCGAATCTTCTGAGAAATGATGCATCGTGTGCCAATCTTCCGTTTCTAAAATCAAACATTGATTCGGCTGACTTAACAGGATCTCTTCTTCCTTTTTTCCGTTGTTGAGATAAAGAACACACTCTCCTTTGATACAAACCAGAGCTTGTGTGTTATTTTTATGCCGATGTCCCGCACGAATGACATCCTTTGGAACATCGTAAATGTAGTAGACCCGTTTGATTTCGAAAGGAAGTTTCTGTTCAATGACAGTCAAGGCGCCCAACTCATTTTTAAAGGACGGTAATTCAATCAGATAGGCCATTGCAAAAGATCCCTTCGCTTGTTTTTTGAATAATAATACTCAGATAAAGCGTCTGATTATCAGGTTATAAGCAGATTCACTCATAGATCATGAAGGATCTCCTCAATACTGGAATAGGGAGTCCATCGTTCAAATTCTTTGATCAGTTGCCGGATGACTTTAACACTTTCGATAGGGTAGCTTCCAATCGCGGTTTCCGCAGCCAGGACCAAGCCATCGGCGCCCATCAGCAGGGTGCTGAAGACATCGTTGACTTCGGCTCTTGTCGGCATTCGTGTTTTTATCATGGATTCCAACAAATTTGTTGCGACAAAGACATTTTTTTCTCTGGAGCGCGCGAAGGAAACAATGCGTCGCTGTAATAACGGAATTTTGGTCAGAGGCACTTGACGGGACAAATCCCCCCGGTCAATCAGGATAGCATCTGAGGCTTGAAGGATCTCTGCCAGATTGGCCAAGCCGGAGCGACTTTCAATTTTTGAGATAATATAACTATCGGTTCCGACTTTTCTTCTCAAGGTTTCGACATCTTCTTTGCAAGAGGCAAACGATAAAGCGAAATGTTTAATGCCTTCTTCCAAACCGATTTCAACGGCTTTTTCATCTTTAGGGGTGAGTGCAGGCATTTGTATTTCACGGTTTAAATCCGCCGCTTTATTGCTTCCGATTTTTCCTTCCACACTAACCTTTGCCCAACAGCCATCCTCGACTTTTTCTCCGATTTGCAACTCTACAGAATCAAAGTCTATTCTCAGGATATCACCTTCCTGAAGTTGTTGTGCCACCCCTTGAGGGGTTAACGAGATATTTTGGGCATCGCCTTCAATGTCATTAAAATGTATTTTTATCTGAGTGCCCTTTTCAAAGTAGACCTCTCCTCCCTTCATCCGTTGATTCCGAATCTGGGCCCCTTCACTATCCAAACTCAAAGGAGTTTTCGTATATTTATGGACCGTGTGAATCGCGCTTCGAACTTGATCCAGGGGGGTATGTGATAAATTAATTCGATACAAAAAGATCCCCATTTCGTCACATTGAGTAATGACTCTTTCATTTAAGGAACTGGGGCCTAAAGTCATCAATATTTTTTTGCTCATAGTCAAACTCCAAAAAAAGGTTATTCCAGTGCGTTAAGATGTTCCCAAAGTTGATACTGTAGATTTCTCTTCTCCAAAGGAGGGTTTCCCCCATACAAACGCTGATAGACGCGCTTCAGCTCATTTTTCAAAGCCAGGTTTTCCTCTTCACAAGAAATTCCGTCCTGGTATTCTTCTAATTCCAAATGCGCGAGAGTGTCATAAGCCCCCCCTATCAGCTTTTGGAGGCGAGCGCCTTTTTCTAAATCTTGATTTCTCATCTTCCAGTTTTGTTTGTCATAATAAATTGGATCGATGAAAGAATTGATTTTTCGAAAGACGCGTCTTGGAAGAGAATATTTTTTTTGTTTGTTCTCATTATAAATCGGAAGTGTTGTACGGCAGAACTGGAGAACCTTCCAGCGATAAAATCGTCGAATTCTTTCAAAACTCCATTCTTCTTCCGCCGCCTGATGCAAACATTCGCGATATTCCTTTAGAGTGGTTCCCACGTAATCCAGTTCACCGGGATAGTTTAATATCACGGGGCAATAGTGGACTATGGGAATTCCCATACATCCCAATTCTTCACCTGCGGAACTCCAGGCATTCAAGATTACATCGGTAATTTCCATCAAATTGTAGAGAGATATCTGAGCAGATGGCCAATTTACGGTAATATTGGGGGGCAGATCCAGGGTTAAGGCTTTTTCGAGGTGTTGTGCATACTCCGATTTAATGGACGAAGTTTGATTAGGAAATTCACGGGGATGCGGTCGAATAATCAAAAACCATTCGGGGTGAATTCTAAAGTATTCGATTAGAGACTCAAGCCATTCTAAGGGCGTATCAAACAGCAGTTTTTGAGAGGATACAACCCCAACGGTTTGTGCGGCATGTAGTTCATCCAAACTACTCATAGTTGCCAAAAAAACAACCTGATTCGCTTGTATGCCCCATTGTGCTCGTCGGGGTTTGTGCTCGGAAGCCTTTTGAGAATAGACCCAGCCAGACTGTGCGTTGAATAAGTGGAAAAGATGGTTGGTCACCTCACATAACCTTGATTGCGGACAAGGTCTGTTTTGAAATTGAGGCCAGACTTGTTTCGTTGCCTCTGTGAAAGTGAAGCCATGATTTTTTGAAATAAAAAACTCTGCTTCCAGTTTATGTAATCCCATGCTGCCATGAAGACTATAAAGCAGCGTACCGGTTTGTTGAGTCAGACCTAATAGTGCGTGATTTACGGGATAGAGGCCATTATAAACAAAACAGACCTCAGGAGAGACTTCAGCTAATATTTTTTTAAAGGAGACAATCGTCAGTAAGACGTTTCTTATAGTATGTTTGTAGTCACTCATTTCTTCTTTGGAAAACGTTTTGAAAGACAGTTTTTTGTAGGTTGTGACAATGAGGTACAAACTGATTTTCAGGATCGGAATTCCTTCATATAAAAAATCAAGCTTTTCATGGTCGATTTCATTCAGTAAATGCTCGATTTTTTCTCTTTCAAACGCTTCGATGTAGTCGTCGATTTGAAGAAAAGGTCGCTGTAATGTTGCTTGAAAAAAATTTTGTTTACGCTGGCACCGTTTACAAACACTTGCCTTATCCTGAGCAAAAACACTCTTTCCTAACGCTCTCATCGCGTCACAATACTGACTATAGAGTCGATTACAACAGACAACCACCACTTCGTTTCCCTGCTTGGATAAATCTTCCGCTAACAGAGCCAAAGGCGTGCTGTAAGTCTCGATTGCCAGATAAGGTGAAAAAACCAGAATCTTCATCGGAGTGTTCTCATCCAGGTTGACTAACCATCATAGGTATCTCAGGAGTCATAAACGCCCGCAACGTGTATTTGGTACTTGGCTCTTGCAAACGTTCCAAACGCAGTAACCGAAAACCGGCGAGAGCGCAAAGCAAGGTGAGCGAAAGGGGACTGAAGACGTGCCAGTGATCGATGAAAAATTCCTCACGTCCCTGGCCTTCTCTTTCCGCCATCTCTCCATCAGGTAATTCTATATAGATTAAGCCTCCCTCTTTCAAGTGGTGATGACTCTTTTTTAACATCAGGATCGGGTTTTCAACATGCTCAAGCACCTTATTGAAGGTGATCAGATCGAATTTTCCTGAATCATTAAACTTCATAAAATCGCCTTGTACTGCGGGTATTCCAATCACCTCCTTGGAGTGCTTAACGGCCCGTTCATCAGGATCCAACGCGGTTGGCAGCCAGCCTGTTTGTTTCATCAGGTATGGAAAAACACCCAGTCCAGAGCCCACATCCAAGACCGTTCTTTTGACTTGTCGGTTCCAATAGGTTTGGGCGAAGGTGTTAATATTCTGGACTCGACCGCTGTTGTCTGATTTTTCCGGGGGGAGGTTGATGATTCGCTCAAAGTTCCGTTTGATTCCTTCGGCATTCTTATAATTGGAATTCACATAGTCTGCCGTGTACAGAGCAGACAGATCTAGTCGATGAATGGAAATATAATGCCTGGAAAGAGCAAATTGCCATATTTCCCGATAGTACGTTTGACCTTCTGTCAGAGAAAAACAAATTTCGCCTTGGGGTCTTTCATGATATTGAAAAACACATCGTGCTTCGGTTTCTCCCGTAAATGGGCAGGATTTATCAATAATTTCATTCATGAATCCCTGCTGAATTTAAGTTGTTTTTCCAAATATGCCAAGGACTCACTGGAATCCATCCAATGAATTATTTCCATTTTTTCTTCTTCGAGATATTTTTCAAATAACGTTTCTTTACCCGCTTCAACCGCAAGTAAAAAATAGCGTCCAACGCGATTTTTTGTTAAGACGGGGCGTAAGTGGAAACTTGCCAAGCGACCGTTAAGTGAGGGAGCCATATAAAATCCCCAGTTTTTCCTGGTGAAGTCGTATTCATTTTTTTCCTCAGTGAGGAAGGTGACTTGTTCATCAGAAGCCAGTTGAATGGAGCCGCAGTCGCTGATGGTTCTTTTGATCTCAAACCCCGCCTCAAACGTCCGGGGAGGATCCTTGGGTTCAACTTTCATTCAACTCCATTGCCAGTCAGGAATTAAGAAATCTCGAATTTTCCAGACGTTATTTTCCTGATACCAGATATCCTTGTTCCTGAATTGCTCACCTATTTCAAAAAACTGTTCCTCCGTAATTCCTACAAATTTACAGAATTGACGGATGTCTTCGTGAGGAGTTTCATCGCCACGTTTTTTAAGCGATGCAATCGCGTCTTCACGAGTTATTCTTCCATTTTTAATTTCAAGGGCAAGATTATCCCAGGTACGGGTAAAGCCAAACTTATACCATTTCAACCAGTGATGAATGGAAATAAAATCGTCATCAACATCCGCATAGTTGTACAAACCTGTTTTTGCGCCTTCTGTGCGCGAGCAAAATCCATGTGCTTGAGCGACATTGAGACTGATTTCAACATCCCATTCAAAATAATGCCCGAGAAAAACAGCCAGGACTCTCGCCTTTTCCAACGCTTCATCGGAAGGGCCGAAGTAAGGAGACATTTCTCTTTGTGTTAATTCTTCGCAAATCCAATCTTCGGCAATGGTTCCATGGGTCACTCCATATTTTTTAACCCAGGCCTGATTGAGCTTAAAGCCAAGAAATTCTTCGGTGGTTGTTCCGTATTCAAAGGCGGAATTTTCGCCCCAAATGACAAGCGGTATTTTAAAACTAACCGCTATTTTTAAGGGGATATTGAAAATTGCCATGTGCATCGGAATAGCGGTAGAACCGAATTGTTTGAACGCTTTCAACATAAATTTAGCTTCTACCTTTGGATTCACCTGATAATCGATATGATCGACGCCAAGGGAAACGAGATTGTCCAAATTTTTTTGTCCCAATGCAGTCCGTGCAGGTGTTTTCCATGTTACAGCCAAGGGGGTCAGTCCATATTCCAGGCATTTTACCACCTGCCATGTACTATCCTTGCCTCCGCTTACAGGAATCAAGCAATCATACCGTTGACTTCGTGACTGCGCGTTCTCGATCACAGAACGGAAGGCGGTTTCACGCGCGGACCAGTCAATGTTTTTCTTACTCAGGTTTTGTTTATAAACGTTGCTGATTCCCTCCTCATCAATAACCACACCGGGGCGTGTATCCGGTAATAACAACTTCTTACAGTAGCGCATCGTTTCTCTCCCTTGGGGTGATTTTAGTAATAGACATCTTTCCTAAATAAACGCTGGATTTTAGCGGGTTTGTAGAAAGGGTGCCGCTTAAGCGAAGCGAGCGCACCACTCAAGGTAGGGTGCCGCTTAAGCGAAGCGAGCGCACCACTTTAAGGTAGGGTACCGCTTAAGCGAAGCGAGCGCACCACTTAAGGTAGGGTGCCGCTTAAGCGAAGCGAGCGCGCCACTCAAGGTGGGTGCCGCTTTGTATGAAACACACTCTAGTGAACTGTTTTTATAATGATAATCATTTTTTTGTTTTTTGAAAGATCATTTCTCATTTTCAAGACGTACCTATAAGCTCAAATGAAATAGACCTATTCTTAAGGAAAAAACAGCTAAAAAAAGAAAGCTCAGCTTAAAATAAATTCATTTTTGTATAACGTGAGTTCGGGATAAGCACAAAGCTCTGAAGGCTTGACCAGAACAATTGTAGCTCCGATCTTTTTGAAGGATCATATATCATTCTGAGGAGAAAAACAACGAAGACTCTGGCTTTTCCACCGAAAAAGATTCTTCGTCTATGGCTCAGAATGACCATGACAGAAGTTTTAAACAACCTCCAAGCTATAAAACAAGAGGGTTCGGAAGGTATTTCCTTATCCCGAACTCACGTTTGTATACGTAGTCGAGCTAACAATTTGTGGTACAATAAGCTGAGCAGCATAGGTGTTCGGGATTTATGTTCCTCCAGTGAGTTCTCTATTTACGCGCATCAGTGAAGTTTCCCGATGATGATAGTTTGGATCAAACAGTTCTTTTGCAAAGAACCTGATTTTTTCAACAAGCTCGTCAAAAGCCCGTTTAGTGGACTGTAAAAAAAAGTTCACAAAATCATTTGCCAGTACAACAGCAATTTTTGAGATTCGTTGAAAGGAGAAGGCCAATTGTTGCTCTTTGTTTAGCTTCGCCGAACCCACTCTTAAAA
>JBBCAX010000347.1:0-5819 GCA_051382335.1 Deltaproteobacteria bacterium TL4
ATAGAAAGCTCACACCATTGATGACTTTGTTCGAGGCCCCTGACCATTAACGCAAAAGGCTTTTCTTCCCTTCGTTTCCTGTGTCTTAACGTGAGCACGCTTTGAGGTTTGAAAGGGTCCGTCATTAAGTGAAAGCCTCCCAACCCTTAACAACACTTCATCCATACTATGAAGGACAACCTCTATACGACTGGCTCTCTGGGAAATGTATTCCACAGAGATTGAGGTGACTTGGAAAGGGAAGAAAGCAGGGTTGTTCAGCAACATTCGCAAGGCAGCGTTTCCTTCGATTGTGGTGTATAAGGCAGACTCACAAAGTAACAGCGTTAAAGTTGGTGCTGAAATGTTCAGGGTATCTGTCTTTTCATAGCATCCCTTTACCGTTGAATCTTTCAAAACTCCCCAGGCCACAAAAGATCTAACCGTATATCTTGCGTTTCTGACAACAGTCTCACGATCTCCATAGTGCTCTTTAAGTCGGCTGAAGATCTGGGCTTGTGTGATTCGTTCCTGAAGATTGAGTAGTCTTCCTACCTGAAGGGCAACGTTAAACCAAAAAGGATAAGAAGCAGAAATAATACTCCAATGAAGCGTGAGCCACTCTTCAGGAGGTATCTTTCTCGCAAGAGACAAGGCTTCATCTCTGAAGGGAATGAGATCTTCTTCAGGAGCAAACCAAGAGGCCAGAATGCCAATTGCCATGCCGTAAGTTTTTGCACCGCGTTCACCTACACCACCACTCTGCTTTTGAGTTGATAAATACACGGATAGTTCCTGCCGAATATCAGCTTCAGACATTCCGGCTAAAAGCATACGGAGTACTTTATCCATCCATTCAAGACGGATGGTTTGTTTGATTCCTAATTTATCCTGTCGTTTACTTCTCAAGGTTTCCTCCTCTCAAACTTGACCAGTGGCACAATAACTTCCTCAAGAGAAATTCCGCCATGACCAACGATTGTTTCGTCAGGGTTTACAAACGCATTGTAGCCACCTGCCACGAGTGGGAAAAAAGCGGCAGGCAAGCCCACTGATTGCCATTCCTGAGCAAAAGTAAAAGTGTTGGCAACCAGAGTACGCAGTTCCGGTGTTGGATAGATCCGGACTCTTTCCCCTCGTATTTCTGCAATCGCTCCTTCTGAGGGACGACCTTGTCCTTGGCATTGAACATTGCCATGATCAGAAGTCATCCAGATCTCAAAACCATGAACCAAGAGGTAGTCTATCAGGGATTTCAGAAACCCGCCTTCGCACCACTGTTTGATCTGATTATGCATTCCAGCAGCACCAAGCTGCATACCGTGCATGATTTTATCAACCTTATCCAAAACTAGACCCACCACTCTGGTTTTTTCAGGATGAAAATTATTTTCTAATACGCTGACAATCTCTCCATCACCCAAACCTCGTTGATAGGCAATGTCCCTACGGGGAAGCCCAACTCCTTCCCAAAAAACTTTCCAGAGAGACTCTTCACTGTTCGTTGAATGAATGGTCGAGGGAAAAAAGAATGGAGCCTTTCCAGAAAAGAGTGCTTGCCGAGCCACAGAAGTCAGTGTTGGAATCCAGGTAAAGAGTGCAGACTCCCGCATGACCAGAGTCTTATCTTGTTTCTGGAGACTCTGCCTCATGGTCACCCATTGATCTAGCGCCAAACCATCAACGACCACCAAGGCAATACGACTTTCTTTCGATTTTTCCAGATCTCTAGCTAATCGCCGTGGAACCTGATGAAGCATGGCAGGAACCGTTGGTGGCAGATTCACCAGGCTGGCATAATGTTGGCTTAACCATTTGGAAAAGAGAGCGTTCATAAACTTGCCTAATTCCAAAAGTTGGTTCTTGTTCGTCTCGTTCTGGCTGCAGTGAACCAGAGCGGCTAACTCTGCCCATTTCAGAGCAAACACTGTCCAATCCGAATAGCGAGAGTCTTCAGGAGGGATGACTTTTCTGATCAGTTCAAACAACCGTGAGATCCTGGTCTCTTCGTCTTCTGCTGTTTCAAACATGCCACAGCGAACCCAAGAATCAATGACAGGATCAAGCATCGGTTTATGAACAGGTGTGAGTCTTCCTTCAACAAACAAATTGTCGATGTAAACCCTGATATCCTGATGATCAAACGGAAGTAGAGCCGGCCCGGAATAATGGAAAGAATTCTGGGTTTGCTCTTGTACTCCTTCAGATTCCAGCTCCTTGTTATTTAGTCGTTCCAGGAATACAGGCCAACGTTCTTGCAGAAAGGCAAAAAAATCTTGATCCTCTGATACCAGCTCTTTTAATGGCCAACTTTTAAAAATTTTATTGGTTTGAAGTACCTCGACCAGTCGCTCTGAAAGGATTGCGGGAATTTGTGTTTGGCTATAATGCAAACGTAACAGGGTTCTCAAAAGTTCGACTTCATTGGTAAGCAGTTCAGCGGCAATACCAAAAACGTGTCTCAGCAGAAAATCTTTAGTCCCCTTATCCCCCATACGGTCAGGTGAAGTCTTTCTTTGTGCCTCAAAAAGCACATCCAGTAAACTGCGGTCGAGTTTCTGGAGGACAGGATAGCTCAGGTTGGGAAACAGGTCGCACAGAGTGATGGAAATTTGCCTGCCAGACTGGAGTAAATCATAAGGCAAGGACGTCAACTCTGCTTCTTGCAGATGAAGGATGACCACCAGATTGGTAGGTTCATCGCTGTCCCAAACCGAACGATAGTTCGCTTCATAGGCATAGCGGAATTCCACAGGATCTTTGAATTCAATCAGCTCAAACCCTCGCTGGCGAAGTTCCTGAGATAATTTTTCTTCAGTCAGGAGACTGTCCGGATCAGCGACCAGGGTCAATTGACTGACATTGGGAACAAATTCTTTCAGGAGAGACTCACGCCAATTATTCATGGGACTCTCTCCTGGTAATTCGCAGAAGCAACAAAGGACGGATTTCTGGAACTATCTGCTTTGCGGACTCAAACTCCTTGCGCCAAACTGTCTCTTCAGCAGCACATTGCTTAAGCCGATAATTACGAACTTCAGGAAGTCCCACTCGTTCAATAGCTTTCCGTCGTGAGCTGAAAGCCAGGAGGCCTCGTTCTTTCTCACGATCTAAAGAAGCCTGATGTTCCTGTTCCAGTGCTTCAAATAATTCTTGTCCTGACTGTTCAGCAATACCCACCAATTGATTAAATGCCTTTTCGGAGTGTTCCTGGTTTAAGTAGGAAAGCACTTTCAAGTTTACGGTCAGCAAGTTCTCCCAAATATGGCGAGCTGTCGGGAGAAACAACTTTCCCTCTTCACTCAGAAACACACTGAGGTATCGTTTTCTGACTCCTGGCATACGAAGGAGTTGCTGTTGTTGGTGTTGTCCTGCTTGAAGGCGGATCTCAAAAAGTCCCCATAAACCTGAGAGTGTCGCAGGTAAGCCGTTTGGAATCACACAGGGAAGGGGTTGCCCAAGTACAACTTGTGGTAGCGTGAGAGCCAAACCACGGATGCGGTTGTTTTCCAGATTGAAAGTGGAAGAATTTCCCGTTTGCAGAAAGGAACCCATTTCCTCTGTGCCATCTGGCCAACAGAGCTTCCAGGTGTCTTTCATCCCACGTTTGGTTACAGGTTCTGCGCTAATCGGAACTTTTGAAAGTTGGGCTTCAGCACCAGAATGACTGTTGAGATAGGATACAGTCATTTTTTCTAGCCAATGAGGAAGGGGATGGGAGCGCAGACGTTCAGCCGCCTGCACCTCTGGTTCTTCAGAAAGGCCATAAAGGGTTGAGGCTTCTCGCGCGATACGAATTTCTTCACGAAGCCGAACTATGGATTGCTCTACGGTTAAATCAAGCCCTTCAGGATGAAGTAAGGCCTTTGTAAAGACCTCCTCAAAAATCTCCCCTGCCTGCGCAGAATCGAGAACATCGCCTGTTTTATCAATACCAAATTCCTCCAGAATTACGGCAAGTTTTCGTTCCAATACTTCCCTGACTCGAAACTCGATAGATTGCTCAAACACAAAATTGAGAGCCTGCACAAGCCTGGTTTGGCCAATACGATCTACCCGGCCAATGCGTTGTTCGATACGCATTGGATTCCAGGGAATATCATAATTGATAATGACATGACAGAACTGGAGGTTCAAACCTTCACCACCTGCATCCGTAGAAACGAGCACGCGAGCCTTCTCTCGAAAAGTATCCTGCACTCGCTTACGTTCGTCCATGGCCATCGAACCGTTGAGCGTAATCACGGAAATTCCTCGTGCCTCCAGAAACTCCTGAAGCATTTCCTGGGTTGGAATAAACTCCGTGAAGAGCAGAACTTTCATTTCAGGTTCATTTTCCTCAACCTGCAGCTTGTAAATCCACTGGAGCAAGGCTTCAGCCTTAGCATCTGGGCCTGCCTGCTCGCCTTGTCTGGCAAGCTCCAGCAAGGCTCTAACCTCAGCTTTTTCATTTTCAAGAGCAGCAAGCGACAACTGATTCAGAAAATCCAGTTGCTCCTGACCATCTAATTCTTCCCATTCTTCAGGAGAGAGCCAGGCATTATCCCCTTCTGCTTCAAAGCTTTCTGTTTGAAGTGTTTGATAAACCTCTGCGGTTCTGTTGAGCACTTCCAGTCGTCGTTCCAAGGTCGTTCGAATGGCACGGGTGCTGGAAACCACCAGCCGTTGCATCAGGATCAGCAAAAAGCCAAAGTAACGCTTCTTCTCACTCAGTGCCTGGTTGTAGCCCTCACGCACATAAGTGGTTACGACTTCATACAATTGCTTCTGTAGTTGGTGACGTTCTTCCCACTGAACAGGAACCATCTGCGTTCTTCTGGGCTTGAACAAGGGCTTACCAGCGGTATCAATGGCTTTACGTTTTGCAGTACGAATCACAAAGGGTGCAACCCGTGCACGAGTCACGGTTTCTGGATTTGGAAACGAGTCTCTATCCAGAAGAGAGACTAATCGATGGAAGGCATCGGATTTACCTTGGTGAGGTGTGGCCGAGAGCAGCAACAGGTACGGAGACGCTTCTGCAAGACCTCTTCCGAGTTTGTAGCGAGCCACCTGATCCGTACTTCCTCCAAGACGATGAGCTTCATCCACAATGATGAGATCCCATCCTGCGGTGAGGAGTTCTTCAAAGCGAAGACGATTGTATTCCTGAATTCTTTCCTGAGACCACCCTCGACGTCTATCTAGGGGTTTGATTGAATCCAGAGTGACGATGACTTGAGAAAAGATGGTCCAGGGATTCGCGGCACCTTTGATTTGCAGTAAATCGACGTTTTTTGTCCAGTAGCCAGACGATTCCCTCAGCGGGAGTTTCTGCAACACTGAGAGATCTTCCCCCAAAATGAGTTGGAAGGTTTCCTTAAAATGGGTCTGCATTTCTGTTACCCACTGCGTTGCTAAGCCCTTGGGTACTACTACAAGGGTACGCTGAACCAGTCCTCTTAGTTTGAGTTCGCGCAGGATTAGCCCGGCTTCAATGGTTTTCCCAAGACCTACTTCATCCGCTAACAAGTAGCGAATCCGGTCACCAGAGATGGCTCTGGACAAGACCTGTAGCTGGTGTGGAAGCGGGATGACATTGGCTTCCATGGGTGCCAGCAGGACACTGCCCTCTGAGGTTCTGGAACCTCCTTCCAAAACTTCTGCGACTTTTGCGGCGGCGGCCACATACCCAATACGCTGCGCCTCCTGCTCAGGAGAGCCCTCTGACTCCCACGGCTTTCTCATAAAAAAAAGATTGTGTTTCAGAAGGATAGAAAGTTATCATAGGACTTCAACCCCAACCCTAAAGGAGTCTTATGACAGAAGAATCTCAATCTCCAGAAAAGGCATTAAAATTA
>JBBCAX010000348.1:0-1234 GCA_051382335.1 Deltaproteobacteria bacterium TL4
TTGCAGCCTCCTATATGATGTGAATGTTGTGTTATGACTTCATTCATATATACAAGAAGTTTGTTTAATTCTCTTCCTATTTTTTAAAATTAACCAAAATGTTCAAAGTCCAGAATGTTAGTATCATGAGACGGGTTACGGAAAATGAGTTTGGCAAAATTAAATATGATTACAGTGATGGTTGGGGAGAACCGATGAAATATGTCACCGATGCGGAAAAGGGGAAAACAGGAGCAATTGAACGATATTTCGTGGAAGAAATGGGATGGCTCTCCAAGTCGAAAGCAGTTGACTTGGCAGAGCAAGGGCAGATTGACAACGTTGTTGTTCATCCTTCTAATGGACAACCTTACTTACGCTCGCGACCAGACAACAAGAAATCCAATAATTTCAAGGAAATGGCAAAATCATAAACGGATCCTTTTCTATGAAGACATCTTATTATATAATTTCAGGTTTATTGATTTTAATTAGCATCTCTGTCGTGCACAACATGATTCGATTCCATTACGATTTGGGTAATGCTTTGACACGGACTTTTATGTATCTTTGGGAAGATACAAAGTGGGCTTCTGGTCTTTCTGAAGACACGTTTGCCAAGATTCGTTTAGGCATGTCTCAAGATGAAGTTTTAAAACTTTTGGGTGAACCTCTTAGAAAAACTTGTGATTCTTCAGGATGTGAGTGGGTTTACACTTGGCAAAAAACGGGAGTTGACGATTTTGATCGGCGGGATGTGATTTTTAACCAGATAGGAACAGTCGAAAGCACACGGCATGAGTTTTATGTGGATTGACAGAAAGCCCAATCGGGTAGGTAGCGGTTTTTCTCCGCCACCTCCCACACCACCGTACATGCGGCTGAAGCCTACGGCGGTTCGTAGAAATCATCGCGCTGTCGCGGGATAGTGACACTTGAGCCAAAGTTGTCTGATAGAAACAAGTCCCTGTTTTTGGAGATAGAGATGGGTCAGTCCCCTATTGGTTGAAAGAGTCTTGGAGAGTTTCCAAGATCCTTTCCGACTGAGACCAACCCTAAGGGCTTGTCGCTTGGGAACCTTGAGTTTGAGGAGTTCCCTGCTTCGTGTCCTTGGACGTTTCCATTGTCGGCCATAGTCATCGTTTCGCCAAAATGGAGGCAATCCAAGGATAGACAAACAGGAAGGAATTTGAGAAAAGGAAGGAATTTTTCCACTTTTCTCTATGAGGAATTCCGATGTCATCCAATCCAAGCC
>JBBCAX010000349.1:0-72420 GCA_051382335.1 Deltaproteobacteria bacterium TL4
TCGACATTGTGTCGGAATCGCTGCGCTTATTCCGACCTACATTTTATCGACATTGTGTCGGAATCGCTGCGCTTATTCCGACCTACATTTTATCGACATTGTGTCGGAATCGCTGCGCTTATTCCGATCTGCATCTTGTCTACATTGTGTCGGAATCGCTGCGCTTATTCCGACCTACAAAGATCCCCACAAACAGAGCATCACAAAATATAGGAGTTTAAGATGGCGATTACGAATCATGAACGGGTAGGCAAGTGTTTAACCCTTCTGAAAGACGGTTTACAGCCGTTCACGGAGCGGGAACTGAAGGCTGTCTATGGAGACCAATGGCTGGAGCAAGCTCAATCCGCAGTCAGAAACTTACCGGCACAACAGGGGGAGGCTCTCAACTGGGATTCACAGGCTTTATTGATGGTGATGTGGAATCTCTGGAACTCAGTTTTTTCCAACAAGCTGGGGCATGCGGAACGGAGCCTGGTCAGTGAACTCCGGGAAGTGAGAAACCAATGGGCGCATCAGACTCCTTTTTCCACGGATGACGCCTATCGTGCCCTGGACAGCATGGTTCGATTGCTGACCGCTGTTTCAGCGGAGGAAGCCAGGGAAGTGGATCGCCATCGACAGGAATTATTACGTATTCGATTCAGTGAAGAAGCCCGACGGGAACGACGAAAAGCCGCCGTCACCCCCATTGAAGGACAACCCTCTGTAGGATTGAAGCCGTGGCGGGAAATCATCATGCCCCACCCTGACGTGGCCACAGGACGCTATCAGCAGGCGGAGTTTGCCGCCGATCTCGCCGCCGTGCATCGTGGTGAAAAAGACACGGCCAGTGAGTACAAAGACCCCAGAGAATTCTTCCAGCGCACCTACGTGACCGAAGGACTTCGGCATCTGCTGCAGAATGCGCTATCCCGACTCATTCAGGGAGAAGGCGATCCGGTGATTGAACTGCAAACCAATTTTGGTGGTGGCAAGACTCACAGCATGCTGGCGTTGTATCATCTTTTTTCAGGGATCACGACGGCAGACGTCAGCGATGTGGAAAGCATCCTGAACGAAATGAGCATTGATTCCATTCCAGCGGTCAATCGGTGTGTGCTGGTCGGGACCTCTCTGGCTCCAGGACAATCACGAAAGCATGCCGATGGCACCGAAACCCGTACCTTCTGGGGCGAGATGGCCTGGCAACTGGGAAAGGCCGAAGGCTATGCCCTGGTGGCGGATTCGGATAAATCCGGCGTCAGCCCAGGTTCGGAAATCATCAAAGCCCTTTTCGAAAAGTATGGTCCCTGCCTGATCCTGATAGACGAATGGGTCGCTTTCATCCGCCAGCTTTACAATGTGGACGGTCTGCCTGCGGGTTCATTCGACGCCAATCTGAGCTTTGCCCAGTCCTTAACGGAAGCGGCGACCCAAACCACCAAAGCGCTGGTCGTGGCCAGTCTTCCGGCTTCCGATATTGAAATTGGAGGCGAAGGGGGACGAGCGGCGCTGGAACGTTTAAGAAACACATTTGCTCGAATTGAATCCACCTGGCGACCTGCCAACGCTGAAGAGAGCTTCGAAATCGTACGGCGTCGTTTATTCCAGCCCATCACGGAACCCAATGACTTTGCCAGCAGGGATGCCGTCATTGATGCTTTTTCCCACTATTACAGGGATCAATCTCAAGAATTTCCGAATGATTGCAGGGAAGGGGATTATCGACGACGGATGCAAGCCGCCTATCCGATTCATCCTGAATTGTTTGATCGCTTATACAACGACTGGTCTACGCTGGACAAATTTCAACGCACCAGGGGAGTGCTGCGTCTGATGGCTTCCGTGATTCATGCCTTATGGGAACGGAACGATCCCAACCTGTTGATCATGCCGGCCACCGTGCCCATTGATGACGGCCCTGTTCAGTTTGAATTGACCCGTTACATGGAAGACAACTGGGTTCCTGTGATTGAAAAGGACATTGACGGGGCCGCCTCACTTCCGCTGTCGCTGGACCGTGAAAACCCCAACCTGGGGCGATATTCCGCTTGCCGGAGGGTTACCCGTACCATCTACATGGGGTCGGCTCCCACGGCCAAAACCAACAATCCAGGACTGGATGAGCGCCACATCAAACTAGGGTGTGTTCAGCCAGGTGAAAGCGTGGCGATCTTTGGCGATGCCCTGAGGCGCTTGACCGATAAGGCGACCCACCTTTACGTGGACCGAAGCCGCTACTGGTTCAATACCCAACCCAGTGTGAACCGACTGGCGGAAGATCGAAGAGTTCAATTCCAGGAGGATAAGGATGCTCTATGGGAGGAACTTAAAGTCCGATTAAAAAAGGATCGTCAAACCGGTGAATTCAGCGGAATCCATCTCATCCCATCCTCCGCATCCGATGTGCAGGACACCGATTCGGTCCGGCTTGTGGTGATTGGACCTCAATCCCCTCACACGTCCAAAGACGAGTACAGCCCCGCCATTCAAAACGCCGTGACGATTCTCAGTAAAGATTCCCAGCGGAAGTTCCAGAACATGCTGGTGTTTTTAGCGCCTGATAATAAACGCTTGCAGGAACTGGAAACAGTGATTGCCCGCTATCTGGCCTGGCATTCCATTCACGAACAAAAAGATGAACTGAACCTGGATACCTTCATGCGGAATCAGGCTCAGACCAAGCGAGAACAAGCGAACCAATCGGTGGATGCTCTGATTCAGGAAACCTATATCTGGCTGCTGTTTCCCACTCAACCGAATCCTCAGATGCCCCCCCTCGTCTGGGAAGAACGCAAAATTCAGGGACCCGAAGCCCTGGCTGTTAAAGCCAGCCGGAAACTCATCAATGAAGAACAACTGATCCCTCATTTTGCCGCCCTCCGCCTCCGTATGGCCATGGACAATTATCATCTATGGCGGAACCAGCCTCACGTGAGACTGAAGCAAATATGGGAAGACTTTGCCCGTTATCCGTATCTTCCACGGTTGAAAGACGCTCAGGTGCTGATCGGTGCTGTGCAGGACGGCATTGGTCAGATGGTGATTGACGACAACTTTGGGTATGCGGAAGGTTATGATGAGGCCAAACAACGCTACATCAACCTCAAAGCAAGACACCACGGCAGCGTCATCATGGATGAGCAGAGCCTACTGGTGCAGCCTGAAGCGGCATTAGAACAATTGTCTGAGCAGGAACCAGTTTCCCCCGTGAATTCTCCCGCTGGAACCCATCTCTCCATGGGCACAACGTCGACAGGTGGAGGCACAGCACCTGTCGTCCCACCCACGACAGCAAAAAAAATCACCCGTTTTCATGGAACCGTGGAAGTGAACTCCCAACGCTTGGGACGAGATGCCGGAACCATTGCTGAAGAAGTCGTGCAACACCTGAGTTCACTGGTGGGAACGGATGTCAAAATCACTCTGGAGATCAGTTCCCACACCCCAGATGGAGTGCCGGATCACACCGTCCGTACCGTCATGGAAAATGCTAAAACCCTGAAGTTTGAGAGTATGGGGTTTGAGGAGGAATGATGGTGATTCCTTCTAATTTTTGAGGTGGATGGATCCAATTTTCATCTAGGTGTTCAGTCATGGTGTTGGGAATATATATTTGTCAAGTATTCCAGTTCCGTATACTGTGCAGATAACTCAAGCCATTGGAAGATTTGGTCAGTAATCGTATCAACAAGAAATTGCTCAACCAGGAAGAGCACATTTAATGCCCTGTAAGGGCAAAAGTGAGTTGACTTAAATCAACTTGTCCAAGTATCGGACATTGAACTTTAAGGCGGCATCTTTACATTGATCAATGCATAACCCGCAACGAGTACAGTCCCCAGAAACGACATAAGCCTGAGTCCCTTGATTGACGGTTTCTTTAAGAACCCACGGGACCATACAAACTCTCTGGCATTCTTTACAATTCGTACATTTGTTGACGTTCCATTGTACCTTTGTCGGCGATATTCTTCCAAGGATATTATAAGAAACACCTACAGGACAAAAATAGCGACACCACGCCCGACGGCTGAAAAAAATTTCAAAGCTGAGCAGCATCAAAACCCAAAACAGGATGATTCCAGGACCATAAACGAGACTGCGGCTCAGGATGCTCACAGGGTTGATGACCTCGAACACCATAAAGCTTGTTAGAAAAGCAAAAGCCAAAAAAATTCCATAGAAATAGTATTTAATTTTTTGATCAAAAGTATAATTCCGTTTGATGATTTTCTTTTTTATCAGGATCCTGTTGATCGTTTCTCCTATCTCCGCAAGAAAGTGATAAGGACAAACCCAAGAGCAAAATGTACGTCCTCCGATCAGCAGGTAAATGCTGATAATGGTGACCATGCCAATGATCAGATTGGTTTTAATGACTTGACTGGACAACATCGCCTGCATTGCGACAAACGGATCTGCCATATGAAACCCAAGAAAACGAGAACCACTTAAGGTTCCCTCCAGAATCTGGATATCAAAATAAAAAGAGGCAAAGAACAGGAAATTGATGGACAACAAAAAACTCCAGCGCATGATACGCCATTTATGGGGTGATTTGTTTTCGTGAATAGAAATCTCGCGTAAGCCGGGGCCTTTCTTATTTTTTTTCAAAGGGGACGGTGCTTGTTTTTCAGCAGGAATGATAGTCGTAGAAGGTGTGTTTTGATCCATTTTAGATTCCATTATATTTCAAACGAGGCGTAATAGTGATTGATGATTGCGGGGTAGGGCATTTCATTTCACAAACACCACATCCCACACAGCTTTTCTGCACCACAGGGAGTACATAATTTTGACTGGTTTGAATGTCTTTTTGTGTTTCAAAAATAATTGGTTTTTCATTTTTTATAGGACATTGATCCAAACAAACCGTGCACGTTTTCGCGGACAACTGAGTTTTTTTTATAAAATCGATTATTTGTGACAAATCCAGGTTGGGTAGAATCTCAATCAGACCTTCCAAAGAGAGAGAGTCGCTTTCTCTCAGATTCAGTGTGGTTTGGAGCTGTTTCTTCTCTTCAGTATTGATGCGTTCGACCAGTTCTTGAAGAAGTGCGCTGAGAAGCTCTTTGGTTGAGGAAGCATTCCATTTGCTAGCTTCCAGTTGTTCAAAGCGATAGAGCAGATCGTTTTTTCCTTTTACGGACAGGCACGTTTGAGCATTGCTCATGACCGCTAATCCCATCTGCGCCTCTTTTCCCTCGGAGATCTGATGATCCAGGGAACCTGTAGGACAAGCAAGGACACAAGGCAAACCGCCGCATAAAATACAGGCACCTTCTCGGGGAATAATATAGGGGGTTCCAATGCCCAACCCCAAGTCCAATCCTGCCAAATGAATGACTTGCGGAGGACAAACCTGCAAGCATTGACCACACTTAATACAAGAGGCCACAAACTTTGATTCTTCCAACGCTCCAGGAGGACGGAGTCGTAGCTCCTCGCTTCGCAAGACGGGAACACTCAAAGCGCCATAAGCTACGGCACTGCCAATACAGACTAAGGTTGATCGTTTAAAAAGCTTTCTGCGGGTAATTTTTGCAGAGGGTATGAATTTCTCATGGTTTTGCATTCAGTTCCATTGTTTTCAAGGAGTGTTGATGCTTTGAAGGTTCTTGTTGCGCTCTGTACGTCTGCTTGGTATCGATTCGCCGTTTGACTTCAGCAAAAGGAATCGTGTTGATTCCAGGCTTTGTCACAGCAAAACCATATCCCATGGGGGTATTGGGGTTGTCAAATGACCATGCGGCTTCTTTGGCTTCTTGCCATTGATGCGTCGAAACCTCATTGGCCCAAATGCGTGCTTGCTCTTTCCAGGGTTGTTCTTTCAACCAGTTTAAGGCACACCCGATATCATCAAACAGATGGATGGCACCATCAGGACTGACCACTTGTGCCGCATAACGCTGATCGCTGATGACCATACCGCAATGTTGGCAGGGATCCCGATCCCATACAATTTTTCCCGGTTGTTGTGCTGTATTTCTTTTTTGGCAAGAGAGACTTCCCCAAAGGAGCAGGATGAAGATTAGCGGCATGAAGGTTTTTCTACTCATACTAAATCGCCTCGCTTGAAAATCTGATATCCCACAAACGCGCTACCCCAACCAATGCCTAAAGGGTAGAGAATCGCGAATATTAAAAATCCTACACGTCCCAAATGATCAAGAATCACATAAGAGGAAGGACCCAGGATGGAAAGTTGAGGATCAAATAAAAGAATGGTTGCTGTACGGAAGGCTTGAAGTGGGTTAAGAAGAGAGATACCAACAATCAGGGACTCTTCTATTTGATGTTGGAGCATCACACCAATCATAATGATGTCCATAAAAAGGAGCAGAATCAACCAGATTAAAAAAGCCAACCCCAAGGCCCATTCTTGTTTACGTACCAAGATGGAAATCAGCATTCCAATCCCTAAAAAGCACCAACTCAGGGTTCCCAGCAGAATGGAATAATAACCCACTTGTTCCCATGGAATAGCTAAATTCTGGGTCAATCCCCAAATTAACGCGCCAAGCAACGCCATACAGACAGGAATAAATACGACTAAAAAACGAGCTGAAATTTTACCCCAGTAATAGGCACTCAGCGAAAAAGGCATCGAAAGAAAATATTCAAGAACATTGGATTCTCGTTCACCGACAATCGTGCGGACGGTTGTCATTAGTATGAACAGAGGTAAGATGGCGACACACAATTGAATATAAGTAATCAAAAATCGGCTCAGTCCCGTAAATCCTTGCACTTGAGATTCCGTGACTCCCAAGGTGAGCAATAAAAACACGGCACCTCCAAAAATAAAGATATAAAGAAAGAACCATTTGGTTCGCAGGGATTCTCTGATTTCGGCCAAAATGATGTAGATGAACTGACTCAACAAAACCTCCATAAAATCCATCAACAGAACTACTCCATTGATAACTGCTGGATATGGTTTGAAAAATGGGAAATGGCCGTTAGAAAACGCATTCGATCCACACCCGCAATGGAACCCTGGTAACTATTCTTTGCAAGATCATAATCCAATTTCCATTCTCGTAACACCTTATTAAGCGCGTCATTATTATCTGCAAGCCCAATTCGACAAAATAACAATTTTCCTCCAAGGGGTGCCGCTATCGGCTCATCAAAGACAATACGGCCACAGTCCATTTCAATCACTCTATTGACTAAACCAAGCAACTCGTCAACTCGATGACTGCTGAGAATCATGGTCGTGTTTGAGGAGGCCTCCGCCAATTTGAGAAAAAAAGCTTTTCGTCCTGCAGGATCCAAGTTTGCGGCAGGTTCATCCATAATCAGAAGATCCGGATGTTTGGCGAGAGCGAGCGCGATTAAAAGTTTTTGCTTCATCCCTCCTGATAATTTGAAAAAGGGTTTCTTGGCGTTCGCCTGAATATTGAGTCCAAGATCTTCTGATATTTGATAAATCTCACTCAACTTTGTGGATTTGGAAATGTTTGCCGAAAAATGGATCAACTCATCAAGGCGCATCGGAATGGGTGGAGAATGTTGAGGTACAAAGCCTATCCGGTCAAGCACTTCGACCCTTGATTTTCGGGGATCCTTACCAAAGAGAGTCAAGGTGCCCTCATGGGTATATTGCCCTAAAAGACTACGAATCAAAGTGGTTTTCCCTGCTCCGTTTTGTCCGATGAGAGCTATACGGTCACCAGGATGAATTTGGACATCAAGCTCGTCCAGGACTCGTTGTTTTCCAAATTGTTTTACGATCTTCTTTACGTCAATCACCCCGTCTCCTGTTAATATAAATCTTCATCCTCATCCTCATCAATTTCTGGAATTTCAAAATGCAGGTTTGCTTTTGATCGCAGAAAGGCGTTATTCAGACTCAACACAGGCATGCTGTCTCGTACCAACAATCTGGGTTCTGAAAAAGGTGCCAACTTCGCTAAAAAATTAAGCATACTGATCACAGGCGACGCAAAATAAAAACGAATCCAGGGATCATTCATCCACAGTTGATCCAAATAGACATAATTGACGTAGTCCCGATCGCCATAGCCATTGCGATTTCGATCGAACCCCTCATAATCACTCCAGTAATTTCCTTCCCAAATATTTTTAATCGCCGTCCCATTTGCATGGACGATGACGCCTTCAATATTGTCAACCAGCGCATTGCCTTTGAAAACATTATTTTTCAGGGTACTATGGAACACAATGCCTTGTAAATTGTAAGCAATCTGATTCCCGAAAATCAGATTATAATTCAAAGGATCGGAGGGCGATTGATCCAAATAAAGTCCCATCGTACAATAGATGATCCTGTTATTGAGAAGGGTCATATTGTCAACTTCCTTCATCCCCATGCCCATACCTGTCGCTCCTTGTGAGGCCAGGATTTCATTTTCTTCAAGGAGCGAATTTTTACTATACATTAAAAAAATTCCAACCGCATTGTTGCTATATCGGTTATTGCGAATTGTATTGGTATCCGTGTACATGAAATGAAGGGAGTACCGGTTATTCCACGCTTCATTGTCTTGAATCACACTGTTGTTGGAGTACCAGATCACCATATCCCTGGAGTCATGTAATTTGTTTTTTTGAAAAGTGTTGTTGTGACTGGCCCACACCTTGATACTGTCCCCTCGTGCGCCCAATTCTGAGGGTTTGGAGGAAATATCATTGCCTTCAACCAGGTTGTTGTGAGCTTCTCTAAGTTCAATCCCAAATAAGGTATGATCGATGGTGTTGTAAAGGAGTTTATTATTGGAGGAAAAAACAGAAATACCGGCATTAATGTGATCGTGACTATCGCCCGAATTGGTAATATGAAGGTTGCGGAGGGTGACGCCGTCAGCCTTGATCGTGATGACACTACCGGTCCCCCCACCGTCTATAATCACCTGGCCCTGAGTGCTTTCCATGGTGAGGGGTTTGTCGATAACCACCGAACCTTCGTAACGTCCGGGTGACAAGGCAAGGATTCCGCCTGAGGGCGTGTTGTCAATAAGCGATTGCAACATCGGGGCGGCCGAGAGACTACGGCTTCCCAAGAGTACGGCAACAATGAACCAAACCTGAATTTTCATTGTTCACCAAGCCTTATGAGGTTGCAGCTTTTTCTCTTAAGGCTCTACGTTTGATTAAAACGGAAAGCCCCAAACAGACAAAAACACCCAAGAGAAAATAAAATCCCACCGTGGGGTAAGAATGAGTGACAAACTGAGCCACTTTTCCATCGCCTAAGACCGTCGGCATAAAGGGTTTGATTTGGAATGCGCCATAGTCGTGTAAATTATGTCCAAACCAATACAGCCAATAACTGAAAAACCCGATAAAATACCAAGGCATTAAGGCGGGAACCATCCCCAGAACCCACCAACCCGGACCACTGTAAAACAGATAGATCAGGATCATCAGGAAAAAAGTTAAATAAACAAAAGGAACAAGCTTTCTGACCTTGAACGCTCCGACATCCATCGGGACCATGCCAATGTAATGGTTGATGACGTTCATCTCCACCACTCTTCCCCGAAAATCAGTCAGTGTGAAGAACACTGGAATTCCCTCAGGATAAGAGGCTTTAGGATATTGAGGTGCTTCTAAAGAGACCCTCCAGATAGGCATGGTATTGTATCCGACAAGAGCGGCTTCCAATCCTGCGGGAAAGTAAACATAGAGTTCATCGCCCAAATACTGAACCAGTTCAGGGGAGGGATCCACGGTTTCAGTACCTTCAGGAATTAGAAAGGAAAAGGGTTGAAAAGATAGATTTTCTTCATCAATTTCTGTATCGCCTGTAATAGGATCGGCATAGCGGTATAAGGGGCCAAGCAAATAGGTACAAACTAAAAGTACCAGTCCCATCAAGGCCAGTATACGAGCCAACCAGAGTCTCCCTTTAATTGCATGGGTTTCCACGTTTTCTCCTTCTAAAGCAGAATATCTTCTATTTTGAAAAGAGGAGGGATATTCTGAGTGGATTAATGGTTTATCCTGGAAATAAAATATCAGGTGCTTTTGATTCAAAGCCTTCACGTTCCCGGCCTATCCTCATTTATTTCGATCCCAGTCGCCAGGTTTCATGACTTGTCTGGAGGTATAGTCCATAACGGCGTCGACCTCCTCGTTCGTAAAGGCTTTAACCTGCGCCACCATATCCGGATTGGCGTTTCTTCGTTTACCGTCTCGAATCCAAAGGAATTGGCGAACCAAATATTTAAAATTTTGTCCCGCAATCACAGGATAATAGTTTTTGAAGCTTCCCTGACCATGATCCCCATGACAACGCACACAGTTATCTTTGTAAAGTTTCTCCCCTTCCTTTAGTTTTTCACCGCTGCCCTTTATGTCACTTGACATCTTAAGTGTTTGGATATAAGCCGCTACATCCGCCAATGCCTGAGGGCCACTTTTAGGCTCATCAAACAAATCCTCGGTTGCTGTTCTAAGGGCTTCAACATTGGCAAAAGGGTACATGGTGGGATTATCCCTGTTTCCTGCACGAATGTCCGCAATTTGCTTGATGATGACGGTTGACTGTTGTCCCGCAAGTTGGGGGAAGTTCCCGGCGGGGTCTCCATTGCCTTGAGGTTGATGACAGATTTCACAAACTTCCTGATAGATCACCTTCCCATCTTCAAGTTTTCCTTCCAAATGCAACGCTTCCACGGCTTCTTCCACATTCGTACCCCATTTTCCACCGAATTCACCGGTTGAGATTAGTTTCGTCGCATTCTGTGCTGAAACATTCATGGTCATTCCTGTGAGAAGTAGAAGCTTCAAACTTCCCTTGAGAATCCTCTCGATTATCTTTTTCATTGGTACTCCACATACTGAGTTGTTTAGGTTATTCATACAACAATACAATTTGTATCGTTTTTCCATTCTTGGTTACCTGACCTGAGAGAGGTACTTGGCAATCGCCTTTAAATCATCATCAGTTGCCGAGTTATCAATCATCAGTTTGATGCCTAGCATGGCGCGGGTCATGCCGTTGGTTCGTCTGCTTTCAAAGATATCTTTCATTTGATTGTATAAATATATTTCCGATTGTCCCGCAAGTTTGGGATAAATCTCAAATCCTGGTAAAGGATCTCCTTCACGATATTTGTATGCTCCTGTGTTTTTATCAATTTGATCGCGTTTCCTGACCATGCCTTTTCCTTCGGGACCATGACAAGCAATACAGGTGAGTTGTTGATAGAGTGTTTGGCCATCAGCGGTAAAAGCAGAGGGCGTGTATACAAAAAACGATAGAAACGTGGATAAGAATACGGTCAAAATTTTAGCTATTTTCACAAGACCTCTTAAGTATAAAAGTAAAAAGAACAAAGCAACCCGAAGGTTGCTTTGTTCCCCAGATTATTCGCCATCGACCATTTTTTTGGCAAAAATCCCGCGACTTGCGGTTTTTACCAAATATTGCCACGCCATTTCCTCATTGAGAAGCGCCTCCTGCCACTTTCCCTGCTTGGCCATTTCTTTAGCCACTTTACGAAGAGGATAGTGCTCTTTAAACTGCTCCACCGCATCGTAAAGTTGCATTGCCGCATTCACATGGAGAATTTTTTTAGACTTTAGATCTTTATTGAGTTCAGCATCACCCAATTCATCCAGTTCGTCAATGTCTCCCATTTGCTTTTGGATTCCCAAGGCGGAACCCACAGGATCTTTGGGATTACAGATTCCGGTTGAAGCCTCCACAATTTTGGGACAAACATAATTGATGACACCCGCAATCACGCCTATGGTTGCGTCATTTTCCGCGACTTTGCTTTCATATTTGGCTTTGTAGTCATCGTCTGCCGCTACAGTCAAACCTGCCGTACAAGCAAGGTATAAAAAAATGGAAACCCCCATTAGGGGCAGGCTCCTCACACTATTTAATTTCATGATTTCTCCTATAAATTAATGATCAAATCCATAGATTTTTTTATTTTAAGATTCCGCAATCATTCGTACAGGCCAAGGGAAAAAAGACTTAGCTTGTACGAGATGTTGCAATAGAATTCTAGGGTTTAACTAAAAAGTATCCTGTCATTTCCAGATGAAGCGCAGAACAGAATTCAGTACAATAATAAGGGAATACGCCTTCTTGATCTGCCTTGAAATGGAACGTTGCCGTTTCACCAGGTTCGATAGACCCATGGATATTGTAGGTATCAATTGCAAAACCATGAACCTGATCTTGAGCTCTTTCCACGTTAGTAACGTGCCAAGTGATTTCATCTCCTTTTTTGACTTCAATGATTTCAGGGCTGAAGTGACTTCGAATAACGGTTGAATGAATAGTCACCTGATTTCCCTTTCGTTCAATCCGCTCTTTTCCTGCTTTTACATAATGTTCAAACGCTTCTTTGTTATAGCGAATTACCGGATCAAGCTTATCCGCTTTAATCATCTGCGCGTAATGAGGTTCTCCTAAAGGCAGAGGCATGTCATACAGCAGTTGCATGGGTCTTCCCGCAGTGATGTCGATCAATTGATGATTTTGAGGATGCAACGGGCCTACATTTTGAAAACGGTCAATGGCCAATTTGTTTAAGGCAATCAGGTATTTTCCATCAGGATCAACCGTATCGCCTTCTGCCGCGACCAAGTGTCCAATGTTGTAGTTGATAGGCAGCTTGGAAAGAACTTTTCCTTCAAGATAATTCCAACGGACGACCGCTGAATCTACATAAAGAGAAGTGTAGACCACGCCTTTTTCGGAATCATACTGAGTATGTAGTGGCCCTAAACCCAACTGAACCTGGGTATGAATGGTTTTTTGAAGGTCCAGAATAGGGATCCCGTAGGGATCCTTATCCGCAAAATCTTTATTGTCAATCAAGGCTTTGATTTTTGTGAAATCATAAACGGTGGCATGAGTATCCAGTTTTCCCGCGACAATAATGTACCGTCCGTCAGGGCTTACATCATTTCCATGAGGACTTTTAGGTTCAGGAACAAGGAACAAAGCATTGTTCGCAATCATATCTTCCAGGCGAATGATCGCGTGTCCATTCACTTTTTTGAAGGTTCCTGCTTTGAATAATTTTTCCGCTGTTTTCCAATTCACAACGTGCATGTAGTCGGTATCCTTTGCGGACATCCCGGCTTCATTTGCCAAGCGGCTTTGAAGCCCGGTGTTTCCTTTCCCATAACCTCCAATGTATCGCTCACTGTTAATGGAGTTTGTGAAAGACCAGCCGTCACTGATGTTTTTTCCCGCGTCAGTAATGTCCTGCATGTAGGGAGGCATTTCAACGGTGAATGATTGCTCAGGAACAATTCGTCCTCGTTCATCCATTTTTTCCTTTCTACTGCCTTCAACTTTCACTTGCGTTCGGTCAAATTTCCAGTAGGTAACTCCGCCCCGGAATTTGTTATTGAAATTTTCCTGCGTCAATTCAACATAACCCTTTTCAAAAGGAGTTGGATATTGAGCCGCTTCCAAAATATACTCGGTATTGGGAGTCACAACCGTACTACCATGTTCGGATTTAAAAACAGGGTTGACTACAATTTGCACAGTTTCAAAAGTTTTTAAATCAATGACCGCAACGCGTGGATTCGCTTTATCATTAATAAACACCCAGCGTCCATCATAATCGCCTGCGGTTTCTGAAAGCGCAGGATGATGCGTATCTCCCCAGGTTATTTTTCTTCCATTGATCATCCCTTCTTCAAACCGCTTCATACTCTCTTCTTCACCATAACCATAGCCTTGCCAGGGTTCAGGGGTAAAAACAGCGATGTATTTGATAATTCTCATTGAAGGGACTCCATAGACTATTACTTGCCCGGCTTGCCCTCCTGAGGAAAAAACAATATATTCATCTTTTTTTCCCGTAGGCGTATAAGTCTTTGCCGCAGCAAGTAAATCCTGTTCGGAAAGATTACGGTCTTTCATTACCTCCTGCAGTGTTTGCGAATATCCGGCTGTTGATATTAACAGCAAGGAAATGAGGATTATGCCTCTCCATAGTTGTTGCTTCATCACTAACATTCCACCTCCAATAATTTGGTTAAATTTAGAATAAAAATACTGGATACGGGGTAATCGCTTTTTTTTGAAATGCGACCAAGTAGGGGAGCTTGGGATAAGCAAGTGCACCACATAGAAAAACATTAACCCGTGTTTATTTACTCGGCGCTGACTATTTCATGGGAGCACGATCTTTCGCTGTCATGAAAAATCAAAACTGAGTCTTTGAAATTTAGAAGACATCCTCCAAATATTCAAAGTCGAGTCATTCCTAAATACAACGATTAAGAATGAGTGTCAATAGAATACCAAAATGTACTATTTTTAAAAGTACGAAAATGACTTATCCCGTTTTGGGGGCATCGTCTTCTTTCATTTTGTGAAATTAATTTGGGGAAACCCTGACCGCCAGTCTGGAAACGTAGTCCATTACGGAAGAGATATCGTAAGGATTAAAGCTTTGTATCTGAAGGACCATTTCCTTATTCGCGTTTCTTCTTTTGCCTTCTTGAATCCAATGAAATTGTCGCACGAGGTAGTAATAGTTTTGCCCTGCAATTAAGGGATAATATTTGTCAGGCTTTCCGAGCCCGTCGACACCATGACATTCCAGGCAATGTTTTTTATAAAGTTCTTCTCCATGTTCTAAATCGGTTCCCGGCCCTTTGGTTGTTTCCGCAAACATAGGGATAGACTCCACATAAGCCGCGACATTGGCAAGAGACTGATTGTTTTGCGCTTGATCAAAATGATCCAGAGTCAATAGTTCCTCTTTCGAATAAGGATACATCGTGGGATTATCACGGTTGCCTGCCCTGATATCCGCAATTTGTTTAATGAGGACACTGGCATGTTGTCCCGCAATTTGTGGAAAAGTTCCAGAGGGGTCGCCATGGGCACGAGTCTGATGGCAATTCTGACAGAGTTCCTCATAAATTTCCTGACCTCTTCCAACATCGCCTTTTAGAGTTAATGCCTTTTCTATTTCCTCTTTATTATTCTGCAACGGCCTTTCAGCGGGAGTAGTGGCGGGAGAGGTTGTACACGCAACCAGCGCTACTAAAAAAGTAATCAAGATCATTGCTTTGCCAATCATTTTCAACTTCAACATATTGCTCCTACTGAATAATTCATTTGACGGATGACTACATCCATTTATTGCTCACGATATAAGGCATGGCAGCCTCGACACCCTTTGTCGTCCACTATTCTTATTTGCTCATCAATTGCGTTGAGATCTCCCGTTTTTGCCAATTTCACAAGCTTACGGGTTTCTTGTTTCAAGACTTCCGCTTGTGCGATAAATTCTGCAACGAGAGCTCCCTCCTGATTCCAAATTTTAGCGCTGGTCCGGTCTTGCGCATCAAGGCTGCCTTTGGGAAACAAAGACAGAATTTCCTCGGCCATCTGATTTAGTATTTCCGCATGGGTAATCAGATGTTCGTTCATTCCAAGCTCACGTTTGACTAACATCCTGATGGCTAGAAAATGAATGCCTTTAGCTTCCATGAAAAGCTTTCGGTATTGACCCAAGTGTCTGGCCTGAGCTTCCCCGTAAGCATAGACAGGAGTTACCCTCGTAAAAAGTGTTGCTGTAATTCCCAAAACAACAATGAATTGACGAGAGAAAATAAAATTCATTAATGAAAAAAAAACGTACCGCATGTTCTTATTCGCCCCAAAAGGTCATCTATTTAAAAAAAACCCAACCCAAAACCGAGAAAGGCGAGTATAATCAGAGAAATTTTGAATGTCAAGTAAGTGTTTTGTTTTTATAATAAAGCCTTGATGTTGGGGCTTAAATCAACAAACGTCCGCCATCAACTGGTAAAATCACTCCTGTTACAAAATCTGCTTTTAATAAATAAGCTACCGCCTGAACGATATCCTGATCGGATCCCATGCGCTTCAGTAAGCTTTGTTCAATAGAGAGACTTTGATCAATTTCTGAGCCACTGGGAGGTGGTAATACGGTTCCAGGAGCAATGCCATTGACTTGAATATCGGGAGCTAAAGCTTTGGCAAGTCCTTCGGTTAAAGAGTGTAAGCCTGCTTTGGTGGTACAATAAGGTAGAAATTTGGGCCAGGGACGTTTGGCAGAAACATCGACGATATTTAGAATTTTGCCTTCTTTCTGTTTTTGCATCGTTTGGGCAACCCGTTGGCAAAGGAAAAAAGGCGCTTTCAGATTCAGCATAAACAAATGATCCCATTGTTCTTCGGTAACAGTCCCGAGTGGTGTGACAAAGAAATCCGCGGCATTATTAACGAGGACAGAAATCGGCCCCAGAGAGTCCTCAACGTTTTGAACCAGTTGGTACAATTCGGCTAGTTGACACAGGTCTGCCTGGAAAAGTTGATGTTGTTCTGAAGAACCCTTCATTTGTGATAAAGTTTGTCGTGCACCTTCTGCGGAACGATGATAATGTACCGCGACTCGCAGACCTTGGGAGGCTAAATAAACGGCAATGCTTTGTCCTAAGCGGACCCCTGCACCTGTAACCAGTGCGATTTTACCATGTAATTCCATAATAATTCCTGACGAGTTAAAGATGAACTGGTTGAACTTTATCGTATAGGAGACTTGTTTTATTTTAAGCAAATAAAAACAAGTTGGAAATGAAAATTTTATTGCAGTAAAATTAAGGAGATAACATGACTGATATTCCCTCACCCAAAGAGCGTGTTTGTTTGGGATTAACCATGGGAGACCCCAATGGAATTGGACCTGAAATTATTGTTAAGGCCTTGACTCAAATGATTCCATTTCAAGGATGGGTGCCTTTGGTTTTTGGCGATTTGAAAGTGCTTAATGCCGTTAGAGAGCAACTTAAAAGCCCTTTGACTTTCAGCACCTATGACCGCCGTAAGCTTTCAAAAGATTCGGTTCCCGTGTTGGACCTTGCTGTTCAGGAAGGCTGGAATTGGCAATTAGGGCAATGTAGTGCCTGGGGAGGAGAATCGGCCTTCCAGTGTTTGAGAACCGCCATTACCTGGACGTTGGAAGGTAAAATTGAAGCTATTGTGACGGCGCCTTTATGTAAAGAGGCCTTGCATGCGGCAGGACATCATTTTCCAGGTCATACGGAAATGCTTTCTCATTTTACCAATCAGGCGCCTCCGATCATGATGTTGACGGTGGATCAATTTCGTGCGATTCATGTCACAACGCACATGGCGCTTCGAGAAGCCATTGATTCACTTTCAATTCAACGCATTCTCTATGTCATTTCAATTGCGGATCAAGCTTTGAAACGACTGGGGATTGAACATCCCAGGCTTGGAGTGCCAGGGCTAAATCCGCATTCCAGTGAAAATGGAATGTTTGGCTCTGAAGAGCGGGAAATCATTATTCCCGCGATTGAAGCAGCTCGCAGCAAGGGCATTCTGTGCGAAGGTCCGGTTCCTCCAGATACCATTTTTCTGCGCCATCGCGATGGTCATTTTGACGCGGTCATTGCTTTATACCACGACCAAGCCCATATTCCGTTGAAACTGTGGGGGATTGAAAGAGGGGTCAACGTAACGTTAGGATTACCGATCATTCGAACTTCTGTGGATCATGGGACCGCCTTTGACAGAGCGGTACAGTTTAACGCGAATCCTGGCTCCCTGATTGAGGCGATCCATTTGGCAAACCGGTTTGTGAAGAACTCAATGCAGTTTTAACGGACTCCGGAAAGACTTCACGTAACAGCAAGGCTCGTTTGGCGATTTTTCGAAAGACAGGAGCCGCCACCACGCCTCCATAGGAGGAAGTACGAGGGTGTTCCAAGAGCACTAAAATTGTGAGTTCGGGCTCGGACGCCGGCACGAATCCAGCGAATATGGCAATATGTTTATTGCGGGAATACTTACCCGTTTTGGCATCATACACCTGACTTGTGCCCGTTTTTCCAGCTACCTGATATCCTGACAACGCCGCTTTTTCTGCGGTCCCTCCTGATTGAGTAACGGTTTTCATGTACTGTGTGATCGTTTCCGCCGTCTTTGCTTGAATGACTCGGTGTTGTGCTTGTGGACCAAATTTAAACACAATTTGATCATTCATGTAGCGAACCTCGTTAAACGATTCCCCTTTTTCATTGTTGACATGACTGACAACGTAAGGAGGAACCCAAATACCTCCATTCGCAAAGATGTTAATGGCACTGATGATTTGTATGGGAGACGCCAGCAGGCCGTGTCCATAGGAAATGGTTGCTTGATCCACTTCTGTCCATTTTTCCGGAGACAACACTCTTCCTGTCGCTTCTGCGGAAAGACCTACCCCCGTCTTGCTCCCAAAGCCGAATCTCAAAATACCTTGATAAAAGCGTTTTGGCGGAAGCTTCAAGCCTATTTTTGCCGCGCAAATATTGGATGATTTTTGAATTATTTCCTCCAGTGTGAGTATTTTATGCGCTGAGGTATCATGAATGATCCTATCTCCAATTCGAAATTCCCCGTTCTCACAATCAAAAGTCTGATCGGTTTGAATCACATGATTTTCCAAAGCAATAGCCAGCGTGATGGGTTTGAAGCTGGAACCAGGTTCGTAGCCAAAAGTCACGGCACCATTCAACCAGGAAGAACTGTCATATCGACCAAAATGATTTGGATTAAAGGAGGGGGAGCTTGCCATCGCTAATATCTGCCCTGACTTTGAATGTATGACAATAGCGATTCCCCGCTGAGCTTTGGCTTTCTTAACACCCTGGGCCAAATATTTTTCCGTGTAATATTGAATGGCCGTGTCGATGGTTAAATGGAGAGCATAACTGTGCGGATTTTTTAATTCTCGTGTATCCGAGTTGGGAATAATACGATGTGTTCCATCTTTCTCAACGATGTAAATCAGTTTTCGACCATAAAGGAGATCCTGATATTCATACTCTAAACCTTCCAAACCTTTGGTGTCCTTATTGCCATCCGCATTCATCCCTGTAAACCCTAAGAGGGGTCCAGCAAGGTAACTGTTAGGGTAAAAGCGTTTATATTCTCGGAGAAACCCAAGGCCATTAATTTTCAAGGCCTTAATTTGACGGACAACTTCTGGTTTGAGTAAGCGCTTGAGCCAAATGAAGGCCCGTTTGGAAGACAGTTTGGCTATTAATCCCTGCCGCTTCATGGAGAGCAGGGGGGCCAGCTGATTGGCAACGGCTCTTGCGTTACTGATTTGACGCGCATTCGCGTAAAGAGAATCGACAGGTACCGAAACCGCGAGCATCCGTCCTTTTCGATCGTAAATGGTCCCTCTTTGCGCCTCCAAGGTCACTGTAGATTCATGCTGGGAGCGTGCTATTTCTGTGATCTCTTTGGAATTGAAGATCTGTAAATAATAAACACGTCCGAGAATGATGACAAAACAGAGACCCATGACACAGACAACAGAAAGCAAACGGAATTTAAAATCAGGAATAGCTTCGTTTTTTGTTTTAGTCATGGTTTTTTGCTGTGTCCAATAAAAAATACTGGGTGGTTTTAGGGCGTTTCATCCCTAGGCGTTGAGTCGCAAAGGCCTCCAAGCGCTGAGGACGGGTCAGGTAATTGATTTCAACTTCCATCAGCGTTAACTGATGTTCTAACGCGGATTTTTCCTTTTCAAGCGATTGGATCTGATAGCCGTGTTGCAAATAACTCATCCATTGCCAAAGGTGAAACATGCTTCCAAGCGCAACTAAAACCGAGATGAACAACACCGTTTGAAACGACAAAAATACACTCTGCAATAGTTTTGATTTCTTCTTCCAACGATACTGTTCCCTTAATAAAGGGGGCCTTCTAGGAAAAATTTTCATAGCCTTTCCATCCCTGCTATTCCGAGTTTTTTCTGAACATTCTTAAGAACAACCTCAACGGACTCACCTGCAATAGAAAAAAATTGCTGCATCTTTCCTTATGCAAAGATTGTGAATATAGGGTGTTCTTTATGCTTAAAGGCTCATTTTCGGTATTGACACAAAAGAACATCTTGAGTTCTTTGTTTCAGTAGGATACCTGTCTCTGAAGAGCCTTATTTTAAGGAAGGTGACACTCTATATCACAATGGAATGAAAGATGCCACGATGGATTGATATTTGTTGTCCGGAATGCGGAACCATCCAGGAAGTACGAAGGGACATGAACTGTTTTGTGGATGTTCAAGGGGCTGAAATCCCCTGTCCTGATTGTGGTTGCCTTCATTGCAAAGAACTTCCTCCCTTGGTCAATCTACAGATCCGGAAGTTTTATGAGCCGAAAGGTCCTCGGAAAAAAATCAGTCTTGCTGACGAAAAGACCCCCTTGCCTAACGAAGTGCGTCAGTTATTGGCAAAAGAATTATTTGATCCCTGTAGTTGTGGTGAGCACGCCCCTGTGGATCTTGAGGGACATGAGGCAGAGTGTCATGTCAATAAGCATAGTTTCATGAAAAATCTGAAAAAAGACGAGTTACTTTAAAATAATCTTTGACTCTTGAATTTGCTCATGTCTGTTAGTATTTTCTTTGCCGTGGGAATTGGTGGATTTTTTGGCGCCATTAGCCGTTTTTTTGTGGGTTATGCCATTTCAACTCATTTTGGCACATCTTTTCCCTATGGCACCCTGACTATCAATGCTCTGGGCTCTTTAATGATCGGTTTTCTTTCACGCTATTTTGTGCAGCACTTGGTGGTGAGTGATTTCATGAGGATGGGAATCCTGGTTGGGTTTTTAGGAGCCTTTACCACCTTTTCCACCTTCAGTTATGAAACCATTGTTTTATTGCAGGAAGGTGAATCCTTGAAAGCGGGAATCAACGTTGTGAGCAATGGCCTTGTGTGTCTTACGCTTTGTTTTGCGGGACTCCAACTTACCAAACTGATTTGAATGATGTCTGATAAATATACTGGAAAACGTTTACTTGCACGAATTACCATCAAAAACAGTTCCCAATATGAGGGAAAATCACTTTACCTCGCTTTAATCGAAAAGCTGGAAGCTCATCATATTTTTGGCGCGACCGTTACTCGAGGCGTTGGCGGATTCGGGAGCCATGCCCATTTTCATACGGATCGAATCTTGAGTCTTTCTTCAGAGTTACCCCTCATCATTGAATTTGTGGACTATGAAGAGCGTATCCGAGCCATTTTACCAGAAATTGACCCAATGATCCCTTCAGGGATGATCACCTTGGAACAAGTAGAAGTCGTGTTTTATAGACAAGACTTTGAATAATCATCTTTAACTCAAACAGGAGGAATTGTGAATACACGTATTCAAGCCATTACTGCCATTGAAATTTTAGACTCCCGTGGAAATCCCACCGTCCGGGCCAAGGTCACTTTGGAAAACGGGGTTTCCGCAACCGCTTCTGTGCCTTCAGGTGCCTCAACCGGAGAAAATGAAGCTTTAGAATTGCGAGATGGTGATAAAAGCCGCTATTTAGGAAAAGGCGTTTTAAAAGCGGTAAAAAATGTAAATAAAACGATTGCGCCAGAATTGATCGGCAAAGACGCGACCCTCCAGGCCGAACTCGATAAAATCATGATTGATCTTGATGGAACACCCACCAAAAGTAAACTCGGTGCCAATGCCATTCTTGGCGTATCTATGGCCTTGGCACGTGTTTCCGCCAAAGCCCTGAATTTGCCGCTTTACTCCTATCTTGGCGGAGTCGGAGCCGTCCGTTTGCCTGTTCCTATGATGAATATCATCAATGGCGGAGAACATGCGGATAACAGTGTGGACTTTCAGGAGTTTATGGTCATGCCCGTAGGGGCTCCCAACTTTCGGGAAGCCTTACGTTATGGCGCGGAAACCTTTCATAATTTGAAGAAAATCTTGAAAAAGAAAGGCTACGCCACCAGTGTTGGTGATGAAGGCGGATTTGCTCCAAATCTCAAGAGTAATGAAGAAGCCTGTGAAGTCATCATCGAAGCCATTGAAGCCGGAGGATATAAACCTGGAAAAGATATCGCGATTGCCTTGGATATCGCCGCCAGCTCTTTCTGCGAAAAGGGAGTTTATCAATTTCATAAATCGGGCACAGGCAGCAAAAGCACTGCGGAAATGTTAGAATTCTACAAAACCTGGTGTGAAAAATATCCGATCATTTCCATCGAAGATCCGATGGATGAACATGACTGGGACGGGTTTGCCGACATCACTAAAGCGATAGGGAAGAAAATCCAAATTGTCGGTGATGATTTGTTCGTGACCAATACCCTGTTCATCAAAAAAGGTATTGAATCCAGTTCGGCTAATGCCGTTTTGATCAAACTGAATCAAATTGGAAGTGTGTCTGAAACGGTCGCCAGTATTCAAATGTGCCAAAAAGCAGGTTGGAATTATATTATTTCTCATCGGAGTGGTGAATCTGAAGATGATTTTATTGCCGATTTCGCGGTAGCGATGGGTGGCGGTCAGATTAAAACAGGATCTGCCTCACGAAGTGAGCGTATTGCCAAATATAACCGCTTGTTGGAAATTGAAGCCGAGCTCGGAAGTATTGCTGTTTTAGGTCGATAATCCCCTTGTGCGCTGAAGCTCTCAGCGCACTTTTCTTTCCTCCTCAAAAATCTCTCCCAAAAAGTTGCGCATCCCCCCATGAACTTGTATAGACAAGGGTAGGCAACGTGTGTTTAAGCGAAATAAGCACATCGTAAATCGTTCTATCATGAAGCTCTTTCGTTCAACCCTGTTCCTTGAAAAGACTATGAAAAAATCATTATGGTTCTTAACCTCTATTCTTTTTCCCGCATTATTATGCGCAGAACCCTGTTATCTGACTGTTGAAAAATCTGGAAATTTCGATTCTGGTGTCGTGCACTCCATGGCAAAACCTCTCGTGAGTCAATATATCGAACCGATTAGCCCTGTTCCCAATGAAGGTTTTAGTGATAAGGACTGTTATTACCGTATCAATGTCAACGAATCCCGACAAGGGTTTACTGTCTCCATTTCAGGGAAATTGAATGCCTTAGGCGATTCGCAACGTGTGGGAATGGAGGGTTTAAGAGAAGCCTTGCTCCATGCTATTTATCAAGGGACCCAAAATCAGGGAACCCGAAGTCGCCTCTGTCAAGATTATGCCCAGGATTTAGTGAAAGTCTGCTCTCCGCAGCAGTTCAATTCCAAGATAATGACGGGAACACCTCCTGCGCCTCAAGCAGGGCCCACGGCCTCTCTTCCTACCAGGAAATTTCAAGCTGAAGAACCGACCCCAACTGCGGTCATTCACGTGGATCAGGAAAATCCTCAAGACGCTCAAGCCGCCATGTTTGAAAATGGAATTAGAAATTTAGTAAAACAAGGGAAATATGGAATTGCCTTAAAACGAATCAACCAAGCCTTAAAAAAACATCCTGACGCACCCAGGCTTTTCATGGCAAAAGGACAGATCTTCAGGAGAATGGGAGAAAATCAAAAAGCCAAGATTGCGTTTGAGAAAGCCTGTGCTCTGGGAGCTCAACAGGCTTGTTCTTTAGTAAAAGGCGAGCAAGATGGACGGCCTGGTTATGAACGTGGAAATAAAGGACAAAATCGAGTAAACACCCCGGAACAAAGGAATAGAATCAACAGACAGGGTCCTGACGGGGAAGGACGCGGAAGTCAGAGGGGAAAAGGCGCTAGAGGGCAAAACCAGGAAAATCACCCCTATGAGGACACTCCTCAAAGCAAATATTAAGAACTTAATAAAATTCACACGGATCAACTGTTAACGCTATGAAAATCCACTTAAGAATCCTACAGCTTTTATTGAGCGCCCTGATGATACTTGTAAGTCCGGCTTACTGCGAACAAGTAAGTTTGGATGAAACACTTTTCATGGCCAAAGGACTCAATGAAACCCTGCTAAGGGTTGCGTCTCCAGGACAGTATCGTCTTCAAACTAAAAGTGATCAAGGAACTCAATTAACTTTAGTAGATCGCATGGTAGGGCCAACTCATGTTTCCGGTGTTATGGGACAAAGCGATGCCCGTTTGGATGTTTTACTGGATGAAGGCGTTTACAAAGTCCGCTTGCAATCCCATCAAGAGGGGGTTGGACAAGTCGAACTTTCTGTTTTTACCTTTAAGGAAACTCAAGCAAAAAAACAAATCCCCGATTTCCCGGTTTTAGAATGGCCAAGTACGTATGCGGGAAAATTAGAAGATTTACAACAGAAGTCCTTTTGGTTTCACCTGGAAAATAGAGACGTGATCCGTTGGGAAGCCATGGGCAGAAATTTAAAAAACTGTCGCTTATGGCTGGATGGCAATTGGTTGATCGCAGAACAAGCGACAAGTTCAAGCTATGAGCCGATTGAAGGGCAACCCATGACCTATTTGGAGTTTAATCAACAAATTAACCCGGGACTCTACCTGTTGACTTGTTATGGCGGAGAAGCCTTACCCTGGACAGAGCAAACCGACCGTCATCTCTTTTTTGTTCGTACAGGGGTTTCGAGTCTTGGCGATAGTGGGAGGCAAACATGGACAATTTCTCCTTTTGGACGGGATGTATTTAGGCTTCCTAAAGAAACGAATTTTTTTCAACTGATTCGTGAGGATAAAAAGGAGACCACTTTAAGCACAGGAACATGGACCGAGTATGGAACAAGGCATAAAGAGGAAAACCCTTGTAAAATCACAAAAGAGTCCCGAGATCCCTGGTGCGTTATTCAGAGTGCTTCCGGTTATGAAAAACAAGTGGTAAGTATTCGTGGGGAGCCTGGAGATGAAGTCCTTCTGGATTATTTTGTGAGTAAAAACGAAAAATTCGCCTTACCTCGTCAGACACAGGAATACTGGATCTCGAGTTTGCATTCCACAGAAGGAAATGATGCGATTGATGTGACAGGCCTGATTATGAGTTTTTATGACAAGAAACCGATTATCTCCCAATTTCTGAGCCTCGGCAGAGGAAAACCCCTGGTACGGAAAATCAATTTATTGGGCGAGGATGAAGTCTATATACAAGTTGAAGACTCAGGGACCTATACCCTTTTGGAAGATCCGGCTCAAGGAGCCAGCGTTCAATATCAACTGGAACCTTTGATGTTTTATGAAAGAACAGATTATCGGGCTCCTTTGCAAAAACCGGGTGATGAGGTTGAGCTGATCCAGGGGATTTATGTATTGAAACTGCACCCTGTCTCTAAAGGAATTCTATCGTTTACACTGCGTAAAAAAGAAAAATTTGAACTCCATACCTTTACTGAAAAGATGGTTTCGACCATACACGATGTATTGGGAACGCAAGTAGAGACTTACGGAAATCTGCTTTGGCCCGCGGTGACTATTTCAGGAAGCGATAGGCCTCATGAGCTTTGGATGAATAGGAGGTATGGAGTCACGTCTGGTATTATTATGAGACCCTTGCCTTTAAACTTGGAAACCCCTCTCCCTATAACACTTGCCACGGGTCAGCAAGTTCCTATCAAAATCCATATTCACCAACGCTCACGGATTGAGGTAAGTCATAAGCAGAACGCCAAATATTCGTTAAGTCAGAATGGAGCGTCTTTAAGTAGAAGCAGTTTTTTACCTCAGGGTCCTTATACGCTTACGCTTAAAAATACAGGAGAAACTTCCGGCTTATTTACCATCCAGGCGATGCCTTTTGTTTCCACCAAAAAGCTTTCCCCGAAACATCTTGACCATTTACAACAGGTTTCAGGATCATTTCCGGTTCTTAAAGAACAGAAGCCTGTTTTTGTGAATTTTGAGCGACACGAAAACAAACACTTCACCGTATTGGTTGAAGAAGCCGGTCTGTACCGTATCGAAACGAGTGGACGCCTCGCGACGCAACTTACGGTTAGAAACCGAATGACAACGTCGTTATTTAATGCCTCACTCAATGGCATTGGCAGAAATGCTTTGGTACAGCAATACCTGAAACCAGGCGAGTATCAAGTGACGGTGCAGACACAAGGACAATCAAAAGGTCGTGCGGGAATCCATTTACGTCGAACCGCATTGGATACAGATAAAACTTTATTGGTTGATGGAGTTCAACGAGTCAGCTTGGAACCTGATGCCGCTGTTCGTTATCATTTTGAAATTACGGAAAAAGGAAACTATCAAATTCAAACCTCAGGTTTGGGAAAAACATTCGGTTTCCGCTTGGATGACGCGGAGGGTTGGCCTTTGGTGTCACCCGGAAATCAAGTCAGCATTCAACAGGAACTAGGGCCTGGTTCTTACTTTTACTACTCACTTCCCAGTTTTCTGGAAAGTCGACGAAGCACCAAACTGAGTCAAATTAAATCACCGGCTGAACTTGTAGGAAAAGGCCCCCATGTTTTGCCGATCAATGCCACCCGCTCTCATCTTTGGCGTGAAACGCCAGGACGGATTCCCGATGTTTATACGCTCAACATTCCCGCGAATGTATTAGCAACGGGGACTTTAAGCAAAGGGATGGAGCTTTTTCTTTTTAGAAAAGGGGAAGGGCTGATTGAGACCATTTACGGGCCTAGTGGATGGGAAGGTGAATTAAAAACAGGGGAATACGAGGCCCAGGTGAAGAGTATTGAAACGAATGATTTATTTCCCTACACTCTTGGCTTTCAAACCAAACAACTGATTTCAGGCATAACTCAAAAAATTCATTCGCTCCCCGCCTTACTCAAGGTCAGTGTTGGAACGACCAGTTTCGTTGATATCGCAAGTGAGGGAGGAACCGATGTGAAAGCGGTTTTATGTAATGAGCAGGGAACCCGGATCTTAGGATGGAATGATGACGCGAAAGATGATTGGAATTTCCATCTTTCACAAAGATTAAAACCAGGTCTCTATACACTGAGGGTGATGTCTGTGGGCCAAAAAAGAGGTTCGGTTGGGGTCAAGATGCGGACACGGGAAGAGGTTTCACTTCAAGAGCATTTCCTCCCTTTCACCGTCGAAGAACGCTTGGGTGAAAAAGTATGGACGGTACCGTTCCAAAGCAAAAATAAAGAAAGTTTGATTCATCTCAAAGCCTCTGATCCTGACATCGGAATGACCTTGTTGACTCAAGATAGGGTTGTGGCTCAAGAAAAAGGTGAAATGTTTATCCCACTGAAATCCGACGATTTGTATCATCTCCAATTCTGGCATTTGAACAGTTCTTCCGAACCGATAACGATTACGGCAAAGCTTTTACCCTTCATAAAATCTGCGCTTTCGTCGTCTCAAACCAAGCTGGACATTCCTCCTAAAGAACATACGACCATTGTGCTATCCAGTGCTGAAAATATCAGTTATCACCTGTCGGAAAATCTAAAATCCTGGTTTTGTACGGCAGAACATTCCTCATGTCACCCCTTGGAAAATACGCCTTTTAGTTTGAATCAAGGAAAAGGCTGGTTGATTGTCAAAGGAGGGATCTCTGAAGAACAAATCACCTTAACGCCTTTTGAATTATCGCTTCAAAAGGTCACTATGGTTGAACTCGGACAGACCCCTTTAGCCTTTAACATCAATGTTTCAAAATCAGCGCCATTATTACTGGAGGCAACGTCCGTGGGGGGGATGTTAGGTGGCATGATTTCATCACAAAAAGCCGCTTCGTCTTTTTCCCGATCTTTTCATTGGTTTGGTTCAGAGAGTCAGCCGGCAAAAACAATCATGGGAATTCCAACAAAAGGACAATATTGGGGCCGAATCTGGAAAACAAAGAAATCTTCAAACCCGGAAAAGGTATTTTTTAAATTTCATGTCTTTGATCCTCAAGCACAGAAAGAACTGCCTTTCATGTCCACAGTTGAAGGTGTGCTCCAATCCGGTCAATCACAAAGTTATGCCTTGTCACAAAAGACAGGGACGCTCGAGCTTTCCATGACAAAAGGCATGGTTGCGTTTGTCTGGTCACAAGAACAAACAGAAACTCTGATTTCAGCAATGGAGGGAAATGTTCAGGAAACGGTTGATGTTTCCGGAGGTCTTTTGATTTTCACAAACCAGGGAAACCAAGAGGCTTTATTCCATCTGACACCGGGAACAAAAAAAAATACCCTCCCTGCTTTTGATAACCGGAAAGGCTTTGAAGCTACTTTTTCTGAACCGGGAAAATTCTATTTATTCCTTCAAGAAATTCAAACCGGACATCACCTTTTTGTTGATGGCGACCATGTTTCCAGCCGCTTTTTTGATGCGGAGGGGGTGCTTCGATCAGGAACTCAATTCGAGATTAAGACGCCCTCAGAGCAAAATCAAGGAATGCTGGAAGTAACTCATGATACTGGTTTTGTGCAAGTATGGCAGGGTCCTGTTCCTCAAAAGGAACGCCTACGGATGGGATCGCATGAAAACGTTGAGGAGTCCCCGTTGCTCGAAACAGGCGAACTGAAGCATGAAACGCAATTGTGGAAAATCACCTTAAAACATCCCGGTTACCTTATCGTTGAGACGAACGCTCCTGGTGCAACCGCATTGCTTGATAAACAAATGGTATTAAAAACCGCGCTAAGTGGATTCTCAACCCAACGCAGGCTTTCCTATTTTCTTGATTCCGGGGAATATCAATTGTGGACACGCCCCATTGAAGGCACAAAGCAAACCGGCACCATTGAGATTCAAAAACTCGCGCCTGTTCTTCTTCACGAAGGACTTTCAGAAAAGATCTCACTGATACGTTCCGGAGTCCCTCATGTCTATCAATTTGAAGTTTATGCCAAAGCTAAAATAGGAATTGGAGTTCGGACAGAGCAAGATCAGTTGAAAGGAGAACTCTATGATTCCAAATTTCAGTGGATCGCTCAAGGTCCTTTAATTTTTCGTGAGCTTGAACCAGGGAAATACATCTATGTCGTTTCTTTAAGCACCCCTTCATCACCTCCTGTCCAGTATAAACCCGTACTTTGGGGGACACAGGGCAGTGAGTCAGGGGTTCCTGAAGAAGTGATGAAACAATACCAGCGGGAGGGACTTGCCATTCGTGATGAAATCCTATTGGGTGATCACGGCAATACTCGAACAGAAAGCGACAGAGCTTCAAACAACACAGAAAATCCAGCGTCTGTTTGTCAATTCTAAATCTTTAAAGCCAAGGTGGATTATGTGGAAGCGAATCATAGGGTGTTTATGCTTAGGCATCTTTTTATATGGAAATCCTCAAAGGGGATTTGCTCAAAAATCAATTCCGGAACATATTATTGGGGCTGATAAAACCACGGTTGTGCCGGAAGCCTTTCTGAGAGCTTATGATCCAATTACGATTTTTTTCAATAAAGACGAAGGACCTGCAGAGGGAGGCCCTGTCGATCAGCTTGAAAAGTGGATGATCATGACTCCAGAACATCCCGGGGAAGCACGTTGGTTGGACGCCAGAACTTTACAATTTTTTCCGACAATCGCATGGCCTGCCTTAAGCCGTTATACGCTTCTGGTAAAGCAGGAAAAAAAATCCCTGGTCACTTTGATGCATCCTCCCTCCCATCTTTCCCCCAGTCCTGGAAGCGTTGAGTTGGAACCCTTGAGAGATTGGATGTTCCGTTTTGAAAATCGGATGGATCTTCAAAAACTGAAAAGCATGATAAGCCTTGAAGTTCTGCCCTTACCAGGCGTCGGGAATGCCAATCAGGTTTGGATTACAGAGAATGATTTCACCTTAAAAGAAATCGAACGGACTTCACTTCATTCCCCTGTTGAGTATCAACTGACCTTACACCGTCCTATCGATTATGGCAAAAAAGCGATTCTGCATTTTCGCTTGTCTTTGGATGAGACCACAAGCAGCTCTGTCGCCCGCTATGCCTTTTCAACCAAAGCGCTTTTCCGAATAACAGGTTTGGGCTGCGGTTCCTTTTTATATCCGGTTTCAGTCAAGGGGAGTGTTTATTCCATGGATCAAGCTTTGAATTGTGGAGATGCCCTTCCGTCTTTTTTCCTGCAATTCAGCGAACGTTTGGGGCCTGTCTCCATGGAAGAAGTAAAACGTCTGGTAAGCTTCAGCCCTGCTGTTCAGAGTTTCCGGTATGAGGTTTCAGGGAGCCGATTACAATTATTTTTTGATGTTGCACGTGATAAACCGTATGAACTTCGTTTGAACAGCATGGTTCTTCGGAGCGTTTCCAATCGGGAGTTGGCACCTTTTGGAGAAGTTTCCACGTTCTTTTATTACACCCAGGAATCGCCTTATCTTCGATGGCAGCAAAGTCAGGGTCTGGTGGAACAATATGGTCCTCAGCAATTTCCGATGGAAGGTCGTGGAGAAGAGCAACTGGATTTAAGGATTTATAAGATTGACCCCCTGGATCGTAACTTCTGGCCTTTTCCCAACTCGCCTTTGGCGTTAAATGATCAAAACCGTCCTCCCGGTCCCGGAGAAGAGCCTGAGCCGGGAACGCGAATGCCGGAACAAATCCAATTGTTAGGCAGTCCTTTAGTTTCAACATTAGTGCCTTTACCCACTAAAGAACGTTCAGGCGGATTAAAATTCGGCTTGGATCTCCAACCTCATTTTACAAAAATTTCCGGTCCCTCTCAACCGGGCACCTACCTCGTTGGATATCGAAATATCGGAAGTAGTACAACACGCCAATTTGTCAGAACTCAAGTCACCGATTTAAGCTTAAGCACCATCGAGGAGGAATCGGCTGTAACGTTTATTGTGACTTCCTTAAAAACAGGCAAGCCCTTGACCGATGCAACTGTGAGCGTGGAAGGAGAGTATGAATCGTCTCATCCTCTTTATTCTCCAAAGGATGTTGACAAATGGCAGGTGTTGATTTCTGGCATAACGAATACACAAGGGCAATTCAGGTATGAACAGGTTGAGCGAATTAAAGCTCAAATTCGACGGATTGCCGTCCAACGTGAAAATGAGAGACTGGTGTTGAATCCACAATACCCACCTCCGCACTTTGCGAATAATCATTGGTATCATGAGGAATCTCCCTGGTTGGACTGGCTTAACCGAGATACGCAACATAATCGGGAAAAGGCGATTCGGAAAGTTTTTTTATTTATTGAAAGACCTGTTTATCGTCCTGAAGAACCTGTGCATATCAAAGGCTTCTTACGGTTACGTCAACAGGGAATGCTCAAGCATGAACCCGATCGTCCAAGAACTTTGGTGATTCAAGGACCAGGTAACAAGGAGTGGACCTACCCTGTGCGATTAAATAAAATGGGGAGTTTTTACCATAAATTTGAGGAAAAAGACTTACCCACCGGAATGTATCAGGCTTACCTGCTCGACGAACAATCCTTTGAGCACTTAGGGTCGGCCCAATTTAAAAAAGAAAGCTATCGCATTCCTCGTTTTGAAATTAATATTTCTGGCCCTGATAAAGTTCCTTTAGATCAACCTTTTCAATTAACCATGACCGCGGATTACTATGCGGGAGGACGAGTTGTGGGGCAGGACGTTTCATGGCAAGCGACCCAGTTTCAGTACCGCTTTTCGCCTCCCCGTTTTCCCGGGTTCCTTTTTTCTACCGATGAACGATTTCTTAGCGGACACCCTTTCAGATCTTCAGGCAGTCTTCGAAAACAGGAGAAAACCGATGAAAACGGCGCCTCTTTTTTCACGCTCAATCCGGCAGTCGAACTGGATGGAAAACCCCGCCAATATGTGGTTGAAGTCACCGTTAGGGGGGCTGATGAACAAACCGTTTCCGCAACGAAAACGGTCCTGGCTCTTCCCGCGTTTATGCTTGGAATAAAGGTGGATCGTTTTTTAAATCAGGCAACCACCATTTCACCGCAACTCCTGGTACTCAATCATGAAGGGAAACCCTTGGAAGGGCAGGAATTTCGATTGCGCCTGTTACATAGACAATGGCATTCCTATTTGAAGGAAAGCGATTTCACAACAGGAAAAATCCAATATGTCAATGATGTGGTCGATGTTCCGGTTATTGAAAAACGTATGGTTTCTGAACAAAACCCCATGACAACGCCTCTCACGGTAGAGGAATCCGGCGTTTATGTTGTGGAAATGACCGCAAAGGATCGTTTGGGACGTTTGCAGAAAGTTGCCGTGGATTTATACATCGCGGGAAAGACACCTGTTGCCTGGGAAAAGCCCAAATCTCAAGTTTTTGAAATGACTCTGGCTCAAAACGAGTATAACCCTGGAGAAACAGCGACTCTTCTGTTAAAAAGTCCCTATCAACAAGCGAATGCCTTAATTATTCTCGAAACTCCTACCGATAATCAATATCATTGGGTCGAAATATCAAACGGCCAGGGCGTTTTTTCATTTCCTGTCCATGAGAACATGACACCAAGAATGCCGCTCCATGCTCTTTTATTGCGGGGTCGTTTGGAGGGAAAGTTACCTTCTACAGAAAACGAAGACCGTTACCGGCCTATTGCCATGGGAAGCACCGCATGGGTCAAAGTTCAGCCTAAAAATAACCGCATGAATGTAACGTTAACACACCCCCCGAACAGCCTGCCGGGCGCGTCTCTCCCCTTAACCATCGAACTGAGTGATCCTGAGGGAAAGCCTCTGAGTGGTGAAGTGACGCTTTGGCTTGTCGATCAGGCGGTGTTAGCCTTAGGAAAGGAACAAGCGTTGGACCCCGTACCCGCGTTTATGGATCCAGTCTTTTCGCGGATAAGGTTCAGAGATTTGCGAAATCAAATTATTGGCGAGATTTCCTTAGAAGAAAACCCGGGTGGAGATGGAACCAGGGATGACGCGGAATTATTCCGACAAGTGACTGTCCGTAAAAACTTCAAAACCATGCCTTATTATAACCCTGCGTTGAACGTCCTTAAAGGAAAAGTTCAAGTGACCATTGAACTGCCTGACAACCTGACCGATTTCGCTATACGTGCTGTCGCAACAGAGGGGCTTGCCCGTTTTGGGCATGCTAAATCAACGTTATCCGTTCGCCTTCCTCTTATCGTACAGTCGGCATTGCCTCGTTTTGTCCGGCCTGGAGATCGTTTTATCGCAGGAGGCATTGGACGTGTTGTGGAAGGCCTGGGAGGAGACGGGATGGTTGAACTGCAAGCTGAAGGAGTGGTCGTTGAGGGCGCGCTTCAACGCAAAATTAACTGGGTTAAAGATCAACCAGAGCCGCTTTTCTTTCCCATGACCGTGAACCAGCTTACCCCCATTGATGGCGCGGAAGAGAGTCACATTGTGATCCGTATGGCCGTCAAAAGAAACAGCGATAATGCGAAGGACGCGTTTGAAATCAAATTACCTGTCAAACCAGACCGTGAAAGAGTGCACCTTGAAAGTATGGCTCAAATTCAACCCCAGCAAATACTGTCTTTTTCGACTCCTGAAGAAGACATGCGTCCGGGCTATGTGACTCAAGCGATAGTCCTTACCCAGGAACCTGCGCTGATTAAAATGCTTGCCGGATTGAATTACTTAATCAGTTATCCACATGGCTGCACCGAACAGCGTATCAGTCGAATGATGGCGGAACTGGCCTTGCAAGCGTTACTGGATCCAATGGGGCCTAATCAACGAAAAACAGCGATTAAAGCCTCCATGGAAACAACCTTGGCGTATTTGGAAATCACACAGAAGCCCAACGGACTTTATAGTTACTGGCCAGGATCTCAAGGATATGTCAGTTTAACCGCCTATGTTGTGGAGTTTTTACTGTTGGCTAAACAGCAAGGATATCCTGTCAAGGAAGCTTTATTGGAACGAAGTCTTCAAGCTTTAAAAGATTCTTTAAGAACCGATTATAGCTCCTTTATTGATGGAGCCTCCTTTATAGAACGGGCCGAAGCTCTTTACGCCTTATCCAAAGCGGGAATGTTTGAAGAGGGATACGCTCGTGATTTATTTGTTCGGGCCATGAATATGGATCTTTATAGTGAAGCAAAAATCATGACCACCTTAATGGATCGGTATGGAAACAATACCGATGAGGTGAGAAAACTTAAAACGGATTTATGGAAAAGCCTGATATTTAAATTACATGACGGCAAAGAAAGGTATCAGGGGTTGCAATACCGGTCCCAAACTTGGGGAGGACTGATTCTTTCGAGTGAAGTGAAAACCCTGGCGAATGTCAGTCGGGCTCTTTACCACTCCGAACCTGAAAACCCCAGAGTTCGTTTGTTGGTGGACGAATTGATTTCCCGTGGAAATCAGGATGGTTGGGGTAGCACCAGTGCCACGACGGCAGCACTCTTGTCGTTGGGCGAAGCTCTGAAAACCCCACAACCCTCTCAACAGGAACACAAAATTGAGTTAATTTTTGGTGATAAGACAACCATCCTCAATACCGCGGGTAAGGTAATGACCGAGCATACATCGCATGAGACCGCTCTTGGCAAAGTTCAATATCGGAGCGGACCTGAAGAGACAATACCTTTTGCTAAACTGACCTTGGAATATCTTCCTTCAAAATCAGGCGATCACGTTCAACAAAAAAACGCGGGATTTGTAGTCGATCGTGAGCTGCTCATCATTCAGGAAGGCAACATGCCTCCGGTCAGACAAAAGGCTGTCGCGGGACAAAACATTGAATTACCGATGGGAGCCATTATTGAAGAGCATGTTCGTGTCGTCAATCCTTCACCTCGTAACTTTGTCGCTGTTCAGGTCCCTTTTGCCGCGGGTTTTGAACCCCTCAATCCCAATCTGGCAACTTCTCCTAAAGAAGCCCTCCCTACAGGGATGATGACGCAAACTCCTGATTATTCACTATACGAGGATGATCAAGTAACCTTTTATTACGATGTCTTACCTAAGGGCGTTTATGATTTTTATTTTCGTCTTCGAACAAGCATTGAAGGGAGCTTTGTTCATCCTTCAGCAAAAACAGAAATGATGTATCACCAGGCTGTTTATGGATGGTCTGAAGGAACTCGTGTCCTGATTAAACCCCGCACGCTTAATCCATGATGACTGGGAATCGTTTAAATCCGTCTAAAATTGCGATCACCGTTGCGTTTTTAATCATCGGACCGCTTTTAATCGCCTTCGTTGGATACAAGGAACTTAAGGGGAAAATTCAACTGACGGCTCCTCTCTCTACGCCCTTAATCGAAGATCGGCAGGGCCAATTTATTACAGAAGGCAATTCCAGTTATCAACAGGATTTAGGCTTCTGGGAAATCAAGGGTGAGCTTCCAGAAAGGATGAAACAGGCCCTCCTGGTGATTGAAGACCGACGTTTTTACAAACATCAAGGCGTGGATCTCCGTGCTCTTTTTCGAGCGTCTTGGTACACCTTGACTCATGATACCCGTCAAGGCGCTTCAACCTTGGCCATGCAGATCATTCGGATGCAAAATCCCGGTGAACGTACCTACTGGCATAAACTATGGGAAATGATCGCGGCCCTCGGGTTGATTCATAAATATGGATATGACGCCGTACTTCGGCATTATTTAAAGATAGCACCTCAAGGAAATAGAATTCATGGAGTTTCTTATGCGGCAAGGAAGTATTTCCAGAAGCCTTTGAGTGATTTGAGTTGGAGTGAGGCCGCGGTCCTTGCTAGCTTGCCCAAAGCTCCTGGAAGCATGAATGTTTATAATTATTATGGATTCCAAAAAGCCTTAACACGGGCAAACCTGATTCTGGAATTATTGAAACAACATAAGTTCTTGAATCAAGAAGAGTATCAGGCGTCCACACGAGAGTTAAAAAACCTTCCGATGCCCGTAAAAATAGCTCAGCCCTACCATAGCTATCATGCGATTATCAAAATGAAACAGGCACTCCAACAACTACCCGGTTTTGCCTATGCTCAACCTTTGCATTCAGGAATGGATCTGCGAATCCAAAGTGAAATTGATACGTTGGCAAGCGCGACAATTCGACAACTTCGCCTTCAAGGCGCGGGAAATGTTTCAGTCATAGTAACCGAAAAAGCCACAGGACTGATTGTGGGATATCTCGGATCAGAGTTTTATTACGACGATTGGTATGCCGGAGCCATTGATTACGCGTCAGTCCCCCGCTCCTCAGGAAGTACCTTAAAGCCATTTATTTACGCGTTAGGCCTGGAGGGGAAATACTTTACCCCGTCAAGCATTCTAACCGATCTTCCCTTAACGATTCATTATTCTGGTGGTAATTATAGTGTTCGTAACTTTGATGAAAAATATTTGGGGCCTGTCATCTATCGCAAGGCCTTAGCCAATAGTCGAAATGTTCCCGCGGTTCAAATTCTTAGAGCGATTGGACTGGAGGAAACTTATCAGCTTTTTGATCGTTTGGGGTTAATCAAGGACTCAAAACCCGCTGATTATTATGGCTTAGGAATGGCCATCGGGGGCTTGTATGTGACCTTGGAAGACTTGGTCAGAGCTTATGGTGTTTTAGCAAATGAAGGGATGTCTTTTAATCAACACTGGTTTGTCAAGGATTCAAACGCTTCCCGCACCCGCCTCCTTTCTGAAGAAACAACCCGTCAAATTTCTCTGTTTCTTTCTGATCCTCAAGCGAGATTGCCTTCCTTTCCCCGGAAAACGATGCTGGAATATCCCTTTCCTGTTGCCGTAAAAACAGGAACGTCTCAAGGCTTTCGAGACGCCTGGACGCTTGCCTATAGCTCACGTTATATTGTGGGCGCATGGATCGGGCATCATAATAATGAACCCATGAAACATGTCAGTGGCATAGATACAGCTCGGCTGGTCAAGCAAATATTAGTCTTTCTACATCCAGAGGAAAGCCGTGGTATTCATGAAACCCCTTTTCCTCCTCCGCAAGGTTATGAGTCTGTTAAACTATGCGGATTGAATGGTCAACCTGCGACTGAGGCGTGTCCTGAAGTGTTTTTAGAGTATTTTCTTCCAGATCTGGCACCGAAAAAGAAAGGGGAATTCCAACAAAAAATAGTTGTAGATCAACGAACTGGTACCGTTCCAACCACAGAAACCCCTTCAAAACAGGTCGCGCTCAAAAATTATGTGGAGTTGCCTGCTCAGTTTTATGAATGGGGAACTCAGCAGGGATATAATGTTTCCGCACTTTTGGACTCACCTTGGAAAACTTACGTAAAAATTCAAGAACCTGTACATCAAAGTGTATTTATTATTGATCCTGATACGCCTCAAGCTCTTCAAACGCTGGCTTTAAGAGCAGAGACGATGCCCCTTGTCTCAGAAATAATATGGAAGGTTGATGGAAGGTTGTTTGGAAGGGCTTATTATCCATACACATTGCGCTGGCCCTTGTCTCCGGGAGAGCATACCTTTCAAGCCCATTTTCCTCACGCGAATGTAGTCAGTGAGGCTGTAACCATTACGGTGTCAAAGTAATTGAGGCTTAGACAAAAAACCAAGGTTACGATCAGCCTGATGTCTCCAGGTGAGAAAGAACCAAGGAATGGACTTACTCCCTGATCATTTCCGAGTGTCTGCCATGAAATCCTAGAGAAATATCATTCGTTAACTCTCCCTTTTCTAAAACAAATCCATCTTGAGGGACTGTGATCACACGGCTTCCAACATCGACTTCTCCATCATCGGCAAGGATCTGGTTGAAATTTTCGCTTAGGTTTCCCCGTTGCCCTGTCATCTTTTCAATAAAATAATTGCTCCTTGACGCAATTTTTTCCACCACCAGGACCAAGGCGGGATAAGGGTAACCTGCCGCAGCAGCGGCTTGGCGGAGTTGTTTTTTATTGAGTTGTTTGAGGCGCTCAATGAACGCCAGCACATCCTGTTGGGTCGTTTGATACCAGGCAGAAACATCCCTCTGACGAGTTGGGATGGTGATTGTGGGCGCCCCCTTGGTGTCTTGTTGAATATCAAAGCCTATCGAAAATTGATTAGGATGAGGCTCAAAAGCGAGTCCTAAATCATGCACGACAAATTGATATTGATAATTTCCACTACAGTCCGGATTATCACATTTCAAAAGAATGCGATTGTTATCATACTTTATGTCTTCATTTCCTAACCAGTAATGCAGCAAGCCTAATAACCGGACAGCACGTAATTCCGGATTGCCTAACGCATCAAAAGACCACGATCCTACTCTTACAATCTTCGGATCTCTTCTTTCTAAAACAACTTCTTTAAACATCAAATACTGAATGTGTTTACGGTTTTGCTGATAGAGTTTTTGAACCTCAGGCTGATATTCTGCTGTCGCAATTAAAGAAATCGTCGTCCCGTCTTTCAAATGGATTGCTGAAAGTGAGTCTTCCAAACGGCGTGCGTGGCCCTCAAACAATTGTTCCAAAACCTCAGTGTATTCCACTCTCAGTTCCCGTACATGAAAGACTTCATCGACGGGAAATCCCAAGCCCCAAGCTAAATGCGTTGCTAAAGGTTCCCGATAGGATTCCCAACCTATTTTGACTTTCCATTCCGTATCCCGGTTAACATCCTTGACAAAAAAACCAGTAGATTTTCCTCGTTCCGATTTAGTGTGAATAAAACGATAAACATGGGATGAATCCATTAAATAATCTATTTCCTCAGGCGTAGCATAAGCGTAGTACAGATTTCGCTGAGCAATGGATTCAATGGAAGGATCCATAAAATAAGCTTCAATCGCTTGTTTTTCATAAGGATGAGGGTCCGATTTTAATACAATTCGTTCAGTACATTCTTGCAGAAAGCTTCGATCGGTTACTAATTCGCCCCAACGTAAGTGGTTATAAAGGGTGAGCCATTGTTTTTTTTCTGAAAGCTTGGAACTTTTTTCCAGTCGACGAATCAAATCCAGTTTCACATAAGCCGTCCGTCCCTTTTTCGATAAAGGCTCGTGATAGGATAGACGCTTCTCAGGTAATGCCTGATTGATCAGCGTTTCCTGCTCTTGACGTTGACGTTCTTCTTCCTGAATACGGTTCCATAAACGATTTTGTTCGTTGCGTATTAAGTCTTCATCATACAACAATTCACTCTGCTCATCAATGGCAATGGAGGTCAGTTTTTGCGTAAAATCACAACTTTGTGGTGCACTATCCGTGACTTCCAGACGATCACCACAGGAACTTAATAGAGCCCCTGAGAAGACGAATCCCAAAATCAAAAAGGTGTAAGGAAATTTACGAAATGGACGAAATCTGGGGTTCCACATAGGGTTCATCAGGGACATCAAGAACAATAGTTGGATGGCGATTGACAACGTTAGAATTTTTTATTGACTTGCAGAGATGCAACTCACAGCCCTTATTTCTTTTTTGTCCCTTCTGCCACAAAACTCAAGATCCAAAAGGAAAACTAAAAAAATCCCGGCACCAAGGATCCCGGGCGTTTGTCACTGTCGCGGAATAGATATTAGCCTTTAGGGGTGAGGTCTTGTTATTAAACACCTGTAATATCAGCCTATTTTTAAAACGAAGTTCTCATCCCTAAAGGCTGAAAGCCAATGAAGCGACAAAGACTTGTGAGAATTTGATTAAAATTGCCTTGCAACCCTTCCTCGAATAATGTAGTTATCTGCGGCTCATTCAGGAGGGGTGGGAGAGTGGTTTAATCCGGCGGTCTTGAAAACCGTTGTGCGCGAGTACCGGGGGTTCGAATCCCTCCCCCTCCGCCAATAAAAAACGTCTTTCGGCGTTAATTTTTCTCTGTGCGGAGAGATGACTGAGAGGCCGAAAGTGGCAGATTGCTAATCTGTTGTACTCGCAAGGGTACCCAGGGTTCGAATCCCTGTCTCTCCGCCATATAAAAACCTGCTCATAACGCACCCGTGGCTCAGCTGGATAGAGCATCTGATTGCGGTTCAGAGGGTCGGGCGTTCGAATCGCTCCGGGTGCACCAATCTTTCAAGGGTTTACTTTTTCTATTTTAGAAAAGATAGTGAAAAAAACCATCCAAACACCAGTAAACTTCTTGCATAATTTTTTGATCAACTCCTCAAAATGCATCTCAGTTGGTTGTTTTTTCCCGGATTTATGGCAATTCTTTGGAGTCTTCGGCATCGATTGATGCTGATTGGCGTTGTGTTGATGTCAGCATGTGGTTTATTGGCTTACCAACTCTTTATCCAACTTCCTGAATGGGAAACCACCTTAACTCAAGGCCTGGATCAACAGCAAACGGTATGGGTTCGCGGAAAAATCCAAAGAGCTCATCTGGAGAACAACGAGGCCCAATTACATCTGATTGCTGTTGACATGTTTGCTTCTGAACAAGAGACAGAACTCCATGAAATTTTTGTCACATTTCCCACCTATCCCGGTCGCCAACCCCGGTTTTTTCGGCAACGTCATATACAAATCAGTGGGACGCTTAACGAAGTGAAAGCAGAAAGCCAACGTCTTCATCTATCTTTTGCCAAAGCGCATTTCCATGATGTGCAGACTCCTGAAAGTGCTTTTCAACGACGGCGGAGCAGCTTCCATGCGCGACTGGTGAATCGTGCGCAGTTTTATCTTTCTGAAAAAGCAGCCTCACTCTATTTGCCGGTCACTTTGGCCAACAGTGTCTATTTGCCTGAAGTCCGCAATTTATTCAGTGAAACAGGCGTCTCCCACTTATTAGCAATCAGCGGGTTACATATTGCGCTCATCTATGGAATGGTGCTTTGGGGGCTCCAGAGCATAGGCGGACGTGTTACACAATGGATGCTTTGGCCTTATTTCATTCCCTTTTCTCAAACAATGACGTTAATAGGGTTATGGGGCTATATCTTCCTTTTGGGGTTTCCTCTACCGGCTTTACGTGCGGTATGTATGTTGTCACTCTGGGTTGTGATCCGTTGGAGTGGGCAACAACAACACCCGCTGTATCTCCTTTTTCTCACAGCGTTAGGGTTTATGATTCAGCAACCTACAACCATTTATGACGTGTCCTTTCAACTTTCATTTATGGCGGTATTTTACATTTTGTTATTTGCCCGATTTCTGAGTATAAACCTTGAAAAGGTGTCACTCTTTCACCGAATGCTCCATTATTTGTGGGCGAGTTTTGTAGTGACAGGAAGTGTTTCACTGGGTTTGTGGCCAATCCTGGTGAGTTATTTTCATGCTTTTTCTTTTGAGGTTTTTTGGCTGAATTTAATTCTGATTCCCCTCTTGGGTTTGGTCATCTTACCCCTTTGTTTAATCGCCCTGTTAAGCAGTCTTGTGTTGCTCAACGAGGTTCCTTTTCATTTTTTAGAATCGTGGAGTTTTCAACTGGTGGAGTGGGGAATGCAGGGATGGCTTTGGGGGTTAAGCCATTTACACCAGTGGGCCTCCTGGGCCCAATGGCATCTGAGTTTAGAGTGGGAACCCTTCGATTTTTTCTTATATTATGGAAGCACAGGACTCCTTTGGTACGTTCTCAAAAGGTGGCAAGAAGCCTTTAGACCACATCTGAGGAACCACCACGGCCTCCAATAACCAGTGTTCCCGCTTCTTCCATTTTTCTGACAACCGTAATAATTTTTTGCTGCGCAGCTTCAACATCGGAAACTTTAACGGGACCCATGATTTCCAAGTCTTCCCGGACCATATCCGCTTGACGGGAAGACATACTACTGAAGATGAGTTCTTTCACGGAATCTCCTGCCGTTTTCAAAGAAAGGACGAGGTCATTTTGGTCAATTTCTTTAAGCACATTTTGCATTTGACGACTATCCACCAAGACCAAGTCTTCAAAAGTAAACATGAGTTCACGAATTTGCTCTGCAAGATCAGGGTTACTTTCCTCAATAGTGGCCAGAATTCGAGTCTCTGAGGCTTTATCCAAACTGTTGAGAATTTCCGCGACAGATTCCACACCTCCCACTTTGGTCCCAACGCCTGCGGCCGTTTTCATTTCTTCGGAAAGTACCTCGTCCATTTCCGCAATTACGCCTGGGGGAATACTTTCAAGAATCGCCATCCGATAAACAACATCCGCTTGCAGGTTTTCAGGTAATTCACGCAGTACGGTTGAGGCTTGTTCCATGTCTGTCAGGTGAGCCATGATTAAGGAAATGGTTTGAGGGTGTTCGTTGACGATGTAACTTGCAATCACTTTGGCATCCATGTATTTCAGCGAATCGAGTGCCCCTTCTTCCTGGTGGGCTTTCAGTCCATCCACCAGGTCTCGGGCACGATCGGAACCAAGAGCTTTGGTCAAGGCGTTTCGTACAAAGTCTCCTGTCGCGTTAATTCCCGCGCCTTCATCCTGAATGACGGATTTACGGTAATATTCTTCAAGGACCAAGTCCAGCTCTTCAGGAGACACATCAGTGAAGCGTGTCATATAATAACCTACCTGCTGAATTTCAGATTCTTCTAAATTCTTCAGGATTTCTGAGGCACCCTCTTCTCCCAAGGCCAGAAGTAGAATTGCTGCCTTTTTGGGACCTGTCATTTTTCCGACACTCATGATGCTCCTTACATTGAATAATTAATAAGTTGGTAATACTCAGTCCACGAAACACATTAAAAAAACTAAAAAATAATAAATTTAGTGTTTTTTATGGATTTTAGAGCCCTCCCTTTTTAGGCGGAGTAGTGACAAAAATTGTTTGTTTGCTGTTGGGAACATGCAAAAAATAAACCGACTGTCTGTTTTATCTCAGCACGGCAAAAAACGAAACATTTATAGCACGGTGAATCCGGTTTGTCTCTCACTCTTTTGGTCATCTTCATCCATGACTTGATGATGAGGGAGAGCGTTAGGGAACTTTAAAAGTGATTCCCAGGTTAAGTTCTCGATGTTCCTGATTTACCGATAGCCCTGTTTTGACAATTTCCAGAAGATAGATCAAGTGGATTCGCAAAGCCTGTGAGTTCTCAGGATAGATCTCAACGCCTGTCATTTCTCCTGTATGGAACATTGAGTCTCCATCGCCATAAAGGGTTTCATCACTGGTATATTTGAAAACCCAGTGCAAGTAATCTTGACGATGGTACTTGAAAAACACAAGCATACTCCAGGTTTTTTCTGGGTCTTGAGTCAGCGTTTGAATTTGTTGATTGACGAGCAGCTCTTTTTGATATTCGGAGGTCAAGACCTGACCGTATTCAAGTTCCGTTTGTAAGCTGATGGAGGTCCAACGAAAACCGATCCCGATTTGAGAGGTATCAAAGGCTCCGGTGCTGAGGAGGTGGCCTTCGAGCATTTGCGTTTGTTGAGGGGCAGGAAAACGCCCATACGAGATAATCGGTTCCAGACTATTGTTTTGAAAGTGACCATACCATGCGAGGTTTGCTCCAACGGCTGTGGTTTTTTGTTCCTGATGGCGTAGGGGGCTATTGAGGAGCTGGACACTCCAGGTTTGTTCACCGGTGAAGGCTCGTAAATCCAATCCGGCTCCATAGATCACAGGTAATTTTTGATTCGCCCAGGAGTATAAATATTGATCCATGACGTTATAATCATTTTCCCATGAGCCTGACGGAATAAAGATTTTCCCAAATTTTAAACTGAATGACGACGACATGTTGAGTTCAAGATAGGAGTATTCAATATTTTCTTCAGCAACCGTTTCAAGCGTCTCAGGCTGTAGCCAGGTCGTAAAGTTGAGCCTGATGCGAGCACGTGCGTTTGAATTGAGCGTCTGTTGAAAATCGATAGCCGCTCTTTTGAAGGAAATCTCGGTATAGGATTCTTCTTGCCAGGGATTCCGCGGAGTGTTGGCGTGCTGTGAAATATCATTCCTGATTTCTAATCCAGAACGGAATGTCGTTGTTTCAGCCCCGCTTATTGATGAAAACAATCCGGTACCCAAATAAATTAAAACGCAAATCAGTTTGTTCCATCGTAACGTCATCATCACATTATTCCTTAAAAAGATTCATTTTAGTCGTGAGATTTGAAAAAAAAGCTGCTAAAGGGTTGAGCTTCGTTTTGTAAGACGTATTAGAACAATCTTTTGATCGGAGTCAAGCTCATGTTTCCATTTGAATCGATCGCAGTGGCTCAAGAAGCAGGTGGTCCCGCAGGTATCGCGGCAAATCCGTTTTTTCAGTTTTTGCCTTTCGTCCTGATTTTCTTTGTTTTTTATTTTTTGATCATCCGTCCTCAGCAAAAAAAGCAAAAGGAACACACGGATATGCTCCGTTCTTTGAAGAAGGGAGACAAAGTGGTGACTTCCGGAGGAATTTATGGGACCATCCAAAAAATAGGAGAGGATTGGCTCACTTTAGAAATTGCGGAAAAAGTTCGCATCAAAGTGGATCGAAATCAAGTTTCTCGACTTACCGTAGAGTCCGTTGAGAAAAATGCAAAAGAAGAGGCAAAGTCTGAAAATAATGACAATAATGACGAGAGCGCAGAAAAAACAGGATGAATTCTGATGTTTTTATTGCAAGCCCTATAACTTAAAAGTAAGAAAGCAAAAATATTATGGATACGGAAGTTCGGATAAGAGGTGTGATCATCTTGATTGTCTTGGTAGTGGCAGGCTATTACGCCATTCCAACCTACCATGCTTATAAACCTGGAAACAATCCTAAATTAGTTGATAAAAAGGTGAATTTAGGACTGGATTTACAGGGAGGCATGTATCTGGATATTGAAGTTCAGGTTGACGATGCTGTTGATGAAGTTGCGCGAAGAGCCGCTCAGGAGCTTGAGGATGCCTTTATTGATAATCAGGTGGAGTACATTCATATTGAGAGTAAAGGATCTCAAGTCGAGATTGAGTTTGAAGCAGGGAGCAGTCTGGACCTTGAAGAGGAACCTTATAGTCGCTTGGTGGTACAGTTTGATCAGAATATTGAAAAAGACTTCACCCGCCTGACTGTGAAAGCGGAAGAGATCAAACGCATACGCACAAGCTCCGTGGATCAAGCTTTAGAGGTCTTACGGAACCGCATTGACGCCTTGGGTGTGGCGGAGCCTTCTTTACAACGGCAGGGTGAAAATAATATTCTGATTCAGCTTCCAGGCTTGACCGACCGTGAAAAAGCGATCAAGTTGATTGGAACTCAGGCGGTGTTGGAATTTTATCTTGTCAACGAGAATGCTACAAAAAATAATTATAACCAATTGACCTCGGTTGTTAAATATGAAGAAAATTGGGATAAAATCACTCAGAAAGTGGCCACTCGAATCCCTTTTGTCTTAGACAAAAAAGTGGTGTTGACCGGAGAGTTCATTCGAGATGCCAGAGTGCGTTTTGATCAAAATGATAATCAACCTTACGTCTCTTTATCCTTTGATTCCATGGGGGCGGATCGTTTTGGTCGAATTACCGAAAAGAACAAAGGAAAACGACTCGCCATCGTCTTGGATGATAAAGTTCAATCCGCGCCTGTGATCCGAGAAGCTATCCTGGGAGGCGAAGCTTCGATTTCAGGAAACTTCACCTTGGATGAGGCGAATGATTTAGCTCTGGTTCTGCGTTCAGGTTCACTGCCCGCAGGGATCGTGATTCGTGAAGAACAAACGGTAGGTGCGAGTTTAGGAGAAGATTCTATCAAACAGAGTTTGATTTCTCTGCTGATAGGCGGTCTTAGCGTTTTTTTCTTTATGATGTTTTATTACCGGGTTTCTGGTAGTTTTGCCAGCCTGGCCTTACTCCTGAATTTGATTTTAATCATTGCTATTCTGGCAGGGTTTGAATCAACCTTGACGTTGCCCGGAATGGCCGGGATTGTGCTTACCCTGGGGATGGCTGTGGATGCGAACGTGCTGATTTTTGAACGTATACGTGAAGAAATGAAAAGGAACGGAATGCCAAGAGCCGCTGTTCGCGAAGGCTTCAGTAAAGCGTTTCTGACCATTGTTGATTCCAATGTCACAACCTTGTTTGCCGCGCTGGCCTTACTTCAATTTGGGACAGGGCCGGTTAAAGGGTTTGCGGTAACCTTGTCGGTTGGAATTCTGTCCAGTATGTTTACTTCGATTGTGGTTACCCGGTTTTTGTTTGATATAGTCTATCTTAATCGTCGTAAACTTGAAAAAATCAGTATTTAATTCTCGTTTTACATCGTGTCGGATGCACTTGGAACAGGTTCTGTTGTGAGTGTGTTGGGTTTTGCCTTTTGGGAAGCCAACGTTGTGGGCTTTGGTGAGGCGACCTGCTTAAAAAGTGAAGTTGGATTCACACTTCCTGTTCTTAAACCGACAGCCTTATTTATTAGTAACATCTATACTACTTATGAAATTATGCAGATAATAAAGGACGACTGTAATTTTGATTTTTTAGGGAAGCGGAAGATAGCTGCCGTTATTTCCGCATTAATGATTCTTGTTGGAATGGTTTCTATTGCCTTACATCGAGGGTTGAATTTTGGCATCGATTTTCGGGGAGGAACCAATGTACAAATCCGCTTTGAGAAACAAGTCAATCTGGACGATTTACGGAAAGTCTTCGCAACACGAGAGGATAGTGGCGAAATGAGTCTCCAAACCTTTGGTGTTCCCGAAGATAACGAAGTCCTGTTGATTTTGCCGGTTGACAGCAAGCTGGCAAAAGACGGGCAACTTAAAGAAAACCTGACGGAATTGCTTAAAGATAAATATCCTCAAATGGAGTTACGTCGAGTCGCGACCATTGGTCCAAAGGTTGGCGAGGAATTAAAACTGAATGCAGTTCGTGCGATTTTTATCGCACTGGGCTTGGTATTAGTCTACATCTCCTTCCGTTTTCAATGGAAATTTGGTGTTGGCACAATCGTTGCGTTGATCCATGATGTTTGCATTGTTGTTGGCGTTTTTTCGATGCTGGATAAAGAATTTACCCTGACGATTGTGGCCGCACTCTTAACGGTTGTGGGATACTCTTTGAATGATACCATTGTCGTTTTTGATCGCATTCGTGAAAATCAAGGCAAGTACCGTAAAAAGGGCTTGGAAGAGATCATCAATCTGAGTACCAATGAAACTTTAAGCCGAACGATACTCACCTCAGGGACCACCTTGCTTGTTGTTGTGTGCTTGTTCTTTCTTGGCGGAGAGATTATTCATGACTTCTCCTTTGCCATGCTCGTTGGCATCGGGGTTGGAACGTATTCTTCCATTTACATTGCAAGTCCGGTATTATTGTTATTGAACCAAAAAAATCCAGCAACTCCGGTTAAAGAAGAAGCTTAATCTTGTAGGAGTCCTATTGATGCCAATTACCACTTTTAAACTCGAGACTGTTGCCATCGTAGGCTTGGGGTTGATCGGAGGCTCTGTTGCTTTGGATTTACAACGGTTGGGCTTAGTCAAACGACTGGTGGGCTATGACCAGCGTCAGGATCATTGTCAACAAGCCTTGGAACATGGTTTGGTTCATTATGCCTCCCCTCAATGGGATGCTGAGTTGACACAAGCGCAATTGGTGATTCTTTCAGTACCTGTCGGTGCCTTTGAAGTCGTCGTGGCTCAAATCCGGGAGTACTTAGCCCCTGGTGTGATTCTCTCAGATGTTGGCAGTGTCAAAAGTCCTCTGCTGGCCTTGATGAAAAAGGCTGAAAACCAACATATTAATTTCATAGGCGCGCATCCGATTGCGGGTTCAGAACATTATGGTCCTACCAGTGCTCGTATCCGTCTTTTTGAAGGCAGAAAATTAATCATCACTCCCGACTCCAGTTCTAATCCCGAGGCACTGTCTTTGGTCCGGACTCTTTGGGAACACCTTGGCAGTAACGTGATTGAAATGGACGCGGAATCTCATGATGAAGTCTTTGCGTGGGTGAGTCACTTACCTCACTTGTTAGCGTATGCCAGCATTAAAACCATCGCGGCTGCGGACCATCCCGAAATTCTAAGTTTCTCCGGTGCAGGACTCAAAGACTTCTCCCGCATTGCTTCCTCCAGTCCTGAAATGTGGGCCGATATTTTTATGGAAAATCAAAGCTACCTCTTAGCTCATTTGGCTCAGTTTGAACAAATCCTGACACAACTAAAAACCACAATTCAACAAAGAGACAGAGATTCCCTGGTTGAATTATTGTTTGCTGCGAAGAATTCCAGAGATCACTGGGTGCGCTAGATAGCACTAATGGGGCTTTGGTGTGGGAAAACCTAAAAAAACAGACTCAGCGACAAATCCTCCCAACACAACTCAGCTTCAAGTCAAGTGCCAGCCTCGTTATACTCAATAATCAAAGGGGCATGATCGGAAAAGCGTTGTTCTTTATAGATGGCTTCTGTTCGGGCGAGTGCCGCGATGTTTGGAGTCGCCATTTGATAGTCAATACGCCATCCGACATTTTTGGCCCAGGCTTGTCCCCGGTTGGACCACCAGGTGTATTGACCAGGGTTGGGGTTTAATTGCCGGAATACATCAACATATCCTAATTGATCCACAACCAGAGTCAGCCATTCCCGTTCTTCGGGTAAAAACCCGGAATGCTCCTGGTTGGCTTTCCAGTTTTTTAAATCAATTTCTTTGTGCGCGATATTTAAATCTCCACAAATGATGTATTCCCGTCCATCGGTCTGTTTTTCTTTTAGCCAATGTGTGAAATGCTCCATCACCTCATACTTAAAAGCCTGTCTTTCTGGACTACTGCTTCCTGAAGGCAAATATAAGGAAATAATGCTCAAAGCACCATAATCGATCTGCAAAAATCGAGCTTCCCTATCCATGGGCTCCCATCCATACTTAAGATGAATGCGATCCGGTTTTCGCTTATAATACACAGCGACACCTGAATAACCTTTACGTTCCGCACAATGAAAAACACTATTGTAACCAGGCGGATTTTTTATGGTGGACGTTAATTGTTCGTGCGGAATTCGTGTTTCCTGAAGGCAAACGATATCTGCCTGCTGAAGATTTAACCAAGCTAAAAACCCTTTCTTTACTCCAGCACGGATTCCATTAATGTTAAGAGAGATGATTTTCATAAGAACTCTTCAGGATCTTGTTGTGTCAGTGCGGATTTAAAGGGGGGTAGTCTTGTTTTTTGTAATTCACAAAATTATATACTAAAGCAGTGCTAAAAAATAACAAGTGAATAGGACCTCCCGTTTAAGACGACACAGTATTTGACGAGAGTGTCCTTTGTTCTGGCTTAAGCCTGTGGTCGATGGTTTCAATTTCTGCTGAAGAACCTCCGTTATTTGATGCGCCTATCCCAAGTGAGTCTGAATTATTTAAAATAGAGGAAGCCATGAAACGTGTTGTCGTAACGGGTATCGGTATTAATTGTTGCCTTGGAAATGATCAGGAGTCTGTGATTGCAGCCTTGAAACAGGGACGCTCAGGCCTTAAGTTCAAACAAGAATACCAAGATTTAGGTTTCCGCAGTCAAGTCGCCGGAAATGTTGTAGGACTGGACCTTGAAAGTTTAATAAATCGTAAAATAAGACGTTATATGGGAAAGGCAGCGGCTTTTTCCTATTTGGCCATGCAGCAAGCCATTGAAGATTCGGGATTAACGGAAGCTCAGGTGTCCCATGATCGAACCGGGTTAATTGCTGGTTCTGTAACCGGATCTTCCGAGAGTCAGGTTGCTGCGGCGGATTTGTTACGAGAAAAGGGCGTCCGTCAGGTGGGGCCCTTTATGGTGACTCGGATTATGTCCAGTTCTGTTTCAGGTTGTTTGTGCACTGCGTTTCAAATCAAGGGACTTAATTATGCGATCAGTTCAGCCTGTGCGACCAGCTCACATTGTATTGGAAATGCCATGGAGCAAATCCAATGGGGAAAGCAGGATATTATTTTTGCGGGAGGAGGTTGTGAGGAGCATTGGACCCAAACGATGCTCTTTGAGTCAATGTCCACGCTGTCTTCCAAGTATAATGATACTCCAGAAAAAGCCTCCCGGCCTTATGATGCCAACCGAGATGGTTTTGTTGTTTCTGAAGGTGCGGGGATTATCGTCTTGGAAGAATTGGAGCACGCCCTAAAACGCGGTGCTCCTATTTATGCGGAAATCGTTGGGTATGGCGCAACATCCGATGGGGTGAACATGGTGGCCCCCTCAGGAGAAGGGGCGGTTCGTTGTATGAAAAAAGCGATGGAAACGGTCAACGCCGATTTAAACTATATCAATACTCATGGAACAAGTACGCCTACAGGGGATATTGCGGAGCTTAAGGCGATTCGTGAGGCTTTTGGTGAGGAGCTTCCTCCTCTCAGTTCCACAAAATCGCTGACAGGGCATTCTCTGGGCGCGGCCGGTGTTCATGAGGCGATTTACTGTTTATTGATGATGAAACATCAATTTGTTGCGGCATCCGCCAATATTGAAAATATGGATGAAGGCGCGAAAACCTTTCCGATTGTGACTGAATGTCAGGAACCTGTCCCTCTGAACGTCGTTCTTTCTAACAGTTTTGGCTTTGGTGGTACTAATGCGACATTGGTCTTTCAGCGTTTTCAAGAGGACATGCCGGCCACAGGAAGTAAATAGGAATGGACTTGTTAAGTGGTATGAGCTATCCTCCCTTGCTGATGGGGATAGGGATTGGAGGACGATTGAGGCTAATCTTCAACCAAGGGAAGATTTATTTCAAAGCCTACTACTTTTCCTTGCTCCCTGTAAAATGATAGATTTCCTCCATGTTTTTCAATAATCTTTTTGGCATAAAGTAAATCCAGTCCACTTTCTTGAGAGGTATTGAACGCTTTCTGTAAAAATTCATGCATTTCCCGATCTTCGATTAATTCCCAATCGGTTTCTCCATACATGGATACTTCAACCTGCTTTTTGTCAACGTTGTAGATTCGACGATTTCCTTGGCGTAAGGTGATTTTTATCACATCTTCTTGAGAAATCCTGGAAATTTCTTTCAAAAGCAGCATAATGGCATCAATGAAGAGGCTTTCATCCAAATCGGAAACTGGAATAAACTCGGGGCTGACCAATAATTTTGCCGATTTATTCTGGGAATTGAGTTTATGGGTAATGGATTTAAAAAAGTTGAGGACATTAACTTGTTTTTTGACGGGAACGAGTTCTTTATCCAGGCGGATGGAGTGATCGTGTAACTGTTGAACTCTCTGTATCATCGAAACGGCCATGTTTTTACATTGACGCAAAACGGAACTGACATCGGGATCATTTATTTTCGCGATGACCTGATCCAGGTTTGAGGTGATACTTTCAATAGGCTCTCTCAGTTGTCCCATAACTTTGGGGAATAGCCTGGAACGATGATAGTATTCCGTCTGTTGTTCAAGAAGTGAGGTAACTTGTTCTCTTTTTATTTGGAGTTGGATTTTTTGTAATTCCTCGTTTTGCTCAGTGGGCAGCTGTTTCTTTCCTGAGAGGATTTGGCGCTTTTCTGATTCATATTGAGATAATTTAGATTGCAGCAATTCCAGTTGATGTTCCAGATCAGAAATGATTTGATCGGATTCATCGGGTAAAGTTTTCTCTGATTCTTCAACTTGTAAAGACACGCCTGATTTCGTTATTGTTTTGTCTGCCATATCCGAACAATTATGAGGTGTTAGAGGTTTTGGAGGAAAATCGCTTTCATTTTCGCATTATGCAACGAATATTTCTAGTTTTTTAGGATAAAATGAAAATTATTTTGCAACCCTTTACTTTTGGTGCCTTGTTTAAGCGGGCAATCCGGATTTATACAACTCACTGGATTCCTATGCTCCTGTTGACATTCGTGTTCTTAATCATTCCCTGGGTGTTGGGAACCCTCAATCTTTCTGTGCTGGAGTTTTTTTCCTTATACCTTGCGGAACGCTTGTTAGAAGCGGCGATGACCTTAGGTCTCCTCTCCCTGATGGTCAGTCCCGTCTTTCCAGTGACAAAAATTATCAACTATTTTCGCTCTCCCCGCATTTTAGGCGCATTTTATGTGGCAACGCTCCAATTTGTGATTTTCATCTTTGGAATGACGGGATTATCTCCCGTTTTCGCTCCGTTTAACATTATTGTCGTATTTCTTTGGATTGGCAGTATCTTCGCTTTTTCACTGGCTCAACCTGTTTATATTACTGAAGGTTTGAGAGGGGTACAAGCACTTGCCAGAAGTTTACAAATATTAAAACCTTTCGTCATCTATGCTTTTTTTACGATCATGTTCATCAAACTTTGTCAGGTAATCCTTCCGGGGGTAATTTCCATTATCATGCTACCCGATTTGAATTTTTCTCTTGCAGAAACTCCAGAACAAGTAAAGGAAATGTTGCTGCGTGTTTTAAAGGATCCTGAATCTCAACAAATCATGCGTTGGTCTCAATACCTTGCTATACTCGTTTTTGATCCTTTTGTCGCTATTATACTGAGTCTTCTTTATTTAAATTTTATTCACATCCGATCCGGTGTTGAAATCTCAGTATTTTCCAATCTTGCCAGAGGTTTGCTCGGTTTACCTACGGAAAGAGCGGCCAATGGTCAAGAATTAATTCAATCAACTGATCCTCAAGAAGACGTGAACAGCGGAGAACCCTTGCCCCATGAGGACCCTTTACCGCAAGCTGAAGATACGCAAAAAATACATGAAAAACAACAGGATACTTTTCTTAATGAATCCACTTTAGAGTCCCCCTCCAAAGATAAGCTGGGACCTCATCGCTGAGCTGTAAAAGGAGTTAAAGGCCTGAACTCTGGCAAAGCTATTTTGTCAGAGAGGTCATTTTTAGGGGTATCCTAATGACGCAACTATTAAAATCAAGTCGACCTATCAAATGTAGGGGTAAATCATGAAAATAAAATCAGCAGAATTTATTATAAGCGCCGCATCAGAACAACAATTTTACGAGACTCAACTTAACGAAGTCGCCTTTGCCGGAAAATCTAATGTTGGCAAGTCCACGTTAATTAATTCTTTGTTAAACCGGAGACAGCTAGTCAAAACAAGTTCAACCCCCGGGAAAACACAACTGATCAATTTCTTTTTGATTAATTCGATGTTTCACCTGGTGGATTTGCCCGGATATGGCTTTGCAAAAGTTCCTGATCATGTCAAAAATCAATGGAAACAGTTGGTTGAGGTGTATTTATCTCAAAGAGACGTGCTGCAAGGAGTGGTCTTGATTATTGATGTTCGACACGGTCCCAGTCAAGCGGATATACAACTCAAAGGTTGGTTAGATCACTATCAACGCCGGACTTTAATTGTTGCCAATAAAGCGGATAAACTCAAAAGAGGGCAGCGCCTGGAACAGCAAAAAATGATTCAGACGAAAATGGGAATGGAAACCCTTCCGATACTGCATTCATCTTTAGAGGGCATAGGAAAGTCAGAAATTTGGAGCGTTTTAGATCGTTGGCTGAATCCCTAATATAGCAATAAAGGCAGAAAACTCACCCGGTTGCGTGATCCGTTCAACTCTTTTTTAGGAGTGCCAAAGCTTGCTTGGTACTCCACACAGTCTAGGTGACTGACGTTGAGTATAAGTAGGGTGCCGCTTAAGCGAAGCGAGCGCACCACAGCGGATCGCCATTTTCTGGTGCGCTCGCTTCGCTTAAGCGCACCCTACAACCCATTCTCGGACTAGGTGACTCAAGTGACTATTCAATGAACAGCTATCATACCGATTTTGCCACAGCCATTACTTAGTTTCCGTTTCTAACTTTGAAGACTCGATTTGAAGTTTCCATTGCCTGGTCAACTGTTGAATGAGTGCTCCTTTTTCCTGAACTTCGACGAGTTGATACTCTCCTAAAAAATCGCCTTCTTTTACCAAATATTTCAATTTTCCAATTTGTATCAAGGCATAACGCCCATTGGCTTCCAACAGAATTCCTTTGAGTTGGGGAAAAGGGGTCAGTTCCTGCGAATGCGATTCTTCTTTTGGGGGTGCTTCTGAGGTGGACTTAAGGGGAAGTTTAGTGACATTGACATTGGCGTTAGTTGTTTTTTTTGATTCCAGCAAGCTTGAAAAAGGATTATGGCTTTCGGAAGAAGCTCCCGCTTTCTCCTGCCCTTGCGCGACAGGAATCCAGAAAAATAGGATAAAACCTACAAATCCAGCAAACGTTATGACTTTCATGAAGCTTAGCCTTTCTGTGGAGGTGCCTTCATTTCAAACGGAAGACGGCGATAAACACTCAATTGGATGCTCACGTGCAACGGAGGTTGCTGCTGTTTTAAAATCGGATTTTCTACTTCCAACTTACGAATATTGACCATAATCGGAAGCTGTTTCATTGCGGAAACCAAAGTTAATAATTGCTGATAACTGCCTGATAATTCTTGGTGGATTTTTATTTCTGCATAATGCTCGAACTCAGATTCTGGCAAAAAGACCTGTTTGATCAAGAGCATCCCACTCGTGTCAATCGCCTGATAGAGGTACTGATTTAATAAGGCAAAATTCCATGTCAACGGCAAGGCCTCCTCGATTTTTTTAAGCCTTTCCTCCATTTCGATAGACTGCTTTTCAAAACGGGTTTGAAATTTTTGATACTGATCAATTTCTCTAAGTTTCCCCCTGGCCTCTTGCAACTGGCTGGACAAGAGCTGTTCGTGAAGAATCATGGGACGGAGTTGCACATTGTAAATCAGGGAACCTATAAAGGCGAAGACGAGTATCATCAAAACCCAACCTTTGGTGGAGGGGTGACTCCAATCGACGGAGGATACAGGCTTCCATTCCATAAACACCTTTTTCAAGCTCTCAAGTTGAGAAGGGATGATCTCCAAAGTAAGAAAGGAATGTCAACCTGAAGCCTGGGAGTCTGGCTTCAGGTTTTATAAAAAAGGCAGCTTGATTATTCCTCAGAACCCGCTGTTTTTGCGGAAGTTTGAGTTTCATTAGCGTCCACTGCCGCACTTTTGGCTGTGGCCGCTCCGGAATGTGCGCCTTCTGGGGCACCCTTCGGTGCTTTTGCCGTAGTATGTGCAGCAGGAACTTTGGGGGCTTCTGCTCCAACGATTTCCAGAATACTTAAACCTAAGCGACGATCCTCTGGATCAATTTTGATCACTCTGGAACGTACATCGGTTCCAATAGGATAGAATTCCGTCAACTTCCCTTTAGGGATGGCAGGATCAATTTCAGAAATATGGACTAACCCTTCGACACCTTCCAAGACCTCAACAAAAATACCAAAGTCCGTCAAATTGACGACTTTTCCAACGACTTCACTATTTAGAGGAAATTTTTCATCAAGGTTCTTCCAAGGATCTTCACTCAATTGTTTGATTCCAAGGGAGAGACGTTCCTGATCCACATCAATGTTGAGGATCTTGACTTCGATTTCATCGCCCTTACGAGCAAATTCGGAAGGTTTCCGTTGTCGCTGACCCCATGAAATATCGGAAATATGCACCAAACCGTCAATTCCTTCTTCCAAGCCCACAAAAATTCCAAAGTCGGTCACATTCCGAACCTTACCTTTAACAATACTGCCGACAGGATAGCGATCCATTGCCAGCTTCCAAGGATTAGGCTGAGCTTCTTTGATGGACAGAGAAATCCGCTTACGATCAACATCCAATTCTTTGACAATGGCTTCAACCGCTTCATTCAATTGAACAATTTTTGAAGGATGTCGGACTTTTTTGGTCCATGACATTTCGGAAACATGAATCAAGCCCTCAACACCAGGTTCCAATTCGATGAAAGCGCCATAATCGGTGAGGCTTACGATCTTACCTTCAATTCGGGTACCCACTGGATATTTCTCATCCACAGAATTCCAAGGATTCGCTGATTTCTGTTTGAGTCCTAAAGAAACTTTTTGATCATCAGCATCATACTTAAGCACCATTACTTCAACTTCATCGCCAATGGCAAACATTTCGGAAGGATGAACAATACGTCCCCAGGTAATATCCGTAATATGCAGCAATCCATCAACACCGCCCAAGTCAATGAACACACCATAATCAGTGATATTTTTAACATGTCCCTTGATGAGTGTATCTTCTTTGAGAATCTGAAGTGTCTTCTTACGTCGCTCTTCTCGGTCAATTTCCAAAAGTGCACGTCGAGAAAGAACAATATTTCCACGTTTTTGATTAAACTTAAGAATTTTAAACTGAAACGTTTCTCCGAGTAACTTGTCCAAGTTACGGACAGGGCGTAAATCTACTTGAGAACCTGGCAAGAAAGCCTTCACTCCAATATCAACAGAAAGTCCGCCTTTGATGCGTGCCACAATATTTCCATCAACGGTTCCGTTGTTTTCATAGATTTGACCAATTTTTTCCCAGACTCTGAGCTTCACCGCTTTGTCTTTTGAAAGTATGGTTACTCCATCTTCAGACTCCAACGCTTCGACGTAAACCTCAACATCATCCCCGGGTTTTACGTTACATTTGCCATCTTCACCCAAAAATTCACTAACAGGAATTAAGCCCTGAGATTTAAATCCAATGTCAATATTGACATAATCTTTGCTGATACTTGCAACTTTTCCAATGGTGATTTCTTGTTCAACAATGCTGGTGAGTGATTGCTCATAAAGCGCTTCAAAATCACCGTCATCAACGAATGATATGGAAAAAAGAGAGGGGCTTTTTGTTTCAATTGTTGTTTCAATTGTTGTTTCAATCGTTGTTTCAATTACTGTATTTTCTGTCATGATACCGATATAAGTAACAATATGCGTTAAAAGAGCATACCGGTTAAAGGTTAATAAAATAAGTAAAACGTCATTGTCTTACCCATCAGAAACGCTTTCCAATCGGGTAAAGCGTCACAAAAACCCGAAAAAATGTGGCTTGGCGAGGACTTCTCCTCCACACCATGGCACAAGGACGGACCAAAATGCCAGATTTATCCAAATAGTCAATTTATTAACTGACTCGACTTTGAACAATTTGCTCAATATTACTCCTGAATAAAATCAGAGACTTATAAAGTCGTATTAGAATTAATGATAGGTTTGGCCTGAAAAACGGGAAATAATAACCTTGCATTAATTCATTCATAAAATAAAACCACTGATATTATTGAATAATTAAAACTAAAACCATGAATCAAATGTTCAAAGTCCAGTAACTGAGGTACATGAATGATTTTAAAACGGGGATTCCCTGGTCTCCAAAGGGGAAAACCTCTTAAATCGGGGGGCCTCATGCCAGAAATACGAATTAGAATAAAATTGAAAATAGGGAGTATTTCTTCTACGATGAAACTAATGGTGATGAATCACGAAGTATTCGGTAAAATTTTGGTTGAGGTGGAACAATGACTATTCGTATTTTGACTGCCGTGTGGACTCTCTTCTGGTTCAATATCGCCTTGGGAAATGAACTTGGGTTTCTGGAAACCTTCAGTTTGGCCTCAAATCGTCAAGCAGCCTTAAAACAGCTCATTCCGGGAACGGAGGATTACTATTATTATCACAGTCTTCATGCTCAAAATGAAGGCCAGTGGGACCATTTGGCGCAATATCTTGAACCTTGGATTAAACGTTATGGCTATACCCTCCAAGTGAATGAAATCCTGAATCGACAAGCCTTATTTGAATATCCTCAAAACCCTCAAAAATCTCTCGATTATTTAAAAAGGAAACTGGGATTATACTTCAATCACCAAAAAGAAGTAACGCGACAACAAAGTAATTTTCCCAGTAAATTGGACGAATCCTTGATTGAGTGGAATCAGCTTTTGGAAAGAGCCTTAACACGCTATCAAGGGCTTCAGGACTTTGAGAATCAAGGGATAGAGTATCTGGATGCTGGCTCGTTGGATCCTAAACGGCAACGTCAATTCCTGCAGCGTTTGGAAACTCCGGATTATCCAAACCTGGCACGATGGATTGTGAGTGATCTCAGGTTTGAACACAGCTCCGGATTTGGCTCTCATCCGATTCACGGACGTTTGACCTTGAGCCAGCTACAGGAATGCGCTCGTCAAATGCCTGAACTGCTCAATCATTCTGTATTCATCAACACCTATCTAAAACGTTTGTGGCCGAGTGATGATGTGAACTGGCAACAAAATATTCCAGAAAAAGAAGCCTACTATGATCGGCTTTGGCAGTTTGTCAAGAGTTTACCTCCCTCTCAAAACTCCTTGAAAGCTCATGTACTTTATCACCGTTTGTTCCATGACCGAAGCCAGGGTGTTCTGGATAAAGCTCGGTTTACAGAATACATAAAGCTTCCCAAACAAAGCAACTACGCGAATCCCCAATATTTCAACCATTATCAGAATCGACAATTTCAGGCCAACCTGGGCACCAATTACCAGGAAGTCACGCAGCTTCCTCCGATCACTGATGATGAACCCTTAATACGGGATTATCTGCAGTACTTTTTTGTGAAAGCAGAGGGCTATGAGTCTTATCGTGATTATTTTCAAGAGTCGTATTTAAAAGCACTTTTTGCGGAAACCAAGTTGCTTCATGGGGTAGGTGACGCTGAAGCCTGGTATTCCCTGTTATCACCCGAAAAAGTTCATGAATTACAGGAACAAGTTGTGCTTCAACTGGCTCCCCTCAACAAGGAGTGGTTTGGAAGTCAGGAACCGGTGCGGCTTAGTGTTTCCGTGAAGAACGTTAAAACATTGTTGGTTAAAATCTATCAAATCAATACATTGAATTATTACAAACAGAACAACAAAGAAATCCCCTTAGACATCAACCTTGAGGGACTGGTCGCCAAGGAAGAAAAAACCTACCCTTATGAAGAAGTTCCCCTACGCCAGGTGTTGAGGCATTTTGAGTTTCCCTCCCTGGAAAAATCGGGAACCGCAATCATTGAGTTTATTGGAAACGGAAAAAGCAGTCGTGCGCTGATTCGTAAAGGGCGACTTTATTTTGTACAGAAACAAAGCGCGTCCGGGCATGAATTTACCTTGTTTGATGAGCGTTTCAATCTTTTGAAATCTGGTAGTATATGGCTCTCAGGACACCATTATACCGCGGACTCCACCGGACATATCCTCGTCCCTTATACCAATCGGCCTCAACGAACATCAATCATTCTTCAAGCGAAGGATCGGGCAACCTTAAGTCATTTTCAACATGCTTCCGAAGCCTACTCTTTATCCGCGGGGCTTTATGTTGACCGGGAGCATTTATTGAGACACCAAAAAGCCAAGGTGTTGATCAAACCTTCACTTTTGATCAATAATAATCCCATCTCGCTCAATCTGCTCAAAAATCCCGGTTTGCAAATTGAAACAGTGGATCATGACGGTGTTAAAGTGCTCAAGGAAGTTCCGAATATTCAATTGTTTGAGGATCAGGAAACACTCTATGAATTTCAAGTTCCACCAAGACTTTCCACCTTACAGTTGAGACTGAAAGGCGAAGTCCAGAACCTCAGTCAAAACAAAACCGAGACTCTTGAGGCTTCCAGTATTTTTTCATTCAATCAGTTGGATGCCACGTCACAAACCGAAGTTTTCTATTTGAGTCAGGTGGATGACACTTATCGCTTGGAGTTATTGGGCAAAAGTGGAGAAGCACAAGCAGGCCGTACCGTCACCGTACAATTGAAGCACAAATATTTTCATGAAATGATTTATGCCTTATTACAAACAGATCAAAACGGAATCATCCAGCTAGGGAAGCTTTTAAATATTGACTGGATTACGGCTAATATTGACCAATCTCAAAGCAGCAAACCACAACGTTTTTCCCTGGAACAGGATCATTATAGCTATCCGCTTTCAATTCACGCGAAGGCAAACTCTCCGCTTAGCATTCCCTACATCGGGCCACAAAACACACTGACACGACAGCAAGTGGCTTTGTTTGAAAAACGAGGATCCGATCTTTTCAACAATCACTTTGAGCGCTTGAAATTGGAAAAAGGCTTTTTGGAAATTCAGGGCTTAGCCCCTGGAAATTATGAACTGCATCTCAAACAAGCGCGTCAAGTGATTGATGTACGTGTGACTCAAGGCGTGGAAAAACAAGATTATTTATTATCGGAGCGCCGTCTTTTGCAGTTTCGCGAACGTCCCTTTCTTCATATTTCTGATATAAAAGCAACTACAAAACAAATCAGCATTCAATTGGCCAATTATTCCAAATTTTCAAGGGTCCATGTTATCGCGACACGGTTTGTGCCTGATTTTTCTGTTTTTAAGCCATTAATTCCGCGGCAAACAACATTATCCACACAACAGTTTTCGCAACCTCAGTCCCGTTATCATTCTGAACGACGTATTGGGGATGAAGTCCAATATATTCTGGATCGGCAATTATTTAACCCGTATCCGGGAAATATGCTCAAACATCCCAGTTTACTGCTGAATCCCATGAACTTGAGTCAGACGGAAACTCAAACACAACAAGCCTCAGAAGGCGAGCCTTTGTACGACCGTGAAGAGGGAAGAGACGTCGCAAATCGTTTATCAAAACAAAGGAGTCTTCCCGTTCCTCAGAATGAAAGTTTTGTGAACCTCGACTTCCTTTCCAAAACTTCGGTAGTTCTGACCAATTTACGGCCCAATTCTCAAGGGCGCTTGAGTCTGGACCCTCAGCAGTTTGCGGGGTATTCTCAACTCCACATAGTCGCCGTTGACCCGGAAAACACAGTTTATCGTAAAGTGAAATTGACAGAGGTCCAAAATAATTTTCAGGATGTGCGATTACAAACTCCTCTTGAATCTGAAAAACACTATAGTGAACAAAAACAGATTGCGGTGATTCCTGCTGGAAAATTGTTTGTTCTTAAGGATATCAGCACCTCAACTTTTGAAGCCTACGACCAGTTGTCTGAAGTTTATCAATTATTTTTGACCTTGAATCCTGACGCAAAATTGACTGAGTTTCAGTTTGTCACCCAATGGCAGGAGTTGACCAAGGATCAAAAATTAGAAAAATATTCAAAATATGCCAGCCATGAGCTGCATTTCTTTTTATTTAAAAAAGACCCCGTGTTTTTTAATCAGGTCGTTCATCCTTACCTTCAGCATAAGCAGCATAAAACATTTTTGGATCAGTGGTTTTTAAAAGACGATCTCTCCTCGTATCAACGTTTGTGGCCCTACACTCAACTCAATACCGTGGAGCAAATTCTTTTGGCGCAACGAATTCCAGAAGAAGCCAAAGCAACCTTACGGACCATTACAGACCGTTATGATCTGCTGCCTCCAGATTTGGAGCGGGAGCATTTGTTATTCAAAACGGCTTTATCCCGAAGCTCCTTGGACGTAGGAGGGAAGTTAGGATTTGCGGACGCAAAGCAAAAAGCGCTTCAAATGAAAAAGGCTTCCCTTCGAGATGAGTTCTCCTCAATAAAGGAAACCGCACCGGCCCCCGCAGGATTTGAAACAGAGGCTGCTTCTGAAGCAAAGGCAAACAGACCGTCTGCAATGGCACCCCAAATGATGGCCGCGTCTCCGGCCTCGAAAAGAAAAGGGGGCAGAGAAGGGGAACAATTTTACAAAAAGGAAGAAAAACGGCGACAACTGGTACGACCGTTTTATCGGAAATTGGAAAAAACACAGGAATGGGTTGAAAATAATTATTACAATCTTGTGCCAGAATTACAAAACGCGTCTTTGATTCAGGTTAATCGTTTTTGGAAAGATTACGCCAGGCATAACAAAGAGACCTTGTTCCTTTCGAAGTATATAGCAGAAGCTTCCCTGAACTTTAGCGAAATCATGTTCGCGTTATCAGTCCTTGAGCTTCCAGACAAAGCGGAAGAACATAAAGTGGAATATAAGGGAACCCAAATGGAATTAACGGCTAAAAGTCCGATGATTGTATATTACAAAGCCATACAGGAAACGCCTTTGGTTGAAGACAAAGTTCCCCTATTGATCAATCAGCATTATTTCAACTATAATGACCGTTATCGTTATGTAAGCAATGAACGTCAGGAAAAATACGTAACGGGTGAGTTTTTGATTCATACAGTTTATGGAACGCAGGTGGTGATCACCAATCCTACGGCTTCTCAAAAAAAATTAGATGTCTTGATGCAAATTCCTCAAGGGGCGGTCCCTGTGCTGAATGGCTTTTATACCCGCAGTTTTCACTGGAAGATTGAGCCTTATTCCACGAAACAGTTTGAATATCATTTTTACTTTCCGAAATCGGGTCTTTATTCCCACTATCCGGCCCATGTCGCGGACAAGGAGCAGATTATTGCTTATAGTTCGCCTTCCACAATAAAAGTGGTTGAAAGGCCAACCCAAGTGGACAAGGACTCCTGGAATTACATTTCACAATCTGCTTCTGATGAAGAAGTATTAGCCTTTCTATATAAAAATAATCTGCATCGCCTTGATTTAAATCGCATCGCTTTTCGGATGCGGAATCAGGAGTTTTTCAAGCAAGTGCTTGTCTTGTTGGACACCTTTCATGTCTATAACGATACCCTTTGGAGTTATAGTATTTACCATGATGACAAAACCCGATTGAAAGATTATCTCGAACACTCCAGTTTGCTTCAACAAAGTGGCGAATTTTTGGAGAGCCTCTTAGTCACCATAGATCCCATAGAGCGTAAAACTTATCAACACCGCGAATACTGGCCTCTTGTGAACGCCAGAGTGCACCAACTGGGATCGAGTCGTCAGCTTCTGAATCAACGTCTATTTCAGCAATATCAAAAGTTCTTGAAAATTATGAGCTACCGGACATCGCTAAACAGCTCAGACTTCATGGCGTTGTCCTATTATATGCTGCTTCAAGGTCGAATAGACAGTGCGCTCGACGCCTATCGTCAGGTTGAGGCTAAAAAGATCAGCACTCAACTCCAATATGATTATCTAACCGCTTATCTTGCCTTTTATCGCCTGAATTATGAGCAAGCGCACGCCATTGCGACCCGTTATCAGGAATATCCTGTATTGCGTTGGAAAAACGCTTTTTTAGAGATTCTGCAACAGCTTAAAGAAGCTGGCGGAGAATCAACCTCTGTCGTGAATTCCGAGGATCGGTCAGAGTTACAAACTCAACTTGCCTCCACGGAACCCAGTTATGATTTTGAAGTGCAGGGCAAACACATGGTGATTCGCTATCAAAACATAAAACAATGCGGTATTCATTATTATCCGATGGATATTGAACTCTTATTTTCACGAAATCCCTTTGTGAAACAATACTCAGGACAATTTGCTTATGTAACGCCTTCATCCTCAACAACCCTGTCTCTTCCCAAGGATCAAAAAGAAACAACAGCCGCACTGCCCGCGCAATTCAATAATCAGAATGTGATGATAGAACTGGATTGTCATGGTTTGACTCAATCAAAAATGTCTTATTCCCATGCGTTGGTAATACAACTTATAGAAAACTATGGACACCTCGCGGTCACCCATCAAAAAACAGGAAAACCCCTGCCCATGGTATATATTAAGGTTTATGCTCAAATGAAAGAGGGGGGAGTCCAATTTTACAAAGATGGGTACACGGATATCAGAGGACGTTTTGATTACACGTCGCTAAATACGGATGAGTTGGATCAAGTCGATAAATTCGCGTTGTTAGTTTTAAGCAAAACCGACGGAGCAACCATTCGAGAAGCGCATCCACCTAAACGCTAAAAGATTAGGGGGCAATCCTTCTGTTTGAAAAATCGCTTCAGGTTTCCCGAAGATGTGGTGACCCAACAACATATTCAACGCTGCCGAGTTTATCTGCAAAACCCGCCTCCTGAAGAAGGGTGACCTTCCGGTGAAGAAGGGTAGAAGAGGTACATACCTACAGGCTTAAAAGAACCTGTTGTCACTTGTTGTCAATTGGAAAATTTTTAGTAAAAAACCCGAAAACCGTTGCAAATGCTAGTAGCAGGGGGGAGACTTGAACTCCCGACCTCGCGATTATGAATCGCGCGCTCTAACCAGCTGAGCTATCCTGCCATAAAAGAGAAAAGACGTAGCGTCGAAAGAAGAACGGGTTATACTTATTTTTTTTCAAAAGGCAATTTATTAATAAGCATTTTCACAATTCTTCTTTCGATCTTCTTGATAACTTCAATACCCCCTGTGACTCATCGCGCAAGGAAGCCCATTAACCATATAATCGCTTTTTAACAAACTCATGTTCCGCATAGGGGGCTTTAGACAAGTAGTCCCTTAAGTCTCTCAAGGTTTTATAAGGCCATTCCCGTTGTATCAGATTGGCAATCGCTGGAGGAATTTTACCCAGAGGGTCGGTATGTATTTCAACGGTAATAGCCGTTTTTCCATTACCGATATCTTTCAAGTAATAGCTACTTTCATGAAGCAGTGCACGTACTCCAACTGTATCGGGGGCATCTTCATGTTCCACCGATGTGAGATCCAGCAATACAGACATGTCGTCTTTGTCTACTTCCCATGTCGCTTCAATCACATAATCTCTTTTTGCCACAGGAAAGGGAGGTTTGAAGGCTTGATAAATAATTATTGTTTGCTCACTAACACACTCGATTTCTCTGGAGGCAATAATTAAATCAGTCCACTTCATCCTTCCGTCATGATCCTCCAAGGCATGAGCAATTTGCGCGAGTGGAAAGGAAAACACAGCCTGCCCTTTAAAAGCAAAAATATTGCTATTTTCGATGGTTTTATAGTGGACCAGAATCCCATTCTTTTCGTTCACTTCCTTCCAGTCACCTTTGGCAATCATCGCGTTTTTTACAAGACGTCCTAGTATTTTTTTCATAATTCATTTTCCCTTTCTACTCATCCATTTCACCGAATGCTCTTAAAATATCCCGATCTGTCAAGATCCCGACGAGTTCTCCATTTTCTACAACAGGCAAACTGTGAAAACCATTCCACAGCATCTGCTTGGCAGCTTCTTTTAACTGTTGCTCTGGTGTGATCGTAACTGGATTTTCCGTCATCACCTCATTTACGGTCTTGGACCGAAGTTCCTCATTGAATTCGCTGTCATTAGACACTCCTTCCAATATGAGTCTGGAGATATTGGAGAAATCTTGGATGGATAGAATCCCAACAATCTTTTCATTTGAGTCCACAACAATCAAATGATGAATGGTCATGTCTTCCATCCTGGAAAAAGCTTTAAGAATCAGTTCGTCCGGATGGACAGTAATGATATTTACCGACATAAAATCTTTCACCTGCATAGTAGATCCTTTCCACGGTGTAGTTAATTCTTGGTAATTATAGCGCACTAATATTAGGCCTATTGAATCTGAAACTGCGGCAATACGGGGGGAATGCACATGCATCCAAAAAGCTTCAAAGGGCCTTTAATGAAAGGCGCAAAGTAAGTTGATTTTTGGACAAAGTCAAAATAATTAAAGGACTTAAATTGAATTGAGTAGAATGAGAAATCAACAGCCTTTATAGACGATCATGAGACATTGAGAAAAATGATTGTCGAATTTGTTTAGATTATGCTCGTCTTTGTGTAAGGTGAGTTGATTCTTAACAAACTCGGATAGTTGAAAAAGGTCAACTTTCAGATGGTATTGTTTTTCCAGGATTTCTTTCGCAACAATATAATCGTCTTTTCTATATTTTCCAATGGGCCCTGTGTTCATGGTCACCGCTCTGGTGGGATCGTAGAGTTTTTTACTCACGGGATGCACTGGAGTAAAAGTGGCGACTTCTCCAATAATGAAAACTCCCTTGGCGGTCAGTTGGTTTTCAAAGGCATCGTTAACCCGTTTGATCAGTCCTCCCGGGAAACAAAACTCCACGGTATTGTATTGATTTCCGTCAGTCGCTCTTTTCGCAATAAACGAACCATAAGGTTGACTTTCAATATCAATGGCTTCTACAACTTCTTCAATAAAAGTGGTCGCAAGCTCTCTCACATAAAGCTTTGAGGATACTTTCCCAGCTCGTAAACTTTTCAGAACTTCCTTTTTATTGGGATAGGAATCTAAAACCTTAATACGATATTTGTATTCATACCAGTGTCCCTCTTTTTTAACATAGCGTCTATCTTCAGGTAACCAAACACTGTCAAACCCGTAGGCTACCGTCATTACCTCAAATTTATGCGGGTTTTTTAATGGTTTCATCGGATGAAATAGATTATAGAGTGAAGTCGACAGGTGCAAATTGGAAAATTTTTGATTCAGTAACGTAACATCAGGCAAACCTGCCTTGGTAAAATCGCTTAACTCCACTTGAAGTTGGAGTTCTTTGAGGGTTTGAGCAAAGTACTCCCAGCGTTTAGGGTTATTATTGGAGCATAACTCTTTGATTCTAAGTGTTGAATGGTCTTTGAAATGAACGCCGATATATTTCGCTATGGCCGTGTTGAGTGTCCGGTCAATGACATAAACAATATCCGGTAAGTGAGGACCTGTCGCATAATAAGTACGATTGATATCATTGATGGCACCGGCGCTAAATTCTGCGCGGACCGCGTTGGAGGTATCCTGAAGACATAATTTTAATAGCTGATGGGGCTCAATGGGATCGCCCAAGGTCTCAGCCTTTTTGATTCGTTTGAGTAATGAGTCACTGACCACAAAAAACTGTGCCGGAATCGAATGATCCTGTTTCCCCAGAACTATAAAATTAGAGCCTGCCGGAATATAATACAAATTAATCTGATCCCACTCTTTGGGAGAAATACAGGTATCTTTCAATGACAGAACGGCGTCCACAGTGATCGGGATGATCCCTGAAATTTTCTCACTTCCTTGTCCTTCTGCGTCAGCCTGAGACCTCATTGCCAATTCATTGGTTTCTACTCGGTATATTCTGAGTAATATTTTTTGAAGCATTGATCGCATATACCGTGACTGAATTTAACCTGTGAATGTTCAGTGATATACGCCTCCAGTTGATTCCAATAGCCCTTGTCATTCCGAATTCCTTTACAGTGTATACAGAGGGATATAACTCAGCTTATATCAAATTACCAAGGATTTCACCTAAAAGCAGATCCGGCTCAATCGCATCTGAAAGCGCTTCAATTTCCAGGGTCTGGGTTGAAGAAGAAGCCACAGGCCAAGAGAGGGAAGTGGTGGGACTCTTTTGAGGCCAAACTTTCAATAAGGACATTTGCCCCGTCGAGTCGTCCTGATTAGTGGAAGAGGTGTGGGTGCGAATGACCTGTAGAATCCGCTGAATCTGATCGGGTTTATGGATTTGCCCTAAAATAAAGGCTTGATACTGCGCCAAGAGTGCGGGACCTTGCTGGTGGTAAAGGGAAAACCACTTCTGCGGTTTTTGAGCTGAAGCCACTAAATGACCGCTGAAGAGCGGCATGTAATCATCAGGCGGAAGTCCTTCCCAAGTAACCAGGTAACTTCCTTGAAAACATTGCTCCAGCTTACCAAACTTCTCAAGCAAAACAGGATAGAGTTCCGTGTTCGATTTTTCTTCAAGAATTCGGGCTAAATGGTCCAAGCGATGTTGATCCTCCCATGTTTCTACACAGTGTATTTCACATTCACGCCGGACATGACAGACGGGGCAAAAAAATTCCGATTTATTTTGAAATACGATCACCTGCGATTTTGGTCCCACACGTTTCCCCTGCTGAGAGGTTGTCGCTTTTTTCTGTGCTTGAGGGCACAGCGTTTCATTCTTATTTCTGAAGAAGGTCTGCAATCAATGAATACTGCCGTCGACCAACAATCGTAACCTCCGCTAAAGTTCCAACTGGCAGTTGAGCCTTCTGAATCGCAACCGAGTGATTTCCCCTGGACCGCCCAGTCGAACATTCAGGGACTCGTGGATGAGCTCCTTCAACAAGGACTTCCTGGACAGAACCCACCATCCGTTGAAATTTCTGTGCAATAAGACGTTCATAGGCTTCCAAAACCAGACTGAGGCGATCCGCTTTCACAGGTTCAGGTACTTGATTTTCAAGTTTGGAAGCTGGTGTTCCGGGTCTCGGCGAATATTTAAACGCATAAATCTGGTCAAACTCCACCGTTTCAACAGCGCGCATCGTTTCACTAAAATCTTCGTCTGATTCTCCAGGAAACCCAACAATCAAATCGGTAGAGATGGCGGCGTTCGGAACATACTTCTTCAAAAGATCCACTTTTCCCAGGTATTCCTCCAAAGTATAACGACGGCGCATCTGACGGAGGACCTGATTGGATCCTGCTTGTAAAGGGAGATGCATGTGTTCACAAACAGAAGGCAGTTTCTGAATCGCTTTTGCCAGTGATTCATCAAAATCTTTGGGATGTGGAGAGATAAACCGAAGCCGCTTTAAGCCTTCAATGGTGTCCAGTCTCGATAATAATTCAACAAAATCTACGCCTTGCGACTGATAGGAGTTTACATTTTGCCCTAACAAACAAATTTCTTGAATCCCTTCCGCAACCAGGTGTTCTACTTCCTTGTGGATATGCTGGGGTTCCCGGCTGACTTCCAAGCCCCGTGTTACCGGGACAATACAGAAAGTACAGAAGTTATTGCACCCTTTGGTGATTGAAATATGCGCTTTGATTCCAGCAGGTTTCACTTGTTCAAAGCTAAAATCAGGAATGAAATTCTGCGCTTGATGTTGATGCCGTTTCCTTTCCGTTTGAACAACACGTTCCCCTCGACGGACACTTTCCAGCATTTGCGGAAGATCAAACAGATTATCAGTTCCAAAGACCAAATCGACATCCGGACTTCTACGCAGCAATTTTATCCCTTCTTGCTGAGCAACACAACCTCCGACACCAATCACCAGAGCGGGATTCTTTTTTTTCAGTTTGCGTAACCGGCCAAGAAGGCTATAAACTTTTTGCTCCGCTTTGTCACGAACAGAACAGGTGTTGACCAGAATTAAATCAGCCTCCTCACTGTGAGGTGTAGAGGCAAAATTTTCACGACGTAAAACCTCAAACATTTTTTGGGTGTCGTGTTCGTTCATCTGACAGCCAAACGTTTGGATATAAACTTTTTTGGGCGCAGTTTGGGAAGTTTGAGACAGAGGCATAATATTTAAGAGATGAGATAGTCCACTTAAAAAGTTTCTTTTAAAAGAGAGGGAAGGGTACAACTGCCTTGATTCAAAGGCAAGTATTTTCAATCACAAATCGAAGAGGGAAAGAAGCTTTCTCTTCGGCTTTTGCCCAGAGAAAGCCTCAAGCCTGAGATGAATGTTCAGGCTTCAGCGGATTTTTGCAGCCAGCATAGAAACACAGCGCCACGGCCCTTGCCTCCAAGAGATTCGAGCTCTAAGCCGCCATTATATTTTTTCAGCATTCGCCGACTGAAAGTTAATCCCAACCCCGTCCCTTCACGCTTGCCTTTCGTCGTAAATCGACTTTCAAAAATTTTCCCGGCAATTTCTTCAGGAATGCCAGGACCGGTATCACTGATTCTTATTTCCAGCCGTTCAGGCGTTTCGGAAGTTTTAAACACAATCATTCCGTCCTTGTTGATGGCTTGCATTGCATTACGAGCAAGGTTATGCAGGACTTGAACGAGTTCATTTTCATCAATTTGAATCGTAGAGGTGTGATGACACTCATACTCAATAGTGACATTCCTTTTCTGAAGAGAGTGTTCCATCAACTCCTTGACCATATGGATGGAATGCTTGACATCAATGGGTTCGATAGTACTTTCAACTCGGGATAATTCTCTCAAATTATTGATAATCATCACTGCGCGTTTCAGATGCAGATGAATAAATTCCAACCCTTTTAAGGTGACCTCACTCGCCTTATGAAGGTTTTTCAGATCTTCTTCCAGAACAATAACGTTCTCGTTCTCTACGTTTTCGCCTAATGATTGATATAAAGTTTCAATTCCTTCTTCCTGATATTCATTCATCCATTCTCCGATGATCAAATGAAACAGTTGGAATTCCCCTTCTTCATCAAGTAGGTTTTGAAGTCTGGAAATCACAGAGGTAATCGGGTTTAAAACTTCATGAACGATCATGGCTACCGACTCTCCTGCGGTCAAGAGTCTTAGCTGAGAATTCATTTCAGTCTGTTGAAGCTGTACTTGCTCCCTCAGTTTCTTATTTTCGGCTTTTAGTGTTTCTAGGGACTCGTTGTCCGTAACTTTTGATTCTTCACTCACTGGAACATATCTCATTCGTTGTTATAGAAAGTGTGCTGCAACCGTTTAGGAAGGAAGACCTGATTTATTAAGGACGCCATCGTAAACACACAAACGTAAAATCGTCTTCCCGAGGCAGAGTCGGTCGAAACGCGTCAGCGGCTTTTACCAGTTCATCAATTAAGACTTGAGGTTGCTGATCCCCAAACGCTTCCAAGACAGGCGTGATGCCCTCGTAACCAAACTCAACCCGATTCTCATCCTTATGCTCTTCAATACCATCCGTAAACAAGATGAGATGATCTCCGGGCTTCAGTTGATGTCGAGCTTCAGGATACTGAGAAGGAAACATGCCTAAGATCATTCCCGTAGGCCCTTCCAACTGCTGAAATTTTCCTTTTTGCCCGAATAATGGATAGGGATGCGCGGAGTTTGCAGAGACAACTTCTCCTGTATTCAAATCCAGAACACAATAGAACATGGTAACAAAGTTGCCTCTCGGGTAATTACCATCAACTTTATTATTGATGGCTTCTAACACCTTTCCTGGTTCCACGATCTGCAGGGCGAGATCCCGAAAGTAAGCTCGGGTAATCGCCATGATACACGCAGCGCTGGGACCGTGTCCTGAGGCGTCGGCAATCATGAAACCCACGCGATTATCAGGAAATTCCAGGATGTCATAATAATCGCCACCCCCCCCCCAGTTCCAGGCAGGTTTCATAATAAGTGCTGATCGCTAAACAAGAATGCTTCGGGAACTTGTGAGGCAGTAAATCCCTCTGAATGATTGCGACCTTTTCCAATTCCGCATTTAATTCTTCAGTCCTTAACTTAACCAGTCCTTCCAAATTTTCCTGGTAGTCTTTGTTCTGTTTTCTTAAATTCCAGGAATGCGTGTTACTGAGAGCTAATTGTCGAATCTCACCATCGTTGAAGGGCTTGTTCAAGTAAAGCCACATAGACTGATCATCAAAAAATTCACGGATCTCCTTGGGATCACGGTCCGCATAGGCGGTTACCACCACGCACATAATTGAGGGATGTATTGCACGAATCTGTCGTATGGTTTCTCCACCATCAATACCACCAGGCATGATCATATCGAAAAACCCCATGGCAATAGGATCCCCTTTTTCTAATTGCTCCTTGTAAATTTCGACTCCTCGTTCCCCACACTCCGCAAAAAAGAGTTGATATTCTTCGGATGAACCTTTTTTCGCGACTCGTCGTGAGGATCGTTGTGTTTTGGGTTCTAAAATTGTCTTATAGGCTTCACGAATGCTTTCTTCATCGTCAACAATCAGAATATTCCGGTTGAAACTCATTATGTCCATAGGCTTTATCTGTAGTTAAATGTTAAATGGCCACAATAAGGATTGTGGAAAAATGAATCATATTTATTTTTGGCCCAAACCCAAAATAATTTTTTTTCTTGTTTTGACTATGAATTACTCGCTAGAATGCGGGTTCCGAGTAATAAAAGTTCATTCACGGTATGGGTTATAGTAACTCTTTACAACAAAGTGCGATGAGAGTGCAAGTAAGAATTGAAACAAAATTAAAAGAAATTGAGGGAGGGTAACCATGACAGCGACAAATCAACTCATTCGTCTGGCTCAAACCTATAAGGACGATATCCAAATTTACGAGCAGGGCGAAATTCCACTTGAATATCTTTTCACCGGCACCCCTGAGACAGGAGAAACACTGCTCTTCGCTCATAGTTTGAGTACTAATATAAAACAATTTTTACCTCATGTTGCCCATTTTTCAAAACGCTATAGCGTCTTGTGCTTATCGTTTCGAGGACATGGAAATTCAGGACGACCTGTGCCCGAATCCTCTGAAAATTACTCCAGAGCGAAGGTTGTAGAAGACGTAAAACGCTTGGTTGATTCCTTGGGAATTCAGCAATTTCATTATGTTGGTAATTCATTTGGTGGCGTTATCGGGTATGAATATTTAAGACGGTATCCTGAGTCTTTGAAAAGCCTGACCACCTTATGTTCTCCGGCACAGGCGTCGTTGCCCTATTGGATCAGCAAAGCGTTTATCATGGGATATTGGTCCGCCTTATCTGCGGTTCAAATCCCGGCATTGGAACATTTAATCGTCAATACGGTGATCAAGCAGGTATGCAAAACTCCCGACAGTCAAGAGTTTTTAGTGAAAGAACTGCTCCGGGAAATCAACCTGAAGGCGACTTCTGGAGCACAACAGGATTTGACCCATTTTTCCTATTTGGAAGAACTTAAGTCTTTTCCTCGACCGGTTCTGCTGCTTAACGGAGAAGAAGACCGAGTTATCAATTTTATCATGAGGCCAACACGGGAAGTCTGCAAATCCAATCCTAATATCAGACAGGTCACGTTAAAAGGCGCTGGTCATTTAGCCAATCTTGATTGTCCTGACGAATTTAATCGTGCCTTGGACAACTTTTATGGTGCTTAGAACCAGTTCTTCAGGGTGGCTGCAAATTAATAGACATCTTTCCTAAATAAACGCTGGATTTTAGCGGGTTTGCAGGAACCCTGGCAGGGTGCCGCTTAAGCGAAGCGAGCGCGCCACTCAAGGTAGGGTGCCCAAGGTAGGGTGCCGCTTAAGCGAAGCGAGCGCGCCACTCAAGGTAGGGTGCCCAAGGTAGGGTGCCGCTTAAGCGAAGCGAGCGCGCCACTCAAGGTAGGGTGCCCAAGGTAGGGTGCCGCTTAAGCGAAGCGAGCGCACCACTCAAGGTAGGGTGCCGCTTAAGCGAAGCGAGCGCACCACTTAAGAGGGTGCCGCTTAAGCGAAGCGAGCGCGCCACAAAGAGAAAACACGGCAGAAAGTCTCGCGACCAGGACAGACCCATCAGAAGGTTTTGGGTGTAAAGTTGGCGGGCGTTTCAAGGGAAAAGACTTCATCATGGATGGCGGCCAGATACAGACCCGATTGCAGCACGTCCTCTCTCACGGAAGACTCGGTATCCACATAGACGAGCATTCCCCGGATTGTTTTGTCGGAAAACTCCGGAAAAAACATCCGGAAGTTTTTCAGAATCTCCAGCGTTTGGTCCAAATCCCGTTGTTCCAGACGACTTTTGATTTCAATCACATACAAC
>JBBCAX010000350.1:0-5481 GCA_051382335.1 Deltaproteobacteria bacterium TL4
TCGATCCAAATTATCAACATCGGGAAACATCCTTGATGCGATTGGATAGAGAACTGAGGAGCGGGATATAAAGAAGGTGGCTGTTTATGTGATTGAAATCATAGTATTTAAAACACGAACACTTATGCTTCAAGGCCATTGATATGACTATCGGCATGCGTGTTACCAAGGAAGAGGAGATGGCAGGTCTCGATTTCTCAGAACACGCTGCTTCAGCCTACCCTGACTTCCAGACCATACACTTTGGTTCCCCGCATGTTTAGTCGGTAAGAAGTTTCGTAACCGTTTATGGGGATTTGCCACAGAGACACAGAGAATGAATATTCAATGACAAAATCGGTACTTTTCATTTTCCAGTGGACAGTTTATCTTTAACGTAAAGACGCAAAGACGCAAAGACGCAAAGACGCAAAGACGCAAAGACGCAAAGAACGCAAAGAAATATTTTTAACCCCTTTGCGTTCCTCGCGTCCTAGCGCCTTTGCGTTAAAATGAGAAAGTCACTTCCATAAACAAGGTGCAAAAGCATGCTGGAGACGAAAATGCTAAGCGTATTAAAGAATGGATTGATGAAAAGAAACGCAGTTGGATCAACACCATCAAAGATCCAAAGATGCCAAAAACTTCCACTTTTCTTGACCAAGCTCATCGAAGATAAGTCTGGCAGTCAACTTCACTCAACGCTGCCTTTACCATCGGAAAAACTACTTTTTCCGGTTTTTGGGTGAGAACTTCATTTTTTTGGTGCGCTCGCTTCGCTTAAGTGACACCCTACCTTAAGTTTTAACTCCTTCCCAAGCTTTCGCTTGGGAAGGCTGTGGATGAAACTCCAGCTTCATTCCAAGCACGCTTTGAAAAAACTTGTTTGATCCCTATGCGGTCTTGTCCTGAGTTCGTTTTATCAAGGACAGGTGTTTGTGCTTTTGGCGTTAAAAGCGAATACCTTATTTGGATTGTTGTCCTTGGAGGTCAAGGCTTGAAGGGGAAGCCTCACTTGACTTAGCTGCGTGAGTCGCTGTACTTTTCCATCAGCTTGCAATGATTGAATTTTATCGTTTTGTTCTGAATAGATGAAGGCTAAATTTTTCCAAACCTGTATATTTTGGAGATCATACTGTGCCCATTGGGTGAGCGTTTCAAAAGCCTCGTTTTTCATTCCTAATCGATATTCCGCATTATATTTATAGCTGAAATACTCTGTCCAACGTGGGTTATCCTTGGGATAGAACTGAAGAACGTTGAGTAACCATTTGTCGTTTTTATGTTGAATTAAGGTTTCGATCAACCATACCAGCAATGCTTTGAAATGATCCTGAGGGGCATAAGTTTGAACTTTTTCGATTAAAGTCTGTTCCTGGTCTGTCAGGAGGAATCCTAGGAGCAGGGCCTGTTTTTCTTCATAAGTCGGCTGATTCTTTTTTGCCAAACTTCGAGCCAGTTCCTCAAAAAATGGTGAGTCTGTCAAGGGACTTTGAGTGGCCATCTGACTTTGTGCCAACCAGAGACGCATTTTGAGACTTTGCGGAACTTCCTGAAGATATTGCTGAATCAAAGGCATGGCTTCTTCATGGCGTTGGTGTGCCCTCAAAATTTCAACCATTTTTTCGATCCCTGTTTTCTTAAAAGGGGTCGGCAGTAAGCGTCCATATAATTCCAAGGCCAGCTCTGGTTTTGGAAATCCTTCCGCAAGGTTGGCCAGGGTTTGGATTTGCGTGGAGGTTAAGGGGCCTTGTGCTATTTTTTGCGTTTCCTCAAGGGCCTGAGCTTGGCACTCCGCGCGTAGCAGGGCTTGAACATAATCAATACGATTAGGGAGCGTGGGGTGAACCGCCAGCATTTTTTGGTAATAATACAATTCACGTTCGGAATTACCAATGGCTTTGAACGCCCCGACAAGAGCGCGGAAATCCTCCAGAGCATGATTGTGACTGAACCGTTTTTCCAGATACGGAATCATCCATAAGTAATCCGAGTTGAGGTACCCCACGTCAATTGCCAAGTCAACAAATTCCTGATCCCAATAGATATCGGGCATTGCTTTGAGCCTGTTCTGTGCGTTTTCGCCTTGCCGCGCGGCAATCAACAAGCGGATCAGCGCTTTTAAATTGGGTTTGGAAGGCATGAGCGTGTAACGTTGTGTCAAGAGGTTGACACCCTCCTCATAAGCTTGATAAAACAGATAAAACTTAAGAGCTTTCTCCAGCCATTCCATGTTTTCCGGATACCGAAGAAGAATCGTTCTTAGGCTTTCTTTTTGTCCTTCCCGATCGGACATGGCGGCATAGAACTCATATAATTCTGCTAGCCGTTTGAGGGTTTCTTCCTGGGTTTGTAGAACCCTTTTTAAAATTTTTGCCGCTTCTCCAGGCTGGCCTTTTAATTTTTCTAAGTTAAAGTGCTCTCTCCATAAATGTGGAAGCGCGCTTTGTCGCTCCCAAAACGTTAAGATTTCCTCCGCTTTGCCGAGGTCTCCCCTTGAAACCGATAACTCATAGTAATTCCTGATATTTTCAAAGGGCAAGTCCTGGACTTTGATGCGGGAAAGCAACCGCATTGCGGTTTTTGGTTCAGAACTCTCAATTGCCAGCTTGAGTGCAAGGTTTAGATCTTCTGTGCTTACGCCCTGATAGTGCTGACGAACTTGAGTCATTCGATGATTCGCTTTTTGAACTTGCCCTTGTCGACTATAAAATTTGATTAATTCACGCTCACCATTCAGGGGCTCAGCACGTAAGGGAAGGGCTTGGATATATAAGGCTTCCGCTTCGTCGAGCTTCCCTTGCGCTTCCAGACGATAGGCCAACACAGGTAAGGTTTTAAAGGAGGGGTCCAATTCGACAGCTTTTGCCAATGCGGTATCCCCTTCGGAGGGGCGTTTTTGCCAATAATAAAGAACCGCAAGTTCTTTCCAGGTGCTTGCCTGATTTGAAATGTTTGCCAATTGTGAGTAGATGTTGAGACCTTGATCAAAAAGTTGATGGGTCAAATAAAGTTGCCCTAAGTGTTTCCATATCGCTTCCGTATTTTGAAGGACAGCATAGTGATAATAAGCTTCAAGTCCTCCTGGAACACGGCCAAAGTAAAAATAAAGCTCCGATAATTCTTTCCAGGATTCGGGGCTGTTTTTTTGTTTTGCCAACTTCTGAAAGATATCCAATCCCTGTTCAACTTCTTGATGTGACAAGTAAAGCTGTGTTAATTCTTTCCAGGTTTGATCGTTGTTGAGCAACCTTGCCCGGAAAGCATAAGCTTCCAGGCCTTTATCCACTATCCCGTAATGGAAGTGGAGATCTCCTGTTTCTTTCCAGAGGGCCGGATTTTTTTCATAAGTTGCGATACGCAAATAAGTGGCCAGTCCTTGAGACGTCATTTTTTTATTAAGATACAAGTGTGCCAACGCTTTCCACGCTTCAGTGGTATTGATTAAACGGGTATATTGCTCCAAGGCTTCCATTCCTGCGGCGTCCAAACCATAGTAAAAGTTAAGGGTCGCAAGTTCTTTCCACAGGGTTGGTGTGTTTTCACGCTTGGCAAGCTTCAGATACACCTCCAACCCATCTTTGAGCATCTCCTGAGCCAGGTAAAGTTGGGCGAGTGTTTTCCAGGATTGTTCCGTGTCATTGAGAAGTGCCTGCTGGTGATAGCGTTCAATCGCTTTTTGAGCCAAACCGTAATGGACGTACAGTTCCGCCAATTCCTTCCTCAAGGCAATACTTTGGTGTTGTTCTGGGAGTTGTTCATAGATCGCAAACCCTTCGTTGTATTGCTTTTTGGAAAAATACAATTGCGCCAATTCTTTCCAGGCTTCAAGGGTCTTCAGTTGTTTGGCTCTCTTGAGGAAAACCTCAAAGCCTTTTTGCTCAAAATTGTAATGAAAATAAAGATTCCCTAACGTCTGCCATGTTTGAGGGGTATTAATCTGTTCCGCAAGTGTATGCATCACCGTTAAACCCTCTTCGAAGCGTTTCAAATAGAAGTATAACTGAGCCAACTCTCTCCATCCCGCATCGCTTTCCAGTATTTCGGCACGGGTTTTATAAGCGGCGATTCCCTTTTCAGGTTGTTGATATTGAACATAAAGATCTCCCAGTTCTTTGAATAACGCGGGTTGAGACTTGTCATTGGCCAGTCTCCCATAAATAGCGAGAGCTTCGTTGGGACGCTGCTTATAAAAATAGAGTTCCGCTAACTCACGCCATGTCCAAAAGTCGTCTTTAAGTTCGGCCCTCCGGATGTATGCCTGCACCCCTTTGTCCTCCATGCCCTCCGAAAAATAGACATCTCCCAGCTCTTTCCAAACGCCGGGTTCATTGTATTTTTCCGCAAGTGTTTGAAAAATCTGGATCCCTGTGGTGGTCATTTTTTTGTAGAGATACAGTTGTGCCAGTTCCTTCCATGTTTTAAGGTTATTTTGCAGTTGAGCCCGCATTGCATAGGCCTCCAGGCCTTTTTGATCCTCCCCTATTAAAAAATACAATTCTCCCAATTGCTGGTAGTCTCCTGAATTGTTAGGCTCAAGGCTTATTAATTTGAGAGTTTGTTCAATCATTAGGTGGTAGTTTTTTTCCAACTGATAAAGGGAAATCAACTCTTGAGGAACCGCTTTTATCGAAGGGGCCAGACTTTGTTTTTTCAGCAGAACCCTGCGTAAATCTTCATATTTTCCCTGAGCTCGGTATCCCTCAATGATTTGTTCGAGTGCTGATAGCGGTAAGGTGTAACTAAGATAGAGCTGCTCCGCCGTTTCCGGGTCGCCGTTCTTAACGTAGAGTCTGGCTAAATCCGCAGCTTTCTTTTCAGAGGGGTTTTCGGCCAGCAGTTGTTTAAGCTTTCGAATGGCCGTGGGATAATCCTGCCTTTGTTCATAGACGAAGGTGAGGTCCGCTTGTGTGTGAAGCACCCAGTAAACCGTCGAGGCGATCCCAAAAACGAAAAGGGATAAGGTGAGGTAAGGAATTATACGAGCCAAAGAGATCTGGGGCATGGCACCATCAAAATATTCAATAACCAGAAAATTTTCCACCTGTGCAGGTAGGTCTTAGGTATTAGCTTTTAGCCGTTGGCACTGGTGTGATTTCCTACCCTTTTACGTTCACGAACGCACGTTTTTTGTGAAAAACTCAAAAAAACACTTTATGGATGACAAGGTTCTTAAAATTTTGCTCTGCTCTGAAAGCAGGTAATCACCAGCTAAGACCTAAACGCTAACACCTAATACCTCACCTACACAGGTGAAACTTTTTTCTTAAAAATCGGATATAATCTTTGAACTATGAATTGGTATTTAATACCAATTATAGTGCTCAAGGAAAGTTTTGCCCTGGGAGCGAGGGCATCTTGCCCTCACCGGAGGGCGGGACGCCCTCGCTCCCAGGACAAAACTTTTCGAGCTGTGCAGGTGGTTTGAAAATTAACCACGAAAAACACGAAAAACACGAAATAAATGATTTTTTAATAAATGAATTCCTCCGTGAAACCCTA
>JBBCAX010000351.1:0-2654 GCA_051382335.1 Deltaproteobacteria bacterium TL4
TGATTGCATGGTTCATTCGGGTGAGAGGGTTAACATGATTTTTGAAAAATTGTTAATACACTACTCCTGATTGAGTTGCAATTTCTACTAATTTTTAGACAGGGTGGCCGAACTTACGACCAAGCCCAATTTTTCACTTGTTCCGGTGGTATTTTGAGGGTCTCCATCACACTTTCCAGTGGCAGAATGAATAATTCATTTTCCGCTTCAATTTGCAAACCCCGGGTTACCATCAGTGTTAGAGGAATCGCCATGGTAACGCGGCTCCCCACACCTTCCTCACTGGTGATGGAAATCATTCCTCCGATTTTTTCCACATTGGAGCGTACCACATCCAGTCCTACTCCGCGACCGCTCAGTTCGGTTACGTTTTCTGCCGTTGAAAATCCAGGTGCCATCAACAATTGATAAATGCTTTCATTGTCCATGGCCTCTGTCGCTTCTTGCGTCACTAAGCCTTTTTCGATCGCTTTCTTAATAATTTTCTCACGAGAAAGACCTCGGCCATCATCCTGAACCTCAATCAATACCTGTTGAGCTTTGCGGATAGCCCGCAGGTGAATTTTACCGACCTGGGGTTTTCCAGCTTTAGTCCGTTCAGAGGGAGATTCAATACCATGATCGGCGCTGTTTCGAATCATGTGCACCAAGGGGTCTCCAATTTTCTCAATCACGGTTTTGTCCAACTCGGTTTCCTCTCCTTCCATCGTTAGTTTCAGAGGTTTTCCTGTCACTTGCGCCAAATCATGAACCATACGGATATAACGGGAGAATACCGATTTGACAGGCATCATTCGAGTTTCCATAATTCCCATTTGTAAATCTTCCGCGATGCGTGTAATAACACTGCCAGCGTCTTTTACTTTTTTGCTCATTTCCATTAAACCGTAGGTCAGCCTCAACTCTTCCGCTAATCCTCCAAACACATTTTTACTGACCACCAGTTCCCCTATCAGATTCATGAATTTATCCAAACGTTCTCCGTGAACCCTGATAGTCGAAATCACGGTTTCTTCCCGATCATCTTCCCGGTCGTTGGCACGGGTTCTCATGCTTGGATCTCTTCTGGAATCTATTTTCAGCTTGGAATGATCAATCAACTGAGAAAGAACACGAACCCCATCCCGGAGAGCTGATAAAATTGAATCCGCCATTTCAGGCTCTCCCTTTTCGAGAAAATCATAAAGATTATCCAACTCCCCTAATTTGGCGATCAGGGTGTTGTATTGGATCTTTTGGGCAAGTTTTTGAAAGTGTGTGAAATGAACCTTGAACTGAGTCATCGCACTTTTTCGGTTTTCTTCTGAGGTGTAATCCTGTATTGCGTTTTTTAAACCCTCAACCGACTTGGTGGCCTCTTGAATAAACCCTAAGACCTCTGAATCAGTCATCTTGGGAATTTTTTCTTCAGGAGTTATAGCCGATTGGGGAGACGGATCTTCTTTTTTCTCTGAATCCTCCCGAAGTTTTTTGATGTGTTCCACCAAGGGTTCGTAGGGGAGGTCGGGAAGTATAAGGAGATAGGTTTTGTCTTTCCGCAAGGGAGGATCCACACTGGCTTGTTTCAAACTTTTAAACATTTTTTGAAGCAAGTCGGTAGTATTCAGCAAGACACTGATGACATTCGGAGTGGTGCTCATCTTACCAGCGCGCACATCCCCTACCAGCGATTCAGCTTCATGGCTCAAATGCTTGATATGGTTCAAATTGAGATAGCCACTAGTGCCCTTCAGGGTATGCATGGTTCGGAAAATGCTGTCGATTATATCTCTATCCTCCCGATTTTCCAGGAGAAGAATGGTTTCTTCCATTCCTTCAATATGCTCGTCCGTTTCCTCCAGAAAGTTTCTGAGAATATCGAGATCATCATGAGTATATTGTAGTTCCATGGCTAACTTTTACTCCTTATTTTGTTTGCTTGCGTAAATCACTTCTTGCCAACGATCCAGTTTGGCAACCGTATATCCAATGACCTCCAGAATTTGCTGGAGATCATGAAAAGGTTTCAGAATATAGTCGTTGGCCCCTGATTCAAAACAGTGGAGTGCCTTTTGAAAACTGGTATAGCCCGTCATCATAATCACCTGTACCTGACCATCAATTTTCTTGAGTTCTTCCAAAAAAGTCAGTCCATCCATCAAGGGCATTTTGATATCAGAAAGGACAATATGGACTTTGTGCGATTTGACCCATTCCAGCGCCTCCAGAGGATTTTCAAACACATGCACCTCAAAGCGTTCATCCTGCAAAGTAAACAGACGTTCAAGCGTATCTAAAATCGCTTTTTCATCATCAACAATTAATAATTCTTTTTTCATATTTCCTTTCATGGATCATTCACTGCTGCTTCATTATATTTTCATCGGACTATAGATCAATACCCGTGCAAGAAATGGGAACGTTAATTAATAAGCACTAAAATTACAGTAAGTTATATAATTACCGCAAGTATTCCTGAAATCATGGTGAAAAGTTTGTAGTTCCGCCCTTAGGCTGCTTTTCAGCAAGGTTTTCCGCATAAAGGCGGGACTACAAACCTGTGCGCGGGTATTGGGCTAGGTCGTCCAAAACATGCCTTTTTGATGTGATTTTTTTGCCCACTTTTTGGCCCTCTGAAAAATTGGAGGAAACCCGTAGAAAATAAGGGTTCGTGA
>JBBCAX010000352.1:0-14853 GCA_051382335.1 Deltaproteobacteria bacterium TL4
ACATCCTTGAAGGTGAGATAAATCACCGGATACTGCCCTTGCCTGGCCATGAGTTCCGGATGCCGCTCAATCGCCAACCCTGCAAACAGCGCGGTGTTGGCAGGTTCCGTTTTTTCAAAGAAGTACCTCAGCATGGAAAGATTCAAAGTTTTCCCAAAGCGTCTTGGACGGGGCAGGAGGAGTACTTTATCCCCACATTCCAGCACCTCCTGAATCAAAAGACTCTTGTCCACATAGGTGTACGACTTTTCTATCAATTCCTTGAAATCCGATAACCCGATCGGAAGTTTGCGTTTGAGTGTCATCACTGTTCCTTTCTCTGCTTGCCTTTACGGCAAAAAATCTATAAAAGACAAGCATAGTCTCCCCGAAGCCGAAAAACAAGCAGGGAGACTGAAAAAAATTAGAACCCCAAACCCATTTTCCAGGGAGAACCCACGCGGTTCTGGACTCCGAATTAATAAAATCAAAAGAGCGAAAAAAAAGGGAAGCCCTGGCCAAACTTACGACCAAGCCCAGATTATTGAAGATCACCACAAAGCAGAGTTCATCACTCCCATTCCCAAGCCCAGAAGACAGAGTGGAAACGTTCAGTAACAAGGAGTTAACAATGAAAACTATTCGTAGTGCTTGCAAGCTACATCCCAAAGCTCTAGACATTAATGTTGGAGATCAGATCGAACAACTCGATCAGATCATTCATGAAACCAATGGTCAGGAGTATTTCAACAAGACGTTCATTACGGATGGGATGAAGACCCTCCTCTCAAAAGGAATGGCTCGTCTGGCGGGTAAATCGGTGACTCTGTGTTTCATCTGAAACAGGCGATGGGTGGGGGTAAAACACACGTAATGGTTGGTTTTGGACTACTTGCGAAAGACCCTGTTCTCCGTTCCAAGCTGATTGGCGACGTACCCTGTCAGTCCAACTTTAGCACAGCAAAGATCGCGGCCTTCAATGGGAGAAACAATCCCCATACCTATTTATGGGGGGAAATCGCTCGTCAGCTTGGAAAGGAAGCTTTGTTTCGGGAATACTGGGAAGCTGGAGCCAAAGCTCCTGATGAGCAGGCCTGGTTGAAACTGTTTGAAGGAGAGGATCCCATTCTCATTCTGCTGGATGAAATGCCGCCTTACTTTCACTACTATAACACGCAAGCCTTAGGTCAGGGAACGGTAGCGGATGTGATCACCCGTGCCTTTTCAAACATGCTGACTGCCGGACAAAAGAAAAAGAATGTCTGTATTGTGGTGTCTGATCTGGAAGCGGCTTATGACACCGGAGGCAAGCTGATTCAACGAGCGCTTGACGACGCCACGCAGGAAGTGGGCCGGGCCGAAGTGAGCATCACACCGGTCAATTTGGAATCGAATGAGATTTACGAAATTCTCAGAAAGCGTCTTTTTTTGTCTCTTCCCGACAAAAGTGAAATTGCGGATATTTCTGCGGTGTATGCGGGGCGTCTGGCTGAAGCGGCAAAAGCAAAAACGGTGGAACGCAGCGCTGAATCTCTTGCTAATGAAATTGAATCAACCTATCCCTTTCACCCAAGCTTCAAAAGCATTGTCGCGCTCTTCAAAGAAAATGAGAAGTTCAAACAGACTCGGGGGTTGATGGAACTGGTTTCCCGTCTTCTGAAATCGGTTTGGGAAAGTTCCGACGATGTCTATCTCATTGGAGCACAGCATTTTGACATTTCTATCAATGAGGTCCGGGAGAAACTTGCGGATATCTCTGAAATGCGTGATGTCATTGCCAAAGATCTCTGGGACTCCACATCCAGCGCTCACGCGCAGATCATTGATATTGCCAACGGTAACAACTACGCGAAACAGGTTGGAGCCCTGCTCCTGACGGCAAGTTTGTCCACCGCTGTCAATTCGATCAAAGGTCTTTCCGAAAGCGAAATGCTTGAATGCCTGATTGATCCCATTCATCAGGCCAGTGATTTTCGGACAGCGTTTACGGAACTTCACAAATCCGCCTGGTATCTGCACCAGACTCAAGAAGGAAGAAGTTATTTCGATCATCAGGAAAACCTGACCAAGAAACTTCAGGGATATGCGGACAGAGCGCCGCAAAATAAAATTGACGAGCTGATTCGCCATCGTATGAACGAAATGTACAAGCCTACAACCAAAGAAGCTTACGAGCGCATCCTCTCGCTTCCTGAAATGGATGAGGCGGATGCCGTATTGAAAACCAGTCGGGCCTTGCTCATCATTAGCCCTGATGGAAAAACTCCTCCTGGAGTGGTTGCCAATTTTTTCAAAGGTCTCATCAACAAAAATAATGTGCTTGTGCTCACCGGTGACAAGTCCTCGATCGCCAGTGTTGAAAAAGCGGCTCGTCATGTTTATGCGGTGACGAAGGCTGATAGCGAAATTGCCGCTTCTCATCCTCAGCGCAAGGAACTCGACGAGAAGAAGGCCCAATATGAACAGGATTTTCAAACCACCGTTCTGGCCGTTTTTGACAAACTCCTTTTTCCGGGAAACACTCAGGGGCAAGATATTCTTCGAGCAAAGGTTCTGGACAGCACTTATCCTTCCAACGAACCCTACAATGGTGAGCGGCAGGTCATCAAAACCCTGACTTCTGACCCCATCAAGCTCTATACTCAAATCCCTGAAAACTTTGATGCCTTGAGAGCCAGGGCCGAACAACTGCTCTTCGGTTCTCAGAATGACGCGCGAAAAACGGACCTGCTGGATAAAATGAGGCAGAAATCCCAAATGCCGTGGCTGCCGTCAAAAGGTTTTGACCAGTTGGCTCAGGAAGCGTTTCAACGCGGTCTTTGGGAAGATATGGGAAACGGTTACCTCACCAGAAAGCCCAAAGCGAAGCTGACCGAGGTTGTCGTTTTCCCTGACAGCAATCCTGACGACATGGGTAAGGTGCGTCTCAAGATTGATGTGGTCAATTCGGGAAACAGCCCCAAAATTCATTACCAGGAGGAGGATGGTGCCGTTTCGGAAAACAGCCCTGTACTCAAGGATACCGTTTTGATGACCAAGGCTCTGCGCGTGCAGTTTCTTGCGGTGGATCCCACTGGTAAAAATCAGACAGGAACGCCAACCACCTGGACCAACACACTGACCATTCGAAACCGCTTCAACGAAAATTTCAGGACAGTGGAACTTTTTGTCGCTCCCAAAGGAACCATTCGCTATACCCTTGATGGCTCGGAAGCCCGTAACGGTATGGATTACACAGGTCCCATTGAAATTGGTGAGGGCGACGCGACCGTCTATGTCTTTGCGGAATGTGAAGGCCTTGAGGCAAAACGAAACTTCACTTTCGCTAAGTCGGGTTCAAAAGAAATTTTAATCATTGCGGAAAAACCGGCACAGCTTTATAGTCCTACACCAAAGCGTATTGATAATTCCGCAAAGACCTATGAAGGGCTGAAGATTGCCAAGGAGAGAAACATCACTTTTGAACAGGTGACCTTGATGCTTGGGTCTTCTCCCAAAGTGATTCACTTGTCCATCGGGGAAATGAAAATTGACGCGGAGTTCCTCGAAAAGGAACTCTCTCACCTTCAAACCCTGCTCTCAGCGGATGCGCCTGTGGTCATGCAATTTAAAAAAGCCTACACGCCTACCGGTTATGACCTGGAGCAGTTTGCAAAAAAAATGGGCATTGAAATTGGAAACGGAGAGGTGATTCAGGAATGATTAGGGGTTAGCCGTTAGCCGTTAGCCGTTAGCCGTTAGCCGTTAGCCGTTAACCGTTAGCGGTTAGTTTTCGAGTATAAAAAAAACTTTTTTTAGTGTTCTTCGTGTTGCTTAATGCGGGACATTGGTAGGCGGGGATTACATGCCCCGCTTTTCTGAGCGCTGAGTTTGCCGGACACGTAGTTCCGGCCTACCCTCAAGTGTCCCAGATTAAGTGAATAGCCAAAACCTAAAACCTAAAACCTGACACCTAAACGCTAAACATGAACGACACGATTGATTTTGGAGCGCCATCCGTTTTCGGGAGACATCACTTTGTGGTAGAAATTCCAGCAAGCCCCAAAGAGGCCGTCTGTATCTTTGAAGATTTTGGCTTTGACGGAGATGAAACCCGTCGTGAAACGACCGAATGCCGGGTTGTACTTGCCAGGGAACTTTGGAACAAAATCAGGGATGATGCCCGACGGGATTTTAACGCTCGCCTGAAAACAAAAAAAATGAGCACCGGTTCCTGGAATGTCGGCAGAGTGAAACTGGATCGATTTCTAGGCCGTGAGCTCTGTATTCTTGCCTGGGCGGCAGAACATGCCTCACCACAGGAATGCCCCGTCCTCTGTCAGAAATGGCTGGCCTTGAGACCGGAAGAACGCTGGTGGCTTTACTCGAAAACAGCTTCTGAAGCGGGTCAGGCTCCTGATAAGGATCGGGGTTGGAGGAAGGCTCTGTATTGTGCTCTGTCTGATGGGCTTGGTATCCGTGTTGATCAGAAAATCAAACCTCAGAAACGAAAGCCTTCCGAACAGGAATCAATGTCCCTTTTTGATTTGATGAATGAAAAAGGCACCCTATGAACGAAAAACGGATACAGCAACTGATCGCCGGAAGTGAAACCGTGCAGGTGGAGTTCAAAACCTGTCGGGATGCACTCAATAAGGACGTTTATGAAACGATTTGCGCCTTTCTGAACCGTGCGGGCGGAGAACTTCTGCTGGGCGTGAATGACAAGGGAGTGCTTACAGGAATTAACCCTGATGCCCTCGAGCAGATCAAAAAAGATTTTGTCAACACCATCAACAATCCTTCCAAACTCAGTCCTTCCGTCTATTTGTCGCTGGAGCAGGTTGAAATTGAAGGAAAACTCGTTTTGTACGTTTACATTCCTGAAAGCTCACAAGTTCACCAGTGCAATGGAAAAATCTTTGACCGCAATCAGGATGGAGACTTTGATATCACAGGCCGACAGGAACGGATCGCCAATCTTTACCTCAATAAACAGAAAGCCTTCACGGAAAATCTGATCTATCCCTATTGTGAACTGGCCGATCTGCGCCCTGAGTTGATGGAGCGCGCCCGCAGAATGGCAAACTTCGAGAGAAAAAATCATCCCTGGAATACGCTCAATGATATGGACTTACTGAAAAGCGCCAGTCTGTATGGCAGAGATCCGGAGACTGGAAAAACGGGAATCACGTTGGCGGGCATTCTGCTGTTTGGAAAAGATGAAACGATCGGGTCAACGATTTCCCACCATAAGACCGACTTAATCCTGAGACGGCATAACCTGGACCGTTACGATGATCGGGATGTGGTGCGCACCAACCTGATCGAAAGCTATGACCGCATTATGGCTTTTGGACAGAAACACCTGCCCGATCCCTTTTATCTGGAAGGCACGCGGCGGATCAGTATCCGCGACAAGATCATGCGGGAAATTGCCGCCAACATGCTGATGCACCGGGAATATGTAAAAGCCTACCCCGCAAGACTGATCATTGAAAGAACCAGAATTTACGCTGAAAACAGCAATCGACCTCATGGGATGGGGAAGATGGATCTGGCCAATTTCATGCCTTACCCCAAAAATCCCGCGATTGGAAAAGTGTTCAGCGAAATAGGGCTGGCAGACGAACTGGGGTCTGGTGTGAGAAACCTCCTGAAATATGTACCCGAATTTTCCCGGTCTGATCCTGAAATGATTGAAGATGACCTGTTCAAGGTGATCATTCAACTGCCTGATTTTTTTATCATCCGTGAGAATGGGGATGTTACCCCCCAAGTCACAGGGCAAGTTAGTGAGCAAGTTAGTGAGCAAGTTAGTGAGCAAGTTAGAAGGATAGAAAACATTGTGCGATTTTGCCAAATTCCACGTTCAAAAAGTGAGATTCTGGAACATCTTGAATTGGCTGTCGTTTATTTAAACTATAAGCGACATATTCTTCCCTTGATTGAAGCGGGTCGCCTGCAACTGACTATTCCAGATAAACCCAACAGTCCCAAACAAAAATACATCACCGCAAAGGAGCAACCCCATGCTTGACCCCTTCCAATGGAAAGACCGTCCCGCTTTGATTGAATACCTCTTTCCGGTTCAGAAAATCTCAGCCGAAAGTTTCAAGGAGCAGATGTCAAATCAGGGAAAAACACTGACTGCTTTGGGGAGTTACTGGAAAGGAAGGAAACCTCTCATTCTAAACAAAGCCTGTATTCTGGGCTGTCTGCTTCCTGCTACCGAGGATCACCTCAAAGACCTGGAAATCTTTGAACTGCTGATGGGAATGGACAGCCAGACCATGCAGAAACGACTGGAAGCAACACTCCCGCTCTCCAGACAGGATACTGTGGGGGAATATCTCGTTCTCCGCTACAACGAACAGGTACGGCAGGCAAAACGCTGTGAAGAGTTGGATGCAACTGACTTGCTCGGTATTGAAACAGACGGAACCGGTTGGTTACCCAAAGCTTTTCTATATTGTACGGAAGCAATCTGTCCTGAAACTGGTTGGAAAGTGCCGCTCATGCCTAGCTTCATTGTCAGCGAAGATCACAAAGCTGTGGTTGAACTGAACCCTGACCCAATAAATAAGTCCTATGAAATTCAAATAGCGTTGAATGTATCCAATGAAAAAATGCTAAAAGCAAAACTGGGAACTGTCCAAAGTGGCCATGTGGTTCATTCACCCGATGGAATTAATTTGTACAGAGTCAGTATCAATACCATTCGGGGAGACTACAAGGAGGGGAAAGAAAACAAAAACCGGTTACGGCTCTGGGAAAAAACCGACTTCATCCCCCGTCCCGATGACCTCTTTCAGGAACGGCTCTATTGTGTGCAATGGATGCGCAAAAAGAAGAACAGCAACAGCGATGAATATGAATTCCGTTCCGTTACGCCTGATGATCTGGCACGGGAACAGAAAGTCATCGACACCGTTGCTTCCCATCTCGTCGAATGGCAGGAAAAAGGCTTTGTACCTGATATGGTGATTGAAAAGGGATATAATACAGATCAACCCATTCGTGAACGAGGCTGGACGCATTGGCATCATCTGTTCAATCCGAGGCAGTTGCTGGTGTTGGGACTGATTCGCAGTTTCTCTACGGCAGCTACAACAGTTCCTGCTTTTTGTCAGTCTGTACAATATAACAGCAGGTTGAGTATGTGGGATAAAGCAGCGGATGGACGCGCTGGGGTTAAGCATGTATTTACCAATCAAGCATTGAACACTCTCTATGTTTATGGATCTCGTGGTTTTGGTGGGTTAATCCCGATTCTTCAGGCTAATTACAAAAATTTTCCTTTCAATGTAAAGATCCGAATAGAATCCACACCAGCCAATCAAATTGTTTCCGAAAACGACCTTTACATCACCGACCCGCCTTACGGGGATGCGGTCAAATACGAGGAAATCACCGAGTTTTTCATTGCCTGGCTCCGTAAAAATCCTCCGGCGGAGTTTGCCCACTGGACTTGGGACAGCCGTCGTTCGTTGGCGATCAAGGGTGAGGATGAGGGCTTCCGGCAGGGGATGGTTTCGGCTTACCGCAAAATGGCGGAAAAGATGCCGGACAATGGCATTCAGGTCTTGATGTTCACGCACCAGAGCGGTTCGATCTGGGGGGATATGACCAACATCATCTGGGCCAGTGGCTTGCAGGTGACCGCGGCGTGGTATGTGGTCACGGAAACCGATTCGGCGCTCCGACAGGGAGCCAATGTCAAAGGCACGATCATTCTGGTTTTGCGCAAACGGCATCAGCAGTTGGAAACCTTCCGGGATGATCTCGGCTGGGAAATTGAAGACGCCGTTAAAAAACAGGTGGAATCCCTGATCGGTCTGGATCAAGCAGTTCGTTCTCAGAATGTGTCTGCGAAACACGTAGGTCGGGTAGAGGAACGAAACCCGACACCCCCCTCCGTTTCGGGCGTAAACGGCAATTCTTTGTTGGGTATCGCTACCGCTCCACCCAACCTACAGAATGTTCAGACAAGTTCTCAAGGCGCGGAGGGGCTTTATACCGACGCTGATTTGCAAATGGCCGGGTACGCCGCCGCCCTCAAGGTGCTTACGGCCTATTCTGTCATTGACGGCAAGAATATGGTCACAGAAGCCGAAGCCCCCCGTCAGAAAGGCAAAAAAACGTTTGTGGATGAACTGATTGATTTCGCGGTGCAGAGCGCGGTGCAGTTTCTGGTTCCGGTGGGTTTTGAAAAAGGGGAATGGCAAAAACTCGCTGCGGTGGAGCGGTTCTATCTCAAAATGGCGGAGATGGAACATCAGGGCAGTAAAACGTTGGACAACTACCAGAATTTCGCCAAAGCCTTCAAGGTTCATCATTTTGATCAGATGATGAGTGACGCTTCCAAAGCCAATGCGGCCCGGCTCAAACTTTCCAGTGAGTTCAAGAGTTCCCTGATGTCCGGCGACGCGGAGATTGCGTCAACTCCGTTGAGAGCATTGCTCTATGCCATGTATGAGTTAAACAAGGATGTGGAAGTGGAGGATGTGCTCCTGCACCTGATGGAGAACTGCCCCAACTATATGCCCAACAAACCCCTGCTGGCCAAAATGGCCGACTACCTCGCGGAAAAGCGGGAAAGCCTCAAACCCACCAAAACCTTTCATCCCGAATCCGAAGCCAGCGCGGCACGGGTGCTGGCTGAAGCGATTAGCAATCAGAGGTTATGATGACGACTAATAAATTCACTGAATCTCTTGAAGAGGATCTGATCGAGATAGAAACTCCGGATACCACTCATGAGACCGACGATGAGGAACCTTCCGATATGGTGATGCAGGAACCTTTTAATCCGGCAGAAATCAATATCACCCCGAAACAGGACTCTTTACGCAATCTCATTGAGCGGATTGGACACGAAGAAATAGACTTCAATACGGATTTTCAGCGTCATGCTGATTTGTGGGATAACCAGAAGATGTCCCGGTTAATGGAATCCATTCTCATTCGATTTCCCCTGCCGGCTTTCTATTTTGATGCTTCAAATGAAGACAAATGGCTGATTGTCGATGGTCTTCAACGTCTTTCAGCGATTCGCAAATTTGTGGTGGAAAAAAAGCTAAAACTTCGTGGTCTGGAATATCTAAAAAATTTTACCGGTTTTAGTTACGATGATCTTCCCAGGACTTATCAACGAAGGATTGATGAATGCCCGGTGACTCTCTTCCTGATTCAGCCGGGAACTCCAGCGGCTGTGAAGTATTCCATTTTCAGGAGAATCAACACAGGGGGGTTGGTTCTCAATGACCAGGAAATCAGAAATGCGATGACCAAACCGGAAATACGAAAATTTCTGGAAGAACTGACTACTGAGGAATGCCTGAGAAAAACGATTGGTGATCAGTCAAAGAGAATGATTGATCAGGAATGGGTTCTTCGCTATCTCGCCTTTCGGTTTATGGATTATGAACAGAGCAGAAAGAATATCGCCACGTTTCTGGATGAGATGATTGACAAACTTGAAAAATCAACGTCCGCTGAATTGGAACGATATCAGCAATCATTCCATACAGCCATTCAGCGTTGCTGGCAAATCTTCGGAGAATCAGCTTTTGAAAAACGTGTTGATGAACAGAAATCAGGACGACGCTGGAAGAACTCAACCCTGTTTGAAGTCTGGACAAATGTTCTGGACAGATTGAACGTAGAGGAGTTTGAAACGTTGTACCAGTTCAAAGATCTGCTTGTGGAAAAACACAGCAATCTTATGAAAAACGATAATGATTACATTCGGTCGATCAGTTACTCTACTCAAAAAAAAGACCATTTCCGAATCAGGCGAGACAGGGTCGCACAAATAATCAAGGAGGTTCTCAGTGCTTAAGTTTATTAGAATTCAACGATTCAAATCACTCAATGATGCCAGTTTTCCCCTTGCGGCATTAAACCTTTTCAGTGGACTGAATGGCATGGGAAAATCCTCCTTGATCCAGACACTGCTTCTGCTCCGACAGTCTCATGAAAAAAATACACTGTTCAACAAAGGGCTGCTTCTGAAAGGGGACTACGCCTCGGTAGGAACAGGGCAGGATATTTTGTCGGAAAACGCGGAAATAGAGACCATTGAGTTTACTCTTACCTGGGACAAACAGACTCCCATTCACTTTGTGTTCAACTATTCCAATAAATCTGATTTACAGCCTTTGGCGGAAAAAATAATTCTGCCAGACGATGTCATGCCCAGTCTGTTTAATAAGAATTTTCAGTATCTTTCCGCCGACAGGTTAAGCCCCAGATCCTCCTATGAGGTATCAGATTATTACATCAAGGATTTGAATTCTATTGGGAATCATGGCGAATACACCGCACATTATATCGCGGAATATGGATTGTCACCTCTTACAATCCATGCATTGAAACATCCAAACGCTACGTCTTTATCTCTTCTGGATAACCTTGACAAGTGGATGTCGGAAATTTCTCCAGGGATACGGATCCATGCGGAACTCCATTCAACCATGAATACGGTTGCTTTGAGTTACGCTTTCCAGCAGGGCACTGAGGTCACTGCTGGATTCAAACCTCAAAATGTCGGTTTTGGTCTTACCTTTGTTTTGCCGGTGCTTACCGCTATTTTAAGATCAAAACCAGGCGACATGCTCATTATTGAAAATCCGGAAGCACATCTGCATCCTGGAGGTCAATCCGTTTTAGGGAAATTATGTGCTATAGCCGCAAAATGTAGCGTTCAATTATTCATTGAAACGCATTCAGATCATTTTTTAAATGGCATTAGAGTGGCTGTTAAAGAAAAAGTAATTCAAGGTCCGGACATCAAAATCTTTTATCTTGAGCGGAGTACGACTTCCATCCATGAATCGCTTGTCGTTACACCGGAGTTGGATGAGGAAGGACGAATTGATATCTGGCCGCAGGGTTTTTTTGATGAGAGTGACCGACAGTTGGAGAAACTGTTATGACTCCATGTCTTGTGTTTAACCACCACTCCCTGCCTTTTGACGCGAGCGACGCGGCGAACCAATCTGTTCCAGACTTTCTGAGAATTTGTCTTAAAGCAAAACAGATGGGGTTCTCAATGATTCTTGTGGATGAAAGTATTGACCAAAAATGGTTTCGACTGGAACTGGCTCATAATTATTTTTGGCAAGACTGGTATGGTGTAAACCGGAATGGTGAAAATAAAGATATCATCAGGGCGTTCCTGAGCATTGCGACACGGCAACCGTTTTTCAGTGAGAAAGATATTGATGAAGGCTTGGAACTGTTTGATGTAAGGTTTAATGGCAAGACCTCCTTTTTGGCTCTTCGTGCCGCCGCATGGAATGAAGCGCCACTTACCAGTTTCCCAACACGAGATCCCTGGACAACGTCTCCCTTGCGGATAGAAGTGGATTCGTTAAACGCATCGGGCGAAATTGAAACCCGTTCGCAGGATCTTCTCAATTTTTATTCCATCCCCAGTTTTGAAAACGAAATCAATCAGTTTCAGAAACGAATAAACTCACTCATTACTTCAGGGAAAGCCCTCTATGACCAGCGAACAGAATTGTTTCCCAACCTTACTTTCTGTGGAAAAGCGCCTCAACAATTGAATTCGTGGTCCGCAAGCCATACCATTCTGGAACAGGTCAAAGAAGCATTGACTCATTTGAATACATTTACTAAAATGTGGAAAAATGGGGTCTATCAAAGCTATAGCGCTGACTCATTACGTGATTCCGGTTTGAATCACCGAGTTAGTGGAGAATCTGAAACAGTATTGAATACGCCGCAATTAAGACGAGAACGGACTTTCTGGTTACCCGAAGGTCGCGAAGCAATTTTTGAGAACCATGTCAAATTGGCCAAGGGATACCGTCTGCATTTTTTCCCGGATCATGATTCCAGACACCTCTATGTCGGTTACATTGGCCCTCATCTAAAACTCAGCTAGGCAGGAACAGAACTAATATGACCCTCCGCCGTTTCTCCTCACGCACCGAAAAGCTGGACACCGAATTTCTTGCGAAGAGTCCAAAAGCGCCTTTGCTCACAACTATGAACTGGTCTGGCAGGATGACGATAAGGTCAGCGCTGATTGGATTGAAGAAGAATTTTGGGAACTCTGGAAAGAAGGCGTTCCGCTTCCCGACGCAATTTTTGCTGAAATTCGCCGTGTAGCCAACCGTCAAGAAGTGACCCTGGAAATTCTTAAACTCAAACCCGCCGATGTCCCGGCTGCGGCCATGGCAGAGGCTCCTATCTATCGTGGAGGGGAACAGCTTCAGCCCTGGCAGCGTTCCTTTGTCAGCATGTTTCTGGAACATCGTGAACTCTACGGCAAAGCCCGTCTTCTTCTAGCGGATGAAGTAGGTGTCGGGAAAACCCTTTCAATGGCGACCAGCGCTCTGGTGAGCGCTCTGCTGGAGGATGGTCCTGTTCTGATTTTGGCACCGTCAACGCTCATCCTTCAGTGGCAGATTGAAATGAAGGACAAACTGGGAATCCCCAGCGCGATCTGGTCTTCTCAGAAAAAAGTATGGATTGGTGTTGAAGGGCAGATCCTCTCCCCGAGAGGGGAACCCTCCTCCATCAAAAATTGTCCCTATCAAATTGCCATTATCTCTACTGGTCTGATCATGCATCAGCGGGAAAAAGGCGATTATGTGAAAGAAGCAGGAATCCTTCTCAAAAACAAGTTTGGAACAATCATCCTCGATGAAGCCCATAAAGCTCGTGTCAAGGGAGGATTGGGGGCCGACGCAACCCAGCCTAATAACCTGCTGGCCTTTATGCAACAAATAGGAAAGCGGACACGACACCTGATTCTGGGGACGGCAACCCCCATTCAGACCCATGTTCGAGAACTGTGGGATCTACTGGGAATTCTCAACAGCGGCGCTGAGTTTGTTTTGGGTGATTCGCTTTCGCCCTGGAGAAACCACGAGTCGTCCATCCCCATGGTCACAGGGCACATTGTTCCAACCACTGAATCAGAAGTATGGCGATGGTTGAACAATCCACTTCCACCGGGGAAGGAACATCATACAGTTCAGAATATTCGAGACCATCTGAACATCAAACCCACAAATTTTATCTGCTCACACCGGTTTGAAGATCTCGATTTTCTGGTGCAGAGTATGTGGCTTTCCGAGTGCCTCGCTTCCGATTTTTTTCAGCTCTACAACCCCGTCATTCGACATACTGTGCTCCGCAAACGCAAACAACTCGAAGATGATGGACTTTTGGAAAAGGTCGGAGTCAATACCCACCCGATCCCCAAAAAGAGCTATCTCTATCAATCACGATTCGTGGGTCTTGGTATTCCCACCAACACGCTCTTCGAGGTCGCCTACCAGAAAGCGGAGGAGTTCAGCAAACTCCTTCAATCACGAACCAAAGCGGGCGGGTTTATGAAATCGCTGATGCTGCAACGTATCTGTTCCAGCTTTGCCTCTGGTCTCAAAACCGCTCAGAACATGTTGAAACACTCAATTTCCAATGAAGATGAAGACCATGTGGAAAAAGTGGAACATATCCTTTCGCAAATGACTCCTGAGGAGGTTGCCTGTCTTCATGAAATTGTAACGCAACTTTCTCGTCCTGAAGCGGTGGATTCCAAATTTGATACGGTCAAGTGGTTCCTGACAGAGTTCCGTTCTGAGGGGAAAACCTGGCTGGAGCATGGCTGTATCATTTTCAGTCAGTATTACGACACGGTCGAATGGATCGCCAAAGAGCTCGCAAAAGCATTCAAGGGTGAAGTGGTCGCGGTTTATGCCGGAGCTGGCAAAAGTGGTCTTTACCGAGATCAGGATTTTAATTCCGTGGAGCGTGAAGCCATCAAGAGCGCAGTGCGAACCCGTGAAATCCGGCTGGTTGTGGCGACCGATGCCGCCTGCGAGGGACTCAACCTCCAGACACTGGGAACGCTGATCAACGTCGATCTGCCATGGAATCCCTCCCGTCTGGAACAGCGATTGGGCCGAATCAAACGTTTTGGTCAGGCTCGCAAATATGTGGACATGCTCAACCTCGTCTACAGCGAAACCCAGGATGAGCATATTTATAAAGTTCTTTCTGAACGTCTTCAGGACACCTACGACATTTTTGGCAGTCTTCCCGATACCATTGATGACGAATGGATTGATGATGAAGAAGCGTTGAAAGATCGAATCAATGAATATATCCACGAACGGAAAAAAGCTCAGGATGCTTTCTCCATAAAATACCGCAACACTCTCGACCCCAAAGCCTTTCTATGGGAGCAGTGTGCCGAAGTCCTTTCCAGAAGGGATATTGTCAACGCATTGAGCGAGCCGTGGAAATAAAATAGTGACAAAACACTAGATCATGGAAAGGAATTGTCTCCTTCGAGGTAGTGAGGAGAGCCTTCACAGGTTCCATAATGAGGTGAGGGTTCCCGGATTTCAAATCCGTCTTCAGTCTCAAGAAGTCTCCCTTTCATTTTTTCTCCGAGTGACTCCCCAAATCCTTCCACAAATTTTTTACTTCCAATCGCGATAGCTTGACTCCAACGTTCTTGTCGTTTTAAGGGTTGAATTTCAAGGGTTCGTTCCACTAAAACCCGATGGGTTTTTTGTAAATCTTATGGCGGAGACAACCAGATCAGCGTCAACGAGTTGGCTGAGTATGTGGAAACCAACCTCCCGGAACTCACGTACAAACAGTATGGCTACGAACAAATTCCGCAGAAGAGCCTCCAGGGCATGAGCTTTCCGCTGGGGTTGAAATAAAAAGCGGCTGGAGCCGCGGGGTATGGGTTACGAGGCTGGAGCCGCGTAATCCGAATAAAAATTTTGCGACTCAAAGCTCCAGGTGTTTGAGTTTAACTTTTTTTCCCTGGACTACGACCGCGATTCCGAGGATTTTTTCCACACCGGACTGCCTTAACTCGGTCGCGTAGGCTTTTTC
>JBBCAX010000353.1:0-10175 GCA_051382335.1 Deltaproteobacteria bacterium TL4
GAGGGGTGTTTTTATACAAAATTCCCGATCCCCCCCCGCGGGGGGGGGCCGCCTGTTTTTTTTTGAAGGCTTGTAACCGCCAATAGCGATTCATCCCCGCAGGTGCGGGGCAGCCGCTTCCCCGACGCTTAGGCCGGGGAACAGTTTAGATTCATCCCCGCAGGTGCGGGGCAGCCGGACGCGCATTTTCCATGAGGCAGGCTCTAAGCGATTCATCCCCGCAGGTGCGGGGCAGCCTTTTTTGCCGGTTAAGGTACCGGCAAACCTTGCGATTCATCCCCGCAGGTGCGGGGCAGCCGCTGGGATAGCTCCCATCTCCTCTAGGAGAGTCGATTCATCCCCGCAGGTGCGGGGCAGCCGTGTAAAATGTAAAATAATTCATCAATAAAATCGATTCATCCCCGCAGGTGCGGGGCAGCCTTCCTGTGAAAGAGGAGGTACATAAACCTCCTCGATTCATCCCCGCAGGTGCGGGGCAGCCTGGGCTAATTAAAGGACCGTACAGGCAAGTCGCGATTCATCCCCGCAGGTGCGGGGCAGCCTGACAGTGAATGGCCTTACGGTTTGCCGGTACCGATTCATCCCCGCAGGTGCGGGGCAGCCATGGGTTAATCAAAGCTCTTACAGGCAAGTCGCGATTCATCCCCGCAGGTGCGGGGCAGCCTAACCCATGTTATCTAACACGGTTACTGAGGTCGATTCATCCCCGCAGGTGCGGGGCAGCCTTTCACAGAAAGAAGAGGAACATACACCTCCTCGATTCATCCCCGCAGGTGCGGGGCAGCCCCTTCCAAAAATTACTGAAAAATCAGCAGCTTGAAAGAAGTCAAAAAATCATAACGCCGAATCGAGTTCATGGCTATACGTTTTAAGGTGGGAAATTGGGAGGAAACATCATGTTTTATCCTCCTGAAACAGCAGCAGGAAGAAACATGATGAAAGGTTTAAACCATAGATTGAAGCACTTTTCAAGTTGAATTTTGAGATTCCTGTTCCTCTGCTTTTTCAAAATGGGGCATGTACTCAATCAGTTCCAAACCTTCCATCAGGACGACCGTTCTGCGATTTTTCCCAAAGGTTCTCATGGAAAATCCCTGTTCATTATGAGCGTCAAAGACCATCACCGCAGAAAATTCCGCATTACGGACTCCGGTAATCATAGCCCAAATCTCATCACGTAAACGTGCTGACATTTTACCTACATACATTCCAGCCCGTACCTGCAAACACCAGGCGGTAAGGGTTCCTCTCAATTTGTCAGGAGCGTTTTCCACATGAATCACAACCATATAGTTCTCCAGAAAAGTTTTTTCTTGTTATTTTTCCCCTCACCCCAACCCTCTCCCACAAGGGGTGAGGGAGTTTTGGAAGAAACTTATCTGGACATCTATATTAATCAAAATCCAGAAGAGGTGGAGACGGTTTATCAGAGGTTGATGCTGTGATGGAGGGAGAACTGGATTCAGAAAGAGTGCTGCCAGAAATGTCCGTATGCTGTTCTTGCGAAACTTCAGGAGCCAAAATCGCTTCAATATCCGGAATGATGGTTGCCAAAAAATGATTGACCCGAAATCGGTTACGTAACTCATGCCGGATCAGGGTTTCAGCTTGGGCTGCATGCGCTTTCACGAGTTCAAAAGCCAGAAGTAACACCTGTGAATCTTTATACAGATCTCCGATGTCATACACAAAGGACAAGGGGCTTCCTGAATGCAGAAACCCCACAGCCGGACTGTATCCTGCTGTTAAAATGGCAGCTTCCACAATTCCATACATGCAGGAGGTTCCCACCGAAATGGTTTTATTGATAGGATTCGCCTTATCCCAGTTGTCAGGATCATAAAAACGTCCATTCCAGGGAACATCGTACTTTTCTGCCAATTCCTGATAGCGTTTTTTAACTCTCTGTCCTTCCATTCCCCTCAATTGGTCAATGCTCTTGTTGACAGGGCAAGGCGCCTGAAAGCGTTGTTCAAACATACGACGAACTACAATCAGGCGTTGCTTGGGATCATGATACATCCAGGTTTGATGCAGGATTTTTTCACTGTTGGAAAAATCCGTATAGCCTGCGGAATAGGTTCGGACACCTCCTTCGCCCACCCAAATAAGCAGACATTTATGCTGGGAACACAGTTTCACCGCTTCATGAGTAATCACCGAACCGGGTTCGAGCAAGATCAGGCTGAGGGAAGCAACAGGAATTTGCCGAAAAGGACTTCCATCTGTCTGAGTCATCACCAGCCCGGAGTCATCCACATCCAGCCTTGCATGACCCACATGCAGATAGGATAAACGGTCTTTCAGGGGATTGGCGCGTACTTCCGCTTTCAAATCCTGGTAGTCCATTTTAACTCCGGATCAGGCTGAACATTCCAAACCCAAAGGCTTTGCCACGTCCCAAGCCATTGACATAAGCCGAAAGGAAGGCTGTAGCATCTGTAATTTCCAGGTGTCCTCGCAGGTTTTGCCCTGTCAGACGAATCAGGGATTCTCCGTGTTTTTTTCCAAAAGCACGGTGTTCTCCCATTCGGGAGGCAGCCAGCAGTTTAAAGCCTTTTTCAGAAGCCTGCTTTGCCAGCCAACCGGAGTAAAGGAGATTGCCAGACTCATCCTGACTGGTTTGGATATACTCTTTGGGACGAATGGGAATTTTGACAGAGCGTTTTGCTCCTTCCCGTTTTTCAGCAACCACCGCATTAGCCCGTAAATAAAAGAAAAACTGCTGTCCTTCCCTAAAACAGGGATCGTAGGCTTTGACGGCATATTCGGAGGGAGCCAGCCACGGTTCCCAGTGGGGTTCCTGACAGGAGTGTACCAACAGAATTTGCTGACGGGGAGCTTGTTCTTCAATGCGGAACAGGAACTCCCGTTGAGCCGAGTCGGTCTGATTTTCAAAGGCTTTCCATAACTGTTGATGCAACTGGTAAGCGTCCAGAATAGGTGAAGCCAGGGTCAGTTTACTCAGATACAGCATGAACTACCTCCTTCAGTGCAAGGGGATACACGAGTCTTTCAGCAAACTGTCGAGCGTCCAGCGGACCCGGTAGATAACGGTCCCGGATGCGATAAGGGATGCCTTGTTTCAAGGTTGCCTCGGTGATGGCGGAATCCCCTTGGAGAATGGTTGCATCACAATAGAAGCGAGTGTCCTCCTCTTTGGAAAAAGGAGGCAGTTTTTGATTCTTGAAGAGTGCTTCCTGACATTGAAAGTCGGTTTCCAACTGATTTTGAAACGTCTGCTCCAGGTTTCTGAACGTTGCCATTTCTGCCAGGGGATGTTCCCAGGAAAACACAGGGACTTGCCCTTGTTGATGATAAACCGGAGGCAACGACCACGGATGTCCACGACGTCCAGCATACAGGGCATATTGCGGATTCAGTAACGCCTTGCCGATTTCAGGCAGGGAAGGAGCCTTTTGAGAAGGGGTTTCCTGAAAAACGGACACTAAAAAAGCGGTGTCCGCCAGATAGGTTTTACGTCCAATGAGAGTGCGTTCCGAATCAACCTTGAGTTTATCAGCTACCACGACCCCCTTGACGGAAAAGAAATCTGTCTGCAAAGCCCCTTTGCAGATTTCCAGGACAATGAAGTTGAGGGACTGATGGAGCGCTTGCAATCGTTCCGCTTCAGAACGCTCCAGTCCCAGCGCCGCCGCAATGAGTCCACATAATCCGGAGTGAGTGGGAAACGAAAGCGAAGGGCGATCATCCCCTGTCAAAACCATGTCTCCCCAGGATTGCATCGGTGCCCACAAGGGCATCAGGAGATATTCACGGTTCATGACTGCACTCCTTGCAGAGCCTGGTTCACTTTGTTCCAGAGTTCGGTCAGATTGGGACAGGTCGTCATGTTGTCCAGGGGGGTATCCTTCAGAAAATCCGCATTTTGACAGGCGAGAAAAGCCTGAGCGACTTTTTTGAGATCTCCAAAAAACCTCTGTTCATTGATAAATTCAGAAAGCAGCGACTTAGTCGTGATTTTCAGGAGGTTGCCTTTGGAAGGAATATCCGCAAACGCATTGCTGAGATTGCTGTTGGCACCATTGCCCAGGGTGATCAGGATGCTAAACGGATGCTGATGGGCAGCCATCGAGTTTTGGCTGCCGGTGGGTAATGCCATCACAAACGATTTCAAAAAGGCGGAAGTCGCCTGTTGAGCCAGCAGGTTGTCCTTGCCTAGATTGTGTGCCAGTAAATCAAAATTGACCGTGGCATATTGATAAAAGATGCCGGTGTTGAACTGCTTTTCATCCATGTGTCCGGCTCCCATTTCTTCCTCTCTCAGATCATCCACGGCTGTAAAAAAGTCATCCTGATTTTTGACAGGATGGGTGGTGATGGCATGAGCCACCTGCACCGCAGCATCACAATCCTCAAAGACTTCGCTGGTGGTCAACCGACCAAACATGGCAATGTCCACTCCATCACGGAATTTGCGTTGCTTCTGAAGTTCGTTGATAGCAGAGGCAAAGACTTTTTTAACATCCGCCAGTTTTTTATCATCGTTTTCCTGACATAGTGTCAATGCCAATTTTTTGATTTCTTCCAGTTCCTGTTGTGTCACAAAAATCAGTTGGGTGAGTTCTTCACCGTCTTTGGCTTTGTTTTTTTGTCCAAGAGAAGCGACTTCGGTGGTCATCAGTTTGACAAGTTTTTCGGATACCCCATTTTTTTGCAAATGCTCTTTCACCAGAATCGGCAGTTTGCGGGTGCGGATTCCAAAAGCTCCTTGCATTTCATTATTGGGCAATTCCTTCATGAAACTACGAATAGAACGTTTGAGGCATTGACTGGAAATGCGCCCATGCTGCTGTCCGAGGAAGTTCACTGACTTGGGGGAACCCAGGTCATCACGGTTGAGATTATGGGTGGAATGAGACGTCAGGGTGTGGATTTGAATAAAAGTGGTCATGGCATCCTTTGGGTTCAGGGTTAGCAGAAAGAGTTAAAGATTCAGTCTTTAAGGGGATATTTTTCAAAATAGGCTTTTGCCAGTTTTTGTTTACAACGATTGATCCAGTCCTGTTTTTGGCTATTCAACGCGGAGAGAAATTGGGCGAGTTCCTCCCAGTTCAAATCCTCATGACGCAACATTTTCAGGGGGGAACGCAGTGCCTCAAACCCTTCCTCCAGCGTTTCAGCCTTCATGATGTGTTTGAAACGGGAGAGTTTGATTTTGGGAGCCTTGGGATCGCCCACCAAAGATTCGCCCAAGGCTTTGGGAATGAAACGCAAACTTTCCTCGTTGGCTTTACGATCTCGCCAGAAGAGCAGGAGCGCTGAAAGAACGGGTTCACTGAGGTTCCACTGTTCTTGCGAGTTCGTATAATAGAGGCGGGATACTTTGTAAAACACGGGAAGTAACGGAACCTCCCGGTAGTCTTCCAGGCGTCTCAATTCGGAGCGGTCACCATTGCTGAGAGACTGATAGGCTTTGATGAGCGAGTTGATGCCTGAGGATGGTTCCTGATGGGTCATGGGGTTTCTCCTTCAGAGGGGTGATTATCCAAAAAATTACGATAAATTTTGTTCAACATTTTTTCCAAACCTTGTTTTTGCAGATGAAGTTTTCTTTGGGCTGAAACATCCTCCCAGCCAAAGCTTTCACACAATTCATGAAATGCTTGAACCAGGCGGGTTTGGCAGGTTTTCAGATAGTCCCGCAAAAGGGTGAAGAGGTGACCTTGCTGTTGTGCCTGACGAAAGAGGGACACACGGTTCAGGATTTCTTCACCCCAGTGCTGGACTAACTCATCCTGAGTGTCCTGAAGATGAGGGAGTTGTTCCTGACTGCGTTTTTTATCAGCGCTTCCCATTTTTCGGAAGACGCCAGTCATCTCTGTCATGGCGGAGGTGAGGTCTTCCAACGCCTGATAAAAAGACTGTTGATCCTCCTTTTGATCTTGGGTGAAAAAGGGGAGTTGAATGACCTGATGATGAAAGCCCAGGAGTTTGGCTTGATCGGCTTCATAAGCCTGGAGTTCCAGTTGATAAAAAAAATTAGGAGAATCAGCTCGCAGTTCCTCAAACTGCTGAACCAGGGGCGCCATCTGAAAGTGATTTTTATCTCGTTCCAGATCCTTCAGACTCAAACATGCCAAATTGCGCCAGATATCCGGTTTATAGTTTTGGGGAAGTCTCTGGGCTTTCTCATCCACATACGTTGCCAGAGTTGGATGACCCACAAAACCATCCTTCACTTTATCCAGACGGTTTCCAAAGCCTCGCCAATAATAGCGTTCAACGAGTTTTTCTGTGGTCATACCACACAAATCACATATTCCCTTTTGGGGCTGTATTTCAAAGAACACATGACGGGGCGTGTAAAGCATCGCTCTGAGGAGACCAACATCCTGGGCTAAATCCTGGAATCCCTTGTCCTTAGGCTGTCCTGGACGAAGCCACGAAGGCTGATCAATGGCTGATGGTTTAAGCCAGCCCTGGTTTTCGGTGAGGTCAGGATTCAGGCAACCGGAGAGATAAGTATTGAGAATCATCCGTTGAAAAGAATCCGGGGCGTGAATCATACACAACCACGCCTGCGGTCCTCGAAAATTGGCGTGTCCTGCCAATCCTGCCGTACAAAAATTATTATGATGAAGCAATCCAGTCAGGGCACAGCCAACGCAAATTTTTCTCAGAGTTGCAGGTCGTTTATGATGGCAGGTATTGTTTCCGGAAACCGAGTGCAGGAGCAATCCATCCAGTCCTTCTTCCTGTCCTGACACAACTTTACAACCAGAACCTGTCTCGCCTTGGAGAGCCACAGTCTTCACGTCATAATGTTGATAGAATCCATTTTTATCCGGGTAGAGGTTAAAGAAATCTTTCTTTTCCTCAAGACGTTGGGAGAGGCGTTCCTTGAAATCTGGATAGTATTTGGAGGCAACTCCCCGTTTAGTGAGGGAGTTCCATTCTTCCTTAGACAGTTCCACTTGCAGGACTTGCAGGAAAAGGCTGGGAATGTAACGCAGAAACGCTTCCAAAGCCGGGTCAGGATGCACTGGATCAGCAACTATCTCCCCTAGCAGAATGGAACGGAGGGGGACTTGTCTCAAACGTCCGTCTTTGTCTTTGCAAGGATAAAACGGGTCATGGAGTGGGTTGTACATACTTCACTCGATCAAAGATTCTTTTTTAAGATAGGAAGTCAGGGTTTCCACATAGAGAACGGCTCTTTCCAGAAGAAGGTCTGCTTCCTGTTTAGAAATAATAAAAGTGTATTCATAATCGCCAAGCTGTCTTTTTTCAAAGGCTCGGTTGAGTTCTCTCCCCAGTTCTCTTGGGAAAATATTGGTGAGAATAAAATGTTCTCCAAATGCCGCAATGACACTTTTATGAGAAGAAAATGTTAAATTTTTACTGAGCAATACCGCTTCAGCCGCATAGAACATGGAATAGTAAGCACGAGAAACACAAGATTCGTAATCTTCTTCATCAAGCAAAAGCTGGGCGCTATGGAGGTATTTTTCAGATCGAGCGATCAGGGAGGCGATTTCATTCATGCAGGAATCCCCTCTTTACGAATATTAAGGAGGAGGGGACTATTGATGGTAAGATAACTGTGTGCAGACACAGGGTAGATGGAAATGAGGGTATTGTACTTCAAGTTGAAGTCAGTAATTAAATCAATCATACGATCAATTTCCAAGCCTGCCTGTATTTCATATTTTAAGACAACGGCCAGATCAATATCAGAAGAATCCGAAGCCTGATGACGCGCCCAAGAGCCATAAAGCACTACCTGTTGCAATTGATCACCATATAGTTGTTGTAATGCCTGTTTTAATTCTTGCATCAGAACAGGCAACCACTCTTTAGCATTTGCGACTTTCATTAGTTTAGGAATTAGGGTCATCTTTCTACTCTCTCAAGAAGGTGTAACAAAAGGGGTTTCATGGGCATATTCGCCATTTAAGTTCATCTTTTATCAATCTTCAGTCCTTGGGTTTTGGAATAGATTAAAACAAGGTTGTTGCCTTTGAAAGTGTAATCTAAGTCTTTCCTAACATCTTCAGAAAAAGGAAGCAAGAGCGGTTTTGGTTCATAAGGAAATTCCTGGTCCATTCTCTTGCGGGTAGTGCTCCAGTGCTGACCTTCCGGGTATTTTAAAAAATCAAAATCATTGGAAGATACCCCTCTGAGCATGGTTTTCAGAACGGTGATGGAATGTTCCTGCAACCGCAGTTTGAATTCCTGATACCGCTGGTTGTTCTCTTCCCGACCATCCAGCTCATTCAGCCAGCGATAATCCACAAAAATGATTTGACGGGAAGGTGGAGCCAACCGGGTTCCACCTTCTTCCAGTTCTTCCCTTTCAGGGGCGTCCCGTTCTTCTTGGGAGAGTCCCTGCTGCCCTAATCGGTGAGAGGGTTCTTCGGGAGAGGGTTGGAGATAACCAGCGGCTGTAAGGCTTTGGACATATTCTTCATTGTTCCATTGTTGCCTCGCTTCCAGATAGGCGGGTTGATCCGTTTCAGGAATCGTTAATTTTTCATCCCCATAGACTTCCTCAACCAGTCCCCGAATGTCTTGAGGCAATTGGACAGGAAATTTCTGGTTAGATCCCCGTTGTTCAAACAATAAAGCGGTGCGGTAAAGGATGGAAGCGTCATAGACGGAGCGGGCTTCAGGAGTGTTTTTTCGGTTTTGCAACCATCCTGAAACCGTCGAACAGGGGCTATAGACAAACAGGCAGGGCTTTTTCCAGGGATGAGCCTGACGAAGAGCGTCATTTTCCTGATGGCGGTGCAGTCGCCCGGCTCGTTGCAGGAGTAAATCAATGGGAGCCAGCTCTGAAATCATCACATCAAAATCTACATCCAGACTTTGCTCCACGACCTGGGTGGCAATCAGGATGCGTCCTTTCGTTCGTTCGGACTGGCCTGCTTTGCCAAACTTCTGGAGAACCTTTTCTTCGAGGTCATTGCGGTCATTCAGGAGAAAACGGCTGTGAAACAACAACAGTTCAATTTGACTGGCTTGAGCAGAGGCTTCCAATTCCTCAAACCATTCCTGAGCTTTTTTGACAGTATTGAGAATCAGACAGCACTGCGCTCCTTTTTGGGCAAATTCAAGCAGACTCTTTTTGATTTTATCAGCATCAGACTCCTCTTTGAAGGTGATTGTTTTTTTCTGAAGTGGATTATGAGCGCAGGGAATAAAGCGAGGTTCTGCTTGTGGCACAATATGGGTGATGAGAGGATAGGCAACTGCCTCAGCAGGAGAGGGCTGTGCCAGAGCTTTTGCGCCAAAAGCCTCTGCCAGTTTTTGTTTGGTTTCAGAATGCAGCGTCGCCGAAAGCAAAATGACATGACTGCCTAACGCTCGGAGCCACTCCAGCAGACGCTTTAAAATCCGTTGCATATAGGCATCATAAGCATGGACTTCATCCACAATCACGACCGCATGGGTTAATCCCAGCAATTTGACCCAATGATGACGTCCGCCCAAAACCGCGGATAAGGCTTGGTCAATGGTTCCGACTCCCGCTGTTGCCAGCAGGCTGCGTTTATGGCTTTGGGCAAAAAAAGCGTTGCAGGTTTTGAGGGCGCTCAGGTTTTCCGCATCGGGCTGAGAGGCTTCATAGCGCTCAGAGGTATCCGACTGAATACTGTTCAAAAAGGATTTTTGGAATTGGCGTTTCCCATGTGCCAGAACCAGAGACGATTCCTGATCAAAAAAGGGCGTTGCTCCTTGTAGGATCGTTTGCAGACGCTGGAACATGGCATTGGAGGTAGCCATTGTGGGCAACGCGAAATAGAGTTTATCCACAGCCCCACTTGCCAGAAGGCGGTCTGCCAGCAGCAAAGCAGCTTCCGTTTTGCCTTCTCCCATCGGCGCTTCCAGAATCAACAATTGGGGTTCCTGAGTCAAAGGAATTTCCAGCACCCGTTCCTGCAAAGGACGCAGCGTATGGGTTTGCAAAACTCGTTGAATCCGGGTTGATTCCTTTCCACAGTAACGTCCCAACAATCCTCTGGAGTTCAAAACCTCGTAAGCTTTTTGCTCCAGTTCAGATGTAATGGATGCCGGCTCTGAAACATCGTGAATGGACTTGAGCGCAAAAACACGAGTATCAGAACCCAGCCAGTCCGCCAGCGTACAGACTCCTGTCAAAAAAGCGACCGGAGCCGCTGTTACTTCAGAAAACAGTTGAGGGTGGGTGGGTA
>JBBCAX010000354.1:0-15540 GCA_051382335.1 Deltaproteobacteria bacterium TL4
CTTTTACCTGAAATAGAAAGCTTGCTAACATAGAAAATCCCTTTAGATGGAACGTTAAAATGCCTTAAAAACGCCATGTATAGCAAGTTTTTTTAGAAATGAACAGCCCTGGTGGTGGAATACGAGTTAAAGAAGAAGCTGAGGATTTATCACAGAAACGGGATGAAGCAAAAAAACAAGCCCTGCAAAAAGCGAAGGCCCGTACCCTGGCCCGACAACAAGCGCTTGCGGAAAGAATGGCGACGGCTGCCAATCAGTTGGCAGCGGCAATGAATGAATCGGCTGCGGCTTCTGAAGAATTAGGAAAGACCATGGAAGTGGTTGCCACTACCGCAGAAGAAGGCAGTGCCAATGCAGAGGAATCACAAACAGCGATTCAGCAAATCAAAAATACAGCGATCAACAGTAATCAAAAAGCCTCCGAGTCTTTGGAAAGAATCAATGCGATTCAAAAATTGATTCGAATCACCAGTATGGATATTAACCGCCTGATTACAGGCGTCGATATCGCGGCCACAAGAAATCTTGAATCGGCAAAATTGATTGGAGAGATGGAACAGCAATCGATAGAAATTGGAAATATTGTGGGAACTGTGGTTCGTATTGCGGATCAAACCAATCTTCTGGCTTTGAACGCCGCGATTGAGGCAGCTCGGGCCGGAGAACATGGTCGTGGATTTGCGGTCGTTGCCGATGAAGTTCGCAATCTGGCTGAAACCAGTGAACAAAGCGCTCGGAACATCAGCAATGTGGTTGGAGAAATCCAGGAGCAGGTCAAAGTTGTTGCCAAGCAAGTGGAGGACATGGCGAATAGTACCCGTGAAGAAGTGGAAAAAGCAAAAGGAATTACTACGGATCTTTCACAAGTGGAGAAAGATGTCATTGAAGTCTCCGAAGGGGCGACTGAGATTAACAGAAATGCCCAACAACTTCAGAAAGGAGCAGAAGAATTTCTTGCAGGAGCGGAAACCATAGCGGCAGCGTCAGCAGAGTCGGCATCCGCTTGCGAAGAAGCCTCCAAGTCGGTGGATGAACAAAATAAAGCGTTTGCGGAAATGAACAACGCTATTACGGAACTGGCTGAAATGGCCGATGAGTTGAAAACTTCGACTGATGCGCAAAAATCTGCTGAAGAAGTCGCGGCAATGGCTGAAGAATTATCAGCCAACGCAGAAGAAGCGAATGCTGCCTCCGCCCAGATCATGAGTGCCATTGAACAGATTTCCAAAGGTTCAAAACAACAACTGGACGCCGCTACAAAAGGTCAAGAGTTGGGTGCGCAATTAGAAACAGCCGCTACGGCTATGAATGAAAAATCGCTGAGTTCTATAGAAAAAACAAAAGCAGCTCAGGAACTTCTTGCTAAAAATAAAATCAATATTGATAGTACAATACGCAACATTGCAAAATCTGCGGATGATTCCGTTGAAACAGCCAGTAGTCTTAAAACTCTGGGAGAAAAAGCCCGCCAGATTGATAAAATTGTGGATGCCATTGTCAATGTAACCATTCAAACCAATATGCTGGCGGTTAATGGCTCGATTGAAGCGGCTCGTGCGGGTGAATTTGGAAGAGGGTTTTCTGTTGTCGCGGGAGATATTCGAACCCTGGCTAACGAGTCTGCTGAAAACGCAGATAAGATCAAGGATATGGTACGAGCTATTCAAACTCAGATTTTTACGGTTTCTGCCGATATTGAAGGCTCTGCCGTTAATGCGCGACAGGAAGTTCTCAACGCAAAAAAATCTACTGAAAATATGAATCAAATTGACTCCGATATCAAAGATGTTCTTGCCGGTGCGCAGGAAATTGGGGACGGTGCCAATCAGGCCTTGTCTGCCTTGGAGGAGGCAAACAAAGCCGTTCAAGAAATCGAAAAAGCAGCGATTGAAGCGAACCAGAACACAAACGAAGCCGCAAAAGCCGCTGAAGAAGGAAGTCGTTCCATGCAGCTTATCGCCGAAGCGATTGAAGACATTGCTTCTCAAGCGGATGAAATGCAAAATATGGGATAGTGGAATTTTAGAAGTTAAGTAATAGATCAGAAATATTTACTACGATTTGGTTTGGACCAATCTAAAATTCTAATTCTAAACATGAGGAAAATATGGCTTTACAAACAAACTCGGGCACTGAACAAAAAGAAAGGGAACTGGTGACCTTCCGTCTGGATGAACAGGAATTTGGACTGAGCATCATGAATGTTCAAGAAATTGTCAGGATGCTTGAAATTACCAGAATTCCAAGAGCACCCGTTTATGTAGAAGGCATTGCCAATCTGCGCGGTAATGTGTTACCGGTCATCAATACGAGGCAACGATTTTCTATGAGTCATGCTGATGCCACAGACCGAACCCGTGTCGTGGTTGTGGATGTGAACGGTAAAAATGTAGGACTCGTCGTCGATGCGGTGAGCGAAGTGATGAGGGTCCAGGAAAGCAGCATAGAACCTCCCCCCAAGGTTGTTTCCGGCGATCTGGATGCGGACTTTCTGGAAGGCGTACTCAAGCTGAATCAGGGAGAGCGGTTGGTCATGACCCTCAACCCGGAAAAGGTCTGTGATATTCAAGTGATCGCTCAGCAGAAGACGACCGAGCTGGCTCAAGGAGTAACCCGCGGACAGACCGAAACCGGAACCAAGGAAACTCTGGATGAACAGCAGTTGGTGACCTTCACACTGAGAGGAGAAGAATATGCTCTGGATATTCAGTCGGTTCGTGAGATTATTCGGATTCCAGAAGTGGTCAAGGTGCCTCGGGCTCCTTCTTATGTGAGGGGACTCATCTCCCTCCGTAACCGACTTCTTCCCTTGATTGACTTGCGGAATCTCTTCAGTCAACCCCTGATCAAAGAAGAACAGCAGGAGCAGATTGCCCTCCTCCAGGAAAAACAGGAAGCTGGAAATCAATGGTGGACGAATCTCAACGCGGTGTTGAAAGAAAACCATAAAGAAAATGAACTTCTTCAAATCCCGGTCTTTTCGCTGAAAGATTGGGCCACGTCTTCTCATGTGAATCATGAGTTGATGAAAACGGTTCTGGAAAAACTGGCCAAGGTTGTTGCTGCGTTGGAAAACGCTACATTGGAACTGAATCGAATCCCTTTTAAAAAGGTCAGTCCCTATGTCAATACGACGATGACGCCCTTGGTCAAACGGATGAATGAATTGTTCAAGGAACTCGCTCTGGCCACAGAAAACAACGATGAACAGCGAGTGGTCGTTGCTGAATCCAACGGTTTTCCTTTTGGTTTGATTGTGGATAAGGTCAATGAAGTCATGCGAATTGAGAAACGTTTAATTGATCCACCCCCCAGTATGGTTTCTGAAGACGAAAAGCAAAAAGTCCAAGGAGTTGCCAAACTCAATAAAGGGAAACGTTTGATCATGATCCTTGACAGTAAAAACCTTCTGGAAATGAAGGTTTTGAAAGAACTGGCAAATTCCCATGAGCAGAATGTTGAGGCGGAGACCTCCACACTGGAGCAGCAATCCATTGAGGAAGAACAATTCGTGACTTTTCGTTTGGAAAATGAGGAATTTGGAATTCGGATCATGCAAATCCAGGAAATCAATCGTTTGACGGAGATAACCAAAGTGCCCAAAGCACCAAACTTTGTCTCAGGGGTTACGAATTTACGGGGAACCGTAGTGCCGGTCGTTGATTTACGGATTCGCTTCTCCATGGAAACCAAAGAGGCCGATGATCGTACAAGGGTCGTGATTATCGATGTGGATGGCAAGAAAACCGGCTTAATTGTGGATCAGGTTCACGAAGTCCTGCGTTTGTTGAAAGCCGATATTGAGCCGCCACCCGAAGTTGTCTCTTCCGACAGTACCAATGAATTCATCAGTGGTATTGGTAAGTTGAACAAAGGAAAGCGAATGTTAGTGCTTCTGGATGTGGAAAAGATTTTGACCCGTTCCGAAAAAGCGCAATTGTCTCAAGTAGCCAGTAACCTCAAAGAGTCAAAGAACAATGTGACTCCTGCGGGAACGGCTAAACGCGTCGATTCTACGGCACCAAAGAGCACGTCCGTACGCAAAACCTTAAAAAAAGCAGACGAGTAGCTTCTATGAAACAATACGGTGTATTGATAGCAGATGATTCAGCGTTGATGCGTCAAACCTTGAAGAAAATTATTGATGCTGACAAACAGCTTTTTGTGGTGGGAACAGCCAGAGATGGGAATGATGCCGTTCAAAAGGCGAAAGATTTGCGTCCCGATGTTATTTCTATGGATATCAATATGCCGGGGCTTGATGGTATTACGGCCTTGCAGATCATCATGCAGGAACAAATATGTCCTGTCGTGATGGTTTCTTCCCTGACGCAAGAAGGGGCCGTAACCACTTTTGAATGTCTGGAGTTGGGAGCCTTTGATTTTGTTGGCAAACCCGGAGGAACGGTGAGTTCCGATATGAATTCCGTAGCTAGGGAATTGGTAACGAAACTCAAAGAGGCGGCCAAATCCAAACCCTTTGAGAAAAGCAAAATTCTGCAAGCTCATCATGGAAAACGAACCAGTTTCGCCCTCCCTCCAAACAGAATCCCCATTCAAAAAAGTTCCAAGTTTGGGTATAACGCAGTGGCCATTGGGATTTCAACAGGGGGTCCCAAAGTAATCTTTGATGTTTTATCCATATTGCCCCCGGATCTCAATGCCGCCATCTTTATGGTGCAGCACATGCCCCCAGGATTTACGGCAAGTTTTGCGGAACGTCTGAATCGCAATTCTACGATCCCTTTTGAAGAAAGTCGTGCGGGAACTTCGATTAAACCCGGAAGAGGATACCTGGCCCAAGGTGGATTTCACATGAAACTTCATCAGAAGACCGATGGAACTCCTGTAATTCGTGCGACATCCCGTCCAGAGCATCAATTCACACCATCCGTGGATGTAATGATGGAATCGGTTCTTGAAGTTTATGGAAAAGACACCATTGGGGTTTTGATGACGGGAATGGGCGATGATGGTGCCAACGCAATGGTTAAAATCCGGAAAGCCGGAGGATTCACCATTGCGGAAAGTGAGGAAAGCGCAGTCGTGTTTGGTATGCCTCAACAGGCTATTGCACGCGGAGGTGCGGACATTGTCGTCCCCTTGTGGGACATTGCGGCTGAAATTGCGAAAGCGGTTATGTAAACGAGGTTAATTCAATCGTTAAAAATTAAAAAATATGGAATTATTATGACAAAAAATGATCCAGCCTCTTATCTTGAATCAGGAACCAATGAACTCAAAATCCTGGAATTTTCCGCGGGAGGACTGCACTTTGGTTTGAATATTTTAAAAACCAGCCGAGTTCTGAATACTCCGGAACGCTTAACCAGTCTGGTTAACGCGCCTCCTTTCCTGATTGGAATCATGGATAATCTGGGGGTGACGGTTCCCGTGATTGATTTGGCAAAATTTTTAAAATTGAAGGAAGAAAAAAGAAAAGAAAAGGAACCCCTGAAAGGACGGATCATTGTTACGGAGTTCTTTGGACAGGTGAATGGGTTTTTCATTGAGCGGGTGCATTACGTTCATACTATCTTATGGAGAAAGGTTTTTGACTCCAATGAGATTTTGGGAAATCTGGGCAGTGATTATGTCATTGGGATTGTACGACCTGATGAAAAAACCAATATTCTGCTGCTGGATTATGAAAAAATCATTCTGGAACTGAGTCCTGAATTAAAGAGAGAGGAATTAGGAAAGATTCCTGACGATTTTCAAGGAAATCAACGTAAGGTTTTGATTGCTGAAGATTCTTCGGCCGTCAGGGATATGTTGACACTGGAATTGAGTGAACGGGGATTCGAGGTGCTTTCGGTCAAAGATGGAATGGAGGCTTTGGAAGTCTTCAGGAACACCCCTGACCTTTCATTGGTAATTTCGGATGTGGAAATGCCACAACTTGAAGGGCTGAGTTTGACCAAAATAATCAAAGAGGAAAATCCTAAAATGCCGGTCATCGTCTATTCTTCCATTGGGGATCCAGGAATGAAAGAACGGGCAAAAGCAGTAAACGCGGATTTTCATGTGACCAAACTTAACATTGACGAATTGATCGATTCAGTACGGCAACTTCTTAAACAGTAGTTGCCAATGCTTGTTTTCAACAATAGAAACCAGAAGTGGTTCGTTCTACGCATTTTTTGCCCAAGATATTTTTTGATTTTGAGAAGGTAACCTTAGTCCCTCCGGGACTAAAAACAATGGGCAAAAAATGGTAGGAACAGCATAGGCTCTAAGATAGCCGAATTCTACAGCCTAGAATCGCCACTAATGAAGGTACACTATGGCAGAAGAACATACAGAAATTAAAACCAGAATCTCATATTTAATTCACGATATTGAGCCGTCTCTCGCTTCCTTTCAAAGCGTCTTGCGACTGCTCAAAACGAATCAGTATGATCCCAAGAATCCTTTGCATCAGCGTCTGATAGCCAGTTGTGATTCAGCCATGGCTTTTTCCAAGGATCTGCTGCAAAACATGTTGGAGTATTCCCGATTGCACAAAATCGGGATTTCGTTGATCCCTGACTGGATCGAATGGGAAAAGGTACTGGAAGAGATGCTCTCTCTTTCTCTGGCACTATCGCAGGAAAAAGAAATTCTGATTGTTTGGGAAGTAGAGGAGGGCGGATTGAAGTCTTTTAGTGATTCAAGGCTGATGAGACGTATTTTGAACAATCTGGTGATTAATGCGATTCAGAACGCTCCCTCCCATTCTACCATTGGGCTGCGATTTAGCAGAAAGGGGGACTCTGTACAGGTTTTGATTCAGGACGAGGGACCCGGATTACCCGCAGAGCAAATGGAGTCTATTTTTCAGGAACATGTACAATGGAAACTGCGGAAAACCAAACAATACAAAGGCGTGGGCTTGGGCTTGAGCTTTTGCAAGGAGTCCTGCGTCTTGCTCGGTGCGTCTCTTTCTGTTCAGAACCGAAAACCGCATGGATTGGAATTTACGCTGATCTTACCAAACCAGTGAAGGCATGAGTCGGCCCTAAAATTTTGCTAGATTGCTGGATCCTAATTCCTGGCATTTTTTGCTCAAGATTTTTTTTATTTTGAGAAGGTAACCTTAGTCCCGAAGGGACGATTGAAAATAGCCCCGCGATTTATCGCTGGGGAAACCATTTCCCTATTGTTCCAAGTCCCGTAGGGACGGCTGAATTGAAGGGTACCGTGGCCATTTTCAGTCGTCCCTACGGGACTAAAGAGATAGGGGTTTCATCTTCCCAGCGATAAATCGCTGGGCTATTTTCAATCGTCCCTCCGGGACTAAAAAACATTGGGCAAAAAATGGTAGGAACCCCATGGACTCTAACATATAGATGTTCATTCAAATCAATTCATTTGAGTCTAACCCCGACTGTGGAGTGCTAAAGCTTACTTTGGCCAAATCCAAAGAAAGGCCTTCGCCTTTCTGGCCAAAGCAAGCTTTGGTACTCCTGAAACAGCGTAGTTTAAACGGATCTCGCGACAGGATGAGTTTTCTGAATTTATTTAAATGAACGTCTATAGCAAAATTCCAGGGACTAGGGTACAAGTCATAATTGAAAAAGGGTTGTTATGGAAAAAAAGAATTTCAAAATTTTAGTCGTTGATGATGAGCCTGCCATTGTGGATCTTTTTGATCGGTGGTTGGGATTTGAATATAAAGTTACTGGATTCAGCAACTCCTGGAAAGCCCTGCAAGCCTTCAAAAATGAAGGATATCATTTGGTGATCACTGATATCATGATGGATCAGGTGGATGGTTTTGAGTTTCTGAAAGCGGTACAGCTCCTCAAACCTCATGTGAACACCATTGTGATTACGGCACATAAAAGTTTAAGTAACGCTGTTCGATCCCAACAACATGGTGCGGATTATATGTTTTTTAAACCTCTGGAACTGGAAGAGATTCAGAAAGCCGTAGAAACCTTATATAAACGCTATTGTTACTGGATAGATTTAATCAGTAATTTATCTTAACTCGTCAGTGAGTTTAAATTCTCTGGCGCTTTAGGCATAAATTTACACCTAAGGCGAAAACTTGAAATATCTTTACCAAGATTGCGCCGGATTTTTTTTTAATTTTTAAGGCGCTTGATTGTTTGCGTACTGGAGTATGTGAGCAATCAAGGAAGAAGAAAATTGGAAAAAAGACAAGCAAGATGGTAAATTTTTTTCAGGTCTTCGCCTAAAGTACAAAAGGTAAAAAATAATGAATTTTTTAAACAGGAAGGAATCAATGAACAATCCCAATAAACACTCAAGTTTCACAAGTGTAATAGCCAGGAATCATGAAAAAATTCTGGATAACTGGATCAACACTATTCGAAATTCGTCTTTTGAGCTGCAATCCCTACAATTGATATCGATGGAAGAATTGAGTGGACAGGCACGCAATCTGTTAAAATTGTTATCCTTGGTACCCGATGACGCGAATTATAGCGATCTGAAAGGAAGTGAATTTGATGATTTAAAAGATATGCTGAAAGAAATCAGTATGTCCCGAGCGAAACAGGGATTCAACCCTTCAGAAACCACCGTATTCATTTTTTCAATCAAAGAATCAATAATTCCCTTTCTTCTTGAAGCAGAGCAAGAGAAGGGGGAAGTGCTTGAGCAAGTGATCCAGCTGAATAAATTGATTGATATTCTGGGATTGTTTGCGTTTGAACAGTATGTGTCCACCCGTGAGGAGATCATCAGCCAGCAAAGCAATTCTCTTCTGGAACTGTCCACCCCAATTTTGAAACTGTGGCATGGGATTGTGTTACTGCCCTTGATTGGAGTGGTTGATACCGCACGAGCGTCCCAAAGTATTGAGCGACTTTTGCATGCGATTGTCGATACCGAATCCTCTGTGGCGATTCTGGATATTACGGGTGTTCCTGTGATTGATACACGGGTTGCCCAAACTCTGTTAAAAACGGTAAATGCCGCTAAAATGCTGGGAGCTCAAACCATCATTACTGGAATTAGTCCCGAGGCGGCGCAAACGTTAATTAAGCTGGATATTGAAATTCAATCCTTATACACCGCCAGCACGATGCAGAGAGGTCTCGCTAGAGCTTTTGAAATGCTTGGTAAAACTGTAACTGATTTTTCAAGGAAACAATTATGAAGGTTCCTATTCTGAAACTCAAAAATATTTTACTCACTTCCATTCAGGTTGAGCTTACGGATGAAGATGCCATTGAATTTCAAAATGATGTTTTAAACAAGGTAATCTCTTGTGAAGCGGAGGGGGTAGTGATTGATATCAGTTCCATGGAAATTGTGGACTCTTATATGGCCAGAGTCCTGAGCGACACGGTCAACATGGTTCAGCTTTTGGGAACACAAACCGTGATTTGCGGGATTCAGCCTGATGTGGCCTTGACGCTTATTGAAATGGGCAGAGAATTGCTCGGAGTAAAAACAGCTTTGAATCTCGATAAGGGAATTGAAATTTTGGAAGGTATCATGAAGAAACAGGAGGTAAAGTCATGACCTTTCCCAGTTTGAAAATTGAGATCCATTCCTATGATTCTGTGATTGAGGCTCGCCAGTCTGGAAGAGATATCGCTAGAAAATTGGGATTTGGGTCTGCGGATCAAACCCGTCTGGCAACAGCCATTTCCGAGTTAACCCGGAACGTGATTCATTACGCGAAAAAAGGGGTATGTTGGATTTATGATGAATCGGATGAGAAGACGCGGAAAATCAGAGTGGTTGTGGAAGATCATGGACCTGGAATCCCTGATATTGAAAAAGCCATGACTGATGGATATACAACAGGACGAGGTTTGGGCGCGGGTTTACCCGCAACCAAAAGGCTGGTCAGTCAGTTCGATATTAGTTCTCAGCCTGGTTTGACCAGACTGACAATCGCCATGATCCGACACAAGTAAACCCGAAACTATAACTTTTTACTCACTCATGTTACGTGTATAGATTTTGCGGAAAGCTGTATTTTGATCGAGAGTCCGGTTCTGCGACAAAGGGCTTGGGGGATAGGGCATGGGACATGGATGAGTGTTCGAACATAAATGCTTTCCAATCCCTATTCCCCACCCCCTATTCCCTCTTGACTAGATTTCGACTGTTTTTCGCGGATTATGATGTACCGCAAAATTCAGACACGTAACATCAACTTTTTAATCAAATATTTTTATGGATGAATCCGTTATCATTTCAGTCATCAAAGAACAGGATGTAGCGCAGGCTCGTCAAAAAGCGATTCAGTTATCAGAACAGATCGGAATGAAAAAACCAGAAACGTATTACATTGCGACCAGTGTTTCTGAGTTGGCAAACAATCTTTTTTTCCATACCATTCGCGGTGGAACCCTTTATTTAAATGTGCTGAAAACGCCCGGAAAAATAGGAGTGGAGGTGATTGCCGAAGACACAGGACCGGGAATTCCCAATCTTGAAAAAGCAATGACGGATGGCTTTTCCACAAACGGAGGTATGGGAAGCGGACTTCCTGGAGTCTCCAGGCTGATGGATGAATTCCAAATTTTTTCTGAGGTCGGCAAAGGGACAAAAGTGGTCGCAAGAAAATGGCAATCTTGCCTAATTCGTAATTGATTCATCAGTGATCAGTTTTCAGTGATCAGGAATCAGTTTGATATGTGGCAAGTCAAGAGAACTCTTATGCTTGGAAAAAGGACCATCATTTTTAGCAATATCGCATAAACAGGGAGATTGCTTAAAAAACATGTCTCTTTTTCAAGCACCACAAAATTTCGTTGTTTGATAATGCGTTCCGCTCATTATACTGAAAACTGATTACTGAAAACTGATCACTCACGAGTAATTGATTCAATCATGGAAATTTTTCATACCACACGAGCCTTATGCGGAGATTCGCACTGTGGAGATATGTGTTACATTAAAGAATACGAACAAAAAACCATTTTAACTGTGATTGATGGGTTAGGACATGGGATCTTTGCGGAAGCCGCAGCTTTTGAGGCAGTTGCCTACCTGACAAAACATGATCAGGAAACCATGAAAGATATCTTTTTTGGCTGCAGTGCGGCAATTAACTCAACAAGAGGGGTGGCCATGGGAATCGGAATCGTGAATCTGAAGGAAAATACCTTAACCTTTGGAGGAATTGGAAACGTTGAACTGATCATCGTTGGAAAAAATTCTAAACGCAGTGGCAGCGATCCCGGGATTGTCGGAGTGCGGTATCGAAAGTTGAATCCTGTGGTTCTGCCTTTTGAACCAGGAGATCTTGCGGTGCTTTATACGGATGGGATTCACAGGAACATGGACCTTTCACAATATGCGGATGTAAACCCCGTTGACTTATCCAAGCTGGCAGAACGTATTTTAAACGATTGGGGGAAGGCTCATGATGATCAGGGAATTCTTTTATGCAAGAGAGAACTTTTGTGAATAAACCGTCAGGGGTGGAAGCCCAATATTATGAATTACTCAAATCTTATGTTTCTTCTCCAGACGAAAGCGTGAGGATGGAAGCTGCCGATTTGGGATTTAAATTGGTGAAAACCCATATTTTGCCTGAGGAAGTCATTGAACTTCATGAGAATGCCTATTTCCAATTAGCCAAAGAATTGCCTGGCTTGAAACTCAACGAGGTTCTGCACTTGTCCGATCTTCTGATGGAATTGTTCATGGGATTCAGTTTGGCCTTTCAGGAACAATTGGTGCGTCAGCACGTTGAGAAAGAGTTGAGGGCCTATAATGAAGAATTACAATTGAAAAACCAGGAACTGAAAGAGACTCAAGCTCAACTCATTCAAGCTGAAAAAATGAGCGCAGTGGGAACAATGGCCGCAGGAGTTGCTCATGAATTGAATAATCCGTTGATGGGAATTCTGAATTATCTTCAGTATTGCGCAAAACATACAGAACATCACAATAGAATTCACCCTATTCTCGAAAGTGCTGAAAGAGAAACCAATCGCTGTATCAAAATTGTTCAGAATTTATTAACCTTTGCCCATGTGGGAAGTCAGAATGGGCGATGCTATCGAAAAGAAAATCTGGGAGTTTTTTTCGAGCGTATCTTCAGTTTGTTGAATTACCAGATTGAAAAACGACAGATCACGGTTTCTCAACAAATCAATGCAAAGACTCCTGAAGTCTGGGTGGATTCCAATCATATTCAGCAAGTGTTTCTGAATTTAATTTCTAATGCGGTGGATGCTTTGGAAGAGGCGGAGGAAAAACTCATTGAAGTCCACATTCATCCCGTCGAAGGAAAGGTACGAATCTCCATTAAAGACACGGGGAAGGGGATTCCTCCCGAATTGATTTCAAAAATTTATGACCCGTTTTTCACGACGAAACCTCCTGGAAAGGGAACAGGCTTGGGGTTGTCCATTTGCCGTACCATTGTTGAAGAACATCAAGGGGAAATCTTTTGTGAAAGTGAGCCTGGAAAAGGTTCTGTTTTTACCGTTATATTGCCTCAGCGTTCTGATTCGTGAATCGGGGCTCGTAGTCGGTTTTTCCCTTGGTTTGGAATTCTTATGGATCAAAAAGAGAGTTTTATATGAATAAACAGATACTGGTTATTGATGATGAAGTTGCCATTCGACAATCGTTTGTTCTTGCACTTGAAGATATGGACTACTCGGTGGATACGGTGGATTCCGGTTTGGAAGGAATCGAGGCAGTGAAAAAACAAGCCTACGATCTCATTTTTCTGGATTTGAAAATGCCGGGGTTGACCGGGGTACAGACTCTTCGTGAATTGAGGAAGCTGGATCAGCAGGTTCCGGTTTACATTGTTACGGCGTTTCATCAGGAATTTACAGATCAACTACGGCTCTTGCAGGAAGAGGATATTGAGTTTGATCTTTTACAAAAACCCATTGGATCGGAGCAGATTATCTGGATTACAAACAACCTTTTGGAGGAAGCACCCATTGAAGAAATCCCGTTTTTGCTCAAATTGTATGTAGCCGGCGATACGCCACGATCCAGAAGAGCCATTGACAATGTGGAAGCATTTTGCAAGGAGACCATTCCGTCTCAATATGTCCTGGATGTCATTGATGTTTTATTGAATCCTCAGGAAGCACTGAAAGAACAAATCATCGCGACACCAACCCTCGTGAAAGTAAAGCCTCTTCCAGTTGAAAAAATCTTTGGGAATTTTTCAGAGAAACAAAAGGTTTCGCAAGGACTCCGAATCTATATCAAAAAGAAGGAATGACTGATGGAGAATGAGGAATGGGGAATGAAAAAAAGGTCACTACTGTTGGGGTATTATGAAAATATTAATATTAGATGATGACATTCAGATCGTTCAGATCCTTAGGAAGCATCTGAGTCGTTTTGATTATGAATCGGCATTTATCGTTAACCCTCAGCTTTTATTTACGAGGTTGGAACATGAAACGTTTGATTTGATTTTATTGGATTATTATCTTCCGGGGACGAGTGGTTTGACCATTCTTCGGCAATTGAAAGAATCATCGCAGTATCAGGAGATTCCAGTGATCATGATCACAAGTGACAACTCCAGCAACCTTTTATCGGAATGTTTTGAGTATGGCGCGGAGGATTTTATCGCCAAGCCCATTGATCCTGTGGTTCTTAAAGCAAGAACCAAAGCGATTTACAAAACAAGCCTCTATAAAGAAGCCTTGCGAGTCAGTCGGGCCGGTTTTCGGAATATTGTAGAAAAAAGTGTGGATGGTATTGTCATTGTAGATTTGGAAGGAGTGGTTCATTTTATTAATCCAGCTCTGGAATCTCTTTTTGGCTGCAAGAAACAGGATTTATTAGGGAAAAAAATGGGAATGCCTATTGTTAGTGGCGAATCCATTGAAATTGATGTTATCCACAGTACAGGGGAGATGGGGATTGGTGAGATGAGGGTCACCGAAACCGAATGGGAAGGAAAACCGGCTTATCTGGCAAGCTTGAGAGATATTACCGAACGCAAAAAAGCAGAAGAAGAACTGAGAAAGTTGTCCAGTGCCATCGAACAAACTACGGATCAGGTGGTGATTACGAATAAAGACGAAATCATTGAATATGTCAATCCCGCATTTGAACAGCTCACGGAATATACCAAAGAAGAAGTGATCGGCCAATCTCATAAAATTCTGTGGTCAGGAAAAGATAAGCCTCAAATCTATGAAAACCTTTGGGAAACCATTCTGTCAGGAGAAAATGTTCATGCAGAATTCATCAATAAAAAAAAGAATGGCCATCTCTATTATGAAGAAACCACGATTTCGTCCATTAAGGATGTGGAGGGAACCATCTCCCATTTTGTGTTTACTGGAAAGGAAATTACTGAGAAAAAAAGAGTAGCGCTAGCGCAACAGGAAAAATTTGCGTCTCTAGGACGAATCGCAGCGGGAATTGCGCATGAAATCAATAACCCTAATACTTTCATTCGGGGACATGTTCAGACCTTACAGTTTTATTGGAAATGGTTGCAACCCGTTTTACAGGAGTCCATGCTTTCCCATGCTGATGTCAAAGTGGGACAAAAAAACTTCTCCTTTCTAGTTGAGGATACACCGTATCTTCTAGAACAGGTGGTAGAAGGGACGACCCGGATCAAATCCATTATCGATTCCATGCGTACTTTTGGAAAACAGTCTGATAATTTTGTCGAAGTGAATCTGAATGAATTGATTGGTCAAACCTGCACTATGTGTCATTACTTATTAAAAAATATAAGCTCCGTTGAAATTTCCCTTCTGGAAAACGCTCCATTTCCCCTCATTACGGGAGATCCCTCTCAATTGATGCAAGTCATGGTGAACCTGGTCACCAATGCTGCGGATAGCATCGAGGCCAACAGTAGAGAAAAACACCAAAAACGCATCGCGATAAGTTGTTTTCCCAAAAATGAAGGATATAGTTTACAGATTGAGGATAATGGGTGCGGTATTGATGAATCCGCTCTTTTTCATCTTTTTGAACCGTTTTATACCACCAAACCCGTCAGTAAAGGAATTGGACTTGGATTGCATATTTGTTATAACATCATTCATAATCATGAAGGAACCATTACCGCAAAAAATCGTTTGGATGGAGGCGCTATTTTTGAGATTTGGCTGCCTAAAAAACAGGAAGCCATCCCTGTTTCGAAATAGACATTAGCCCAATACCCGTAAATGAAGTCATGTTTATTATAAATTTCAGCATGTTATGCAGTATAAGCGTAAGTTCTCAATAAGTGTGAAGGAAACTTATTCTAATTGGAGTGCTAAAGCAAGCTTTGGCCTTGGAGTGCTAAAGCAAGCTTTGGCCTTGGAGTGTTAAAGCAAGCTTTGGCCTTGGAGTGTCAAAGCTTGCTTTGACCAGTACAGGGAAAGCTTTTCTTTGAATTTTGCCAAAGCAAGCTTTGGCACTCCATATAGATTCCAATGAAATTATTTAAACGAACATCTATAGCCCAATACTAGGTCGTCTAAATCGGCCAAAATAGCCTGCTCAAAAAATGGACCTGCAAGAATGGCTCACGAACCCTTATTTTCTACGGGTTTCCTCCAATTTTTCAGAGGGCCAAAAAGTGGGCAAAAAAATCACATCAAAAAGGCATGTTTTGGACGACCTAGA
>JBBCAX010000355.1:0-15770 GCA_051382335.1 Deltaproteobacteria bacterium TL4
GAAAATGCAGCAAAGATACTTATGCTACGGTCATATTATAAAGCAGGACGATGGAACTTATTGAAACAGTTGGCAAATTCTCATCTCTCAATCTTGAATGCTTAACCCGGAAAATGGGAATGCGCCCCATCTAACTCTTCCTTTTGAAGTCAGATATAAATGAATTTTAATATTCGTAAAATGTCCTTTTGGCTATTAATGCTTGTAATAGCCTGTTATCTACTCACGCCCAGATTTTATGAACCAGGAGGTGAGTCCTGGAAGGCTTGGACTGCGGCAGCATTGTTCAAGAATACCGGAGAGTTTCCTTTGCTATCAATGGGACCTCTTTACTATTTGTATTTGAATTTTTTTTTAATTTTCCCCTATCCTCTCTCTCTCAAAGCTGAATTTTTTATTACGCATTGTTTGTTTTTCATTACATTTTGGATACTTTGTCGTAAATATCTTACTTCTTATGTGGCATTTCTTCTGGTTTGTGCCTGGATTCCTTCGGTTTCTTTGATTGAAGGAAATAAATATGTAGCTGGGATGGCTCTTTTGGCACTTCATTATTCGTTGGATAGAAATTCTTCCTACTACAAAGGATTCTTCCCACCATTGTTACTATTGGCTTGTTTAGTAAATCTTGGATATTTGTTTTTCTGGCTAGGGCATGCTTTGGGATATGGATTTGAATATAAATCGCACTATAAAACATGCTGGAGGGAAAAGGGATGGAAACAAGCTAAACTACCTTTTGCTTTAAAATTATTTTGTTTTATTTTGGTGGGAGCTGTTTGGTTACATCCATCTCATCGTGTGGATAATAACCATTATATGACGAATTATCCTCATACTCCAATAGCCTTGGATTCGGCATTTAATGTTGGATTCTTTCAACTTGGAGATTGGAAGTATGTAATAAGAAATTATCCTGAATCAGAATGGTTTAAAAAAGATTGGTATTTAACTCATCAAGAAGCTTATGGTAACGCAAAAACTTTCCGAGAAGCTTTATTTCAAGCTCCAAAAACTGTTTTTCTCAATCTGAAAGAAAATATTATTCCCTCAGTTTTTTCTGCTGCAATGTTGGTAGTGGGGCCAGCAGTCCAAATTAAATATGTTAACAGGGGCATATTCCCTGTTGCTCTTGTTCTCTTATTTTTAGGGATGATCCAATATGTTAGAAATAAATGGGAAAATAAGGATTATCCTCAGTTGATAAGTCTGGTGGCTGGTAGCTCTGTTTTTATTCTCATACTTTTTTTAACACATTTTACAGAGAGGTACTTTTTGCAATTATTACCAGTGATTACTCTGGTAATATTCCATATTGATTTTATCAGTTCCAAGAACACCGCCTCTATTTTTATTAACAGATTGGGAATAGTTTTTCATTATAAGAATTTATTCTTTGGAATAATGGCCGTTAGTATCTTTACCTCATCGCTTTATTCTTATTATTATCCCAAAGGAGTTTCCTCACAAATTATCGCTGTTTTCAGTGGAGAAGGTTGGATACAAAGAGGTGAAAACATAACAAAGAATCAAATACCTAGTTGGAATCTTGGATATGCGGGTGTATTTTCAAAAATATCGCCTCACCAACGAATCCTTACGGATCAGTCTACGTGGATTAAATCCTTTGCTGATGTCCATTGGGATAATGTATATGATCTGATATATCTTCCTCCCTTTTTGGATAGTGGGGAAACCGGGCGGTTCCTTGAAACGTTGGATGTGATTCTAATCAGTTATTACCTACCTCAGCCTCAGGCTTCGTGGGGAACTCAATCGTATCTTAGATATCTTTTACATATAAAACCTTTTTTGGATTCAAATGTGGGAAAGACGTGGAAGATGCAAGAGATTGAATATTATGGTTTTATATATGAGCATATAAACACTCGTCAATAGTTCCATTTGGTAGATTTTTTATTCATACTACGAGGCTATATGAGTAATTTGCGAAATCCTTCATCCGCTTCTGTCCTGATTATCTCACCTCATGTTGTTGTGCATAACTTAGATGTTCATACAGGTATTCCCTTTATGCCTCATATGGCTGCTCATTTAGCAGGCGCTTTAAATGCACATGGGTATGAAGTACAGGTGATAGATTGTTTTGGTTACCAACCCCATTTTCGCAGTTTAAAGGGTGAGTTTATGCTGTTAGGTGTAAGTGAAGACTGGGTTGTGGAACATGTCTATCCTGACTGCAAAATAGCATTTCTTTATTGTAAAACAGTGGAGGATTTAATTTCAATTGAAGCCTTAATAAAGGCTCTTAAGAGACACCATCCTCAAATTAAACTCTGTGTTTTTGAAAATATTCAAACTGTTAACTCATTCTCTCTGAAGTCTCTGGTTCCTGAGTTATTAGAGATTGGAACAGATGTTGCCATTTTAGGGGAACCAGAGTTGAGATGTCATGATATTGCTCAGGCATTGATTACAGGACAACCGCTCAACTTAATTCCTGGAATTGCCTACTGGGAAAATGACATAATCCGTCTTAATAAAGAGGAGTCTTTCAATAATAACTTAGATGATTTACCCTTCCCCTTATGGGAGAAATTCCCTTTAGAAGGATATTGGATCGCACGATTTGCTCACGCTCCTGTCAAAAACGAAAAGTTCCTTCCTATTCTTACTTCGCGGGGGTGTCCCTATAAATGCACTTTTTGCATTGCTCCTACACTTAATCCTCGCTGGAGATCACGTTCAGCAAAGAATGTAGTAGATGAAATGGAGTATTTTTATAAGACTTTGGGGGTGTCTGATTTTCATATTTCTGATTTGGATCCTACTATTGATGAAACACGAACCCAGAATATTTGTGAGGAAATTATTGCTAGAAAACTGCCAGTTAGTTGGAAAATTGCACAAGGTACTAAAATTGAGACGATTAAAAATACCCTGACGTTAGAAAAAATGGCTCAAGCTGGTTGTAAATTTTTCTCTTTTTCTCCAGAAACAGGTTCTCCAAAGTTGTTAAAAATAATGAAAAAACCATTTAACCATGAGCATGCCCTGAATATGGTTCGATCCATGAACCAATTAGGAATTCGTATGCAGGCATGTTTTATTGCGGGAGTTCCTGGAGAAGATGAGGAAGATCGTCAAATAAGTATAGAATATGTAAAAAAATTGGTGATTGCCGGTGTTGATGAGATTGCTGTAACTATTTTTACACCGCTTCCCGGTGCCGCTTTGTCTGATGCTATTGAAGGTTGGACACATCACTCTCAGCTCACGCATTCCCCTACATGGAGAAAAGATTATTCTGAAATTCAGCATTATCGTATGCGTATGTATCGAACATTTTTTCTATGGAAATTATTATACTTTCCAAAAAAAGTAGTTAGGGAAATTTATGGTTTGTTGACGGGCAATTTTGAAACAAAAATGGAGATGTCATTGTATAAATATTTAAAGTTACGATTATTACGCTGGGCTCCATGGATATTTAGAAAACTTGCTACAGAAAAGATGCTTCTTGAACTCAAACAAAGAAAGCGATCCAATTCAATCTGCTAACTGAGAGAATGAGTTAGCTCCCTCTTGAAAGAAATCATATGTCTCCATATCTTCAAATTGCCAGGCCAGATCATTGGGTAAAACATGTCTTCATTATTCCAGGTATTATTTTGGGAATGGTCTTGGATGAACACTGTGTTTTTTCAGTACTTACCGTTGTAGTTGGTTTTTTCAGTAGTTGCCTGATTGCCTCAGCAAATTATGTAATTAACGAATACTGTGATGCGGAATTTGACCGTTATCATCCGACAAAACATACACGTCCTGTTGCTGCGGGGACCGTGAAGAACTTTCTTGTTCTTATTGAGTTTAGTGGCTTAGTAATGAGTGGATTAATTTTAGCATGGACTGTCTCTGTACAGTTTTGGGGGACATCCTTTTTGTTTTTTATTATGGGTCTGGTCTATAATGTGAAACCTTTTCGATTTAAAGACATGATCTATCTTGATGTAATAACAGAATCTTTCAATAATCCGTTGAGAATGATTTTAGGATGGTCGATGGTTGCCTCCTCTACGTTACCGCCAAATAGTTTATTGATTTCATACTGGTTTGGAGGGGCTTTCTTAATGTCGTGTAAACGGCTTTCTGAGTATCGAGAACTTTCTGGCTTAGGTAAGATAGAAGAACTAAAGATGTATCGAAAATCGTTCAGGGCTTATACTGAAAACACGCTTATAGCCTCTACATTTCTTTATGCCTTGGTATCGTCATTCTTTGCGAGTGCATTTCTGATCAAGTACAGGAATGAATACCTTTTAGTTTTTCCTGTATTTGCCAGTCTTTTTACATATTATCTGTATATCTCCCTCAAAGCTCTTTCTATTGTTCAAACACCAGAAAAACTGCATAAAGATAAAATTCTCATTGGAATCGTAATGTGTGCTGTTGCATTATTGATAGTGCTAACGATTGTAGATGTTCCACTAGCACAAAAAATAATAGGGGTAGATCAGAAATTGAACTACAAGTTTTGGTAACAACTGGATCAAGAGAAAATTATGAAAAAAACATATGTTCCAACTTCTGAGCAAACTAGCCAATTCTATGATAACCTCCTGGAAGGAAAAGAAAAGCGTGGAATGTTTGGAAAGGATCAAAGATTTAATGCAATGCGTGTTTATAGTCGTCCATCGACTCGTAAGTATTTTGTTGATGTGGTCAGACCTTATGTTCAGGAATCAGATAGAATATTGGATTTTGGATGTGGCAGTGGAGCCTTTCTCTGTAGTATTGCATCTTTTTGCCGTGAAATTGTTGGTGTGGACATTAGTCAAAAATTTGTCGAGGAGACACAAACTGCTATCCAGATGTGTGAATTAAAAAATGCTAAATCAATGCATATTCCTGTAAATACTCTTCCCTTTGAAGATAAATCTTTTGATGTATTGATGATGATTGATGTTATTCATCATCTAGAAAATATTCATCAAACACTTACAGAAGCGTTTAGAGTACTCAAAGACGATGGAAAGATTATTATCTATGAGCCAAATAAACTAAATCCATTACTCTATTTTTTACATTATATTGATCCTAATGAACGAGGTTTATTGAAATTGGGAAGTCCATTCCAATATCGTAAAGTCTTGTCCTCTTATATGAAAATCCAAGAAATTTCGTTTAATGGTATTGTGATTGGGCCAGAGTCTTCTTTATTTACCCTCATGTCAGAAATTTTGAATTATCCTCCTCTAAAACCCATTTTGGGTTGGTTGAATCCGAAAATGTTCATTGGGGGGACTAAAAAATAATAAAAGTGCCTCTGTCTCTCTATCTTTTTCCTTACAAACAAGAGTTATGTTATATGGAATATGTAAATATTACTTCAATTCAAAATTCTAACTCGGCAAAAATCTCCCCTCCTCTGATCCCTGATACTCCGGAAGGACATGTGCTTACCACAGATCAACTTGAACTCATTTCTGGAACAGAACTGGTTCAAAAGGCAGTTCAAAAAAATGAATTTCTACTACCCTTGAAAAGGTATAGTCCTATTAAAAAAACGGAGCGTTTCCCCAAACGGGTTTTATTGGAATTAACCAGTAAATGTAATAGTTTTTGTACCATGTGTCCTCGTAATACGCTGACACGGGAAGAACAACACATGGACACCTCCCTGGCAAAAAAAATCATTCAACAATTAGCCGAAGTTGGAATTAGCGGACTGTGGTTATATAACATTGGCGAATCCTTGCTCCATCCGGATTTTTTTGAAATCCTGAAGTTCTGTCGGAAATTTGATAATTTGGGAACGATCTGGCTCAGTACGAATGGAGCCATACTCAACTCACAATTGATTGATAAATTATTTAAAATTCCAGTTGATATTTTGAATTACTCTGTCAATGCCATGTCTGAAGAACAATATAAAAAGATCAATCCTTCTTTAAGTTTTCAAAGGGTTCAGGCAAACCTTAAACAGCTCTTGCAACGGAAAAAAGAATTGGGCGTATCCAAACCTCTGCTTCGACTTCAAATGATTGAGATGCCGTTTGTCTTGCATGAAATTGAGGAGTTTAAAAAAGTTTTTGGTCCTCAGGCGGATATGATCAGTATCAATAAACTGGAAGTTTTTAATCAGGATGTTTTAAGCTTAGAAAAAAACACAACCAATACTCAAATCACAAAATGCAATCGCCTTGAACGAGAAGATTTCTTCATTTTTTCGGATGGCTCGGTTTCCTGTTGTGATACTGATTTCAACTGTACCATGAATGTTGGTAATTTAGGGGTCAGTACTCTGAAGGAAATTTTTGAGGGAGAAAAATATCAGGGTATCCTGCAACAATATCGAGACGGGTTGTTACACCTGCATCCTCTTTGCTCTACCTGCAAAGATTATAACCTATAGATCACTCTCAAAACTTCATGCACATCATCAATGCGTCACATTCCCAATTTCATTTATGCTGGGACCAACTTTTTCATGAAAGTGAATTCCAATATCCCCTCTATACGCCAGCCAGCCTTGCGTTCTATAAGGAATATGGGGTTCCTCTCCTTTTTGAGGATCTTTCTTTTGTAATAATGAATGGAGAATCCCCTGTTTTGGGGATCTTGATGACGGTCCATACTCTGAATGGAAATCAAGAACTGTCTTGTTGTGGGCTGCCTGTTTTTTATTTGGAAAATCCCCATATCAACTCTTCTGAAATGGGAGCCGCATATAAACTTCTAAAAGAAAAAATGCATGAATGGCTTCACCACAAAGGGTTGGGAACCGTTGTGTATCAAGATTTTTTGGGAGGAGGCACTCTCTCTTTTTTGGGTCGATTCCTTTTAGAGGGAGGTGCTCAGGGAACCCCCTTCTTTACACAGCTTATTGATTTAACGCTCTCTCCGGACGAATTATATCGACAGGTTCGTAAAAGTTATAAAAGTCTGATCAATTGGGGAAAAAAGAACCTGGTTATCGAGTGTTTTCATCATCAAAATATGACACCTTCTGTGATGGAAGGTTTTAGACAATTGCATCTTCATGCGGCTGGTAAAGAAACTCGCTCTCATAGTACATGGGATAAGCATTATGAGATGGTACTGAACCAGGAAGCATTTGTTCTCACAGGCAAATTGAGTGAACAACTAGTAACCGCCGCCTTTTTTTCTTTCAGTTCCAAATATTGTTACTATGGAGTTTCCGCGTCAAATCGGGATCTGTTTGATAAACCACTGTCTCACGCGATTTTGTGGCAAGCGGTCCTATATGCTCAAGAACTGGGCTGTCACTGGTTTGAAACAGGAACACAATTCTTTATGCGTCAACCCCCGAATCTGCATTCTCATGTGGATAGAGTTTCTCATCATAAAGAGGAAGCGAAACTCTCTTCATTCATTTTGCCTAACGCTAAAGAACTCAATATCAGTTCCTTCAAACATGGGTTGGGAGGAACAACTCAGGTGCGGTTGAATATTTTGTGGAAATCTCATACTTGAGTCCACTCCGAAAAGTCTAAAAGGACGATTTTAGACACATTTTGAAGAAAATTTAAAACTTGTGGTCTAATGATTTCAATAGGTTAGAAAAACTATAAATCATTAAAAACCTTTTATCGTATCTTATTCGGACTTTTCGGAGTGGACTCATACTTTATAAACTGAGGTTCATTTCAATCAGAGTGAGATTCGTCTTATGAAATTAGAACTGATTTTAGCGAAAAAGCAAAGAGAGTTTGAGTCAATCAATGAATTAATGGCTAAGAGGCACTGGTTCAGTTCAATTCCTATGAATAACCGACTGTTTGAATAAATAATGTTATCTGAGTAAATATTCGCCGAAGTACGTTGAGACCATAGTCATCGATTCGCCAAAAGAGAGTTCGGATTCAACTCCGCTCAGCCTGTCGAAGCTGGATTTCTTGGGAATCTCCCTTTTTGGCCAAACGATGACTATGGCCAGTTAAAGTATTATCCCTATGTTCATCCTGAGTATCGCCAATGTTTCCCTGTCTTTATTCCATATCTGTCTGCTCTGGATCTCCTGTTGAATGAGGGGGACAACAGTTTGAGTATTCTGAGATCCGGGCAAAGAGAAATTCTTTAGGTTCCCTTTAATAGAGTTGAGTCAATGCATGCCACAGCTAAAGATTTAAAGAGTCACACAAAAGAGATACTGGATAGGGCATCCGGCGGGGAGGAAGTGATTGTTACTTATAAAGGAAAGCCCTATGTTAAAATTGTTCCTTTCCACCAGCATTCAGAGCTAACAAAGGCTTCTCCAAAAAAATTGGCGCTTTTTGGAATATGGAAGAATCACGAGGCCAGTGAAGATGTATCCGCACTGCTGCACAAAATGACTTTGGAGATTCATGGTGTTCGTCAGGCGATGATCTCAGAACACACTCACACCATCCTGTTTGAATTGATGAAGTTCAGGCATTTCAAATGACATTATTTTGAGTTTGAATATGATTGGGAAAAACTGGATTATCTCGAAAAAAAGTACCTTCAGGCGATGTCCTGTTTCCAGCAGGATATTGCAGAATTTGAAATGTTTTTGTTGAGTCTTCAACAGACCAATCATTCTGATATATAATGGAGAAATGTATGAAAGAAAAACAACGTTCATTTTCCAGTTTTACACTACGAGAAGCCTTTGAATACGTTCAATGCTCCAATATCTTGCCGTGGCATCCTGAGATGTTGTCTATTCAAGTTTCAGATTTTTTTTTGCAACGTATCAGACGTCTTGAAGAGTGCTTTGATCTGGTCACCTCCGAACGTGCAAAGGAACTCTTGATTGATGCCGTATTAGAGGAAATACTGATCCATCATCATGGGTTAAAAGCCTGGAAGGCGGCACCTTTGAATGGAGAAAAAGCAAAGGGAGCGGTTGATTACCTGTTGGCACCCTCTCGTGGCTATCTGGCAACTCCTTTTTTATGTATTGTAGAGGCAAAAAAGGATGATTTTACACAAGGACAGGCTCAATGTCTTGTTGAAATGAGGGAATGTCAGTGGAATAATCAACATGAAGGTTTTGTTCTTGATGTCTATGGGTGTGTCAGTAACGGGAAAATATGGGAATTTTATAAAATGGAAAAGACTCATATAATTTATGGAACTTCGGCCTTTACTTTGAGTGAGCCTTCCCGATTGTTAGGGGTTTTAGAATTTATTCTGAAGGCCTGCGATGCAGAATTGGCAACAATCGTCAGGTAACTACTATAGTCAAAAATTGATCTGGAAATAGAGGATAGGTGTCAATAAATATTCAGTAAGCCTTAAAGAGTATTTTATACCTGTCTGGAAACATTATTTCTGAAAATTTCTCAATTTTTTGAAAACAATCTGCCTCCCCATCGCTGGCATACAGAGCTATTGCACAAAATGACTCTGGAAATTCGGGGAGTATGTAAAGCTGTGATTTCAGAACACACTCCACCATCCTGTTTGAATTGATGAAGTTCAGACATTTCAAACGACATTATTTTGAGTTTGAATATGATTGGGAAAAACTGGATTATCTGGAAAAAAGTACCTTCAGGCGATGTCCTGTTTCCAGCAGGATATTGCAGAATTTGAAATGTTTTTATTAGATATTCAGAAGGCCAACGAAATCAGAATGGGGTAAGGGGTTAACTCATCCCGTTCATCTGAAACATATGACAAAAGAAGAACTTTTTCGTCAAGTTCGTAAGAGCTACAAGAGCTGCATCAACTGGGGAAAAAAGAATTTAAAGATTGAATGCCTTGATCATCAAACAATTACGAAGGATGCCATCGAACAATTTCATCAGTTACATGTTCAGGCTGCTGGCAGAGAAACACGGTCAGATCATAGTTGGAACGCTCAATATGAAATGGTGAAAGCTCAAGAAGCCTTTGTTATTTTGGGCTGGTTGGATGGAAAACTGGAAACAGCGGCGTTGTTTCCTTGTAGCTCCCGATATTGCTATTATGGGGTTTCTGCTTCGAATCGTGATTTGTTCGAAAAGCCCTTGTCTCACGCGATTTTATGGGAAGCAATCCTCTATGCTAAAGAAAGAGGATGTCTCTTTTTTGAGACAGGGTCTCAACTCTTTCCACAGCAACCATCGGTTGCTCACACAAAGGAACTCAATATCAGTGCTTTCAAACACGGGTTTGGAGGAAAAACCTTTGTGCGTTTGAATATTTTGTGGCAGTATTTTGAGGTGTAAGCCTCAAACGGGTTCTCAACAATCTGGGCATGATCATAAAATGGGTCATCGTAATACCTCCTCGTTACGAGTCTCTGCCTCGGAATGCAGATTCGCAAGGCTCTGCCTTGCTTACGGAAGCAGAGCATCCGGATAAGCATTCCAATGCATAACCTTGGAACGAGCTCTGTGACAGAACTTACAACCAAGCCCAACAGTCTTTTTTTAGTAATCTGATTTTATTGGGTAATTAATTGGACATTTTAAATCCCCCAAAAAACAGCAAAGCCTGATAAATAGCTGAATACAAAATGTCCATTTAAAAAGACTGTAAAGAGCCGATCAAAGTTTTTTAAAAACAATAGATTGATAACCTATAATGTGCAGTAATAAATCAAATTTTACTAAACCTACCTGTTTCAATGTGGGTTGATAACTATTAATTAGAGGGTATATGTCCTTTCATCCTAAAATTACGCCTACATATACTATGGAAGAGGCTGAGGAAGCCATGTCAATTTCCTTGAAATCGTTTTATCCTGCAGGTCACGATACCGACACCTTAAAAATCTGGAGACATAAATGGTTTAGTGATCCCAGCTTTAATTTGGGAATGCTGTATGTTGTAAGAAATGATCAAAATATTATTATTGGTGGACTCAAAACTATATCTCGTATTTTGAAACGAGGTGAGCAACAGTTGAGAATGTTTGGTATTGGTGAGATTTTTATTGAACCCTCCTATCAGGGAAAAGGAATTACCACTCCATTGGTTCAATATGTGATAAGCGAAGGACAAAAACAAGGATATGATATTATGACATGTGTTGCAAGGAAGCGGATTGATTATTTTTACTTAAAATTTGGCCTTTTTGGACTCAGTTCATATAATGAGATTATTTTAAAGGGATTCAGAGAAAATTATGAGTTACATGAAAAATTATCTCTTGTACAGTTTAAACCTGATTACATGAATCGAATTAAGCAACTATATGATCAAGCTTATTCTAATACTTTTGGTGTTATCCAAAGGGAGGATCACCATTGGAAATTTATACTTGAAAAATTTGATTATTTACACTGCACAATGCATATTCTTTTTAAAGAAAACAATTTGGTAGGATATTTTATAAAAAATGAGGATAAAATAATTGAAATCGCTATTGATCCTCAAATTAATCTGGTAGATGCCATTAATTTTATTTGGAAATACTATTTTCTACCAAAAAAACAAAATGAAATCATTCTACAAATCGCACACACTCACTCATTATTGCAGGAAGATTTAAAGTTAGATGTAACTTTAAAAACAAGGGAATGTTACTACGGGGGACATATTGTAAAAATATTAAATATTAACAATATGATAACATTATATAAACAAAGAACTGAAAAATTTTTAAGACAAAAATCAATTTGTAATTTTTTCCATCAGATAGGAAACCTTCGTGTGACATGGGACGGTAGGGAAATGATTGTTTCTTTCCCAGAAGGTATTGAACTCTCATATCAAGAGACTTCTTTCTTACTAGGTATATCTACCGTTTATAACCAGCAAGATGATTGGATGTTTCCTAGAAGATTGCCGTTTAATTTATTGGAATTAGATACATTTTAGATTCTTTGATAATTCCCTTGATTATAATTATTTTGTTTTCAGGGTTGACATAATCAATTGAGATGGCTCTCTCAAAACAACGATATTGATATGCTTTCTATTTACCCGACAGTTCAACCAAGAGAATCCAGCGATAGAGGCGAAAATAATTTCTTTACTCTCCTCGCTCAGTTATTAGGTCAGAAGGTTTATCCTTTTTCCTCAGCCAGAGCCGGAATCGTTTTTGGGCTACAGGCGTTGGGAATGACACGAATGGATGAAATTCTGGTTCCTCCCTATTTAAGCCATTGTGTGATTTCAGCGTTAGCCAAAACTTCTTTTCCTGTTCTAAAGCCTTCAGAACGGACTAAAGCTATTTTAGTCTATCATCAATTGGGTTTTCCTCAACACTTGAATCAGATTGAAGAAGAAGCACGGAAGCATGGATGGTGGATTGTTAATAATTGTGTCAACACCTTGTTTTCTCGTTATCAAGAACAATTTCTTGCAGAATGGGGTGATTTCACAGTCTTTAGTTTTTCAAAACTTTATCCCTGTAACTTAGGGGGAGGCTTGTTATCAAATCATGATTTAATTCATAAGAGACTGGAACAGGACTATCCTATTTTATCTGAACAACATTTATATCGTTCTCGAGAGGCCTATGAAATGCTCTTAAGAACTAAACAACATTTAAGGGGAGTCGAAGATGCTTTTGATGTCAATGCTGTCTATGGATACTTGCCAGATTTAATAGCATTCCCTCCTCAAGCGGGAGGGTTCCTCCCTTGTACCCTTGAAGAAATTCAACAAGATCGTGACCGAAGAAGAAAGTTGTTAAGCATTCTACAAAATTACTTTCCTGATTCAATTGCTGTTGTTACAGAGTCGGATATAGTTCCTTTTGCCATTCCTGTTAGAACCAAAGGGAAGCCTTTAGAGCCAATTGAACAGATCACAAAACAGTTAAATATTGAACTCCCGATTCTGCATTTTGATTTTGCTCAGAATATGTTGAATCCAAATTATGAAAAATCTTTTATATTTGGAGCTCATCCTGGCTGGTCAGAAGATAGAGTTAACTCACTGTGTCAATGGATTCAACAAACAATGAACTAAGAGAATACCATTATGAATCTTATCTTTGAATCGTTTCAAAGTTGGCATGTAATCATTCTTTTGCTGAATTTATATCGCAGAAAAAAGTGCAATATTTATATCATGGATTCCTATCCAGCGATTCATCATCAGGATACTTTTAACTTAAATCACTCTTTTTTATCCAAGCTAACAAAAAAACTTCTTACCTATTATAACTTTTCTTATTTGGAGCCTAAAAAGATTCAGGCTGAGAAAATTTTTACAATTTCTAATGATAAAGCAGTGGATCTAGTCGAAAGTATTTATCCTCGGTATGAACTGGACCACAAATCAATCATTCAATTTGCAGTGAAGGTCACTCAATCTGAAAATGTCAAAAATTTGTTTAAAAAAAGACTTTGTGAACGGCTTGCTTGCTTCTTTTCTGTGAATATTCTTATGGAAAGTATTATCAAGTATTTTCCCAACGAAAAATGCTTGGTTGATCCTGTGGTGGACATTATTGAATATGAATACATAGCTAGACTTTTAAAAGCCGAGGGGTGTTCTGTTTTTGAAAGTGACTTGGTGCAATTTCCTAAATATTTGTTTATTGTGAGTTTTATAAAAAAACTTAAACAATGGAGCCTCTTATTTATTAAAGTTTTAGCTCAAACTTTGGCAAGTTGCGTTTTTAAGACTCAACATTCAATTCCCCCTACAGCATCAAGGAAAATTGGAATTAATTTAGTTGGACCACGTCAATTACAGGATGCTTCTCGCAGTGCAACATTTTTTATAGATAACAAAACTCTTCAATTCAAAGACTGTCTGGTTATTACCAAAATGGATGTATCCATTTTATACCAACAATCTTTAACGGATAAAGGTGGAGCTATTTATCGTCTGCCAAAAAGATATTTTGGATATAAGGAAAAATGGCTTTCCTTATTGTTCTTAAATTTATCTGGATGCTATGAAGAACTATTTCTTACCTCAAAAATAATATTTTATTATTTTTTATGGTTTGATTTAGTCCAGAAACTTTCTTTGAAACTATATGTCACCCATTGTGATTTTTCTGACACTGGGATTATAAGAAATTTAGGTTTTAATAAATTTAATATTCAAACTTGGTATTTTACGGATTCTATAAACTCTGGATTTCCCCAACAATCAACGACACAAAGGTTTAGGCATCCATTTTGGAGTTATTTGGGATATGATCACCTTGTTACCTGGAGTCAAGGTGTAGCAAATTATCATAAAAGCCATCCTTCTTCATTTGAAAATATTCATGTCATAGGATGTTTGTGGAGTAGTTTGGTTTCAAAAAAACAATTTGTTTCAGAGACTAACAACAAATCTTTAAAAAACTCCTTTATGATAGGTGTTTTTGATTCAAGCTATATCAAAAATGCTGTGTCTGATTTTAAAGACGCGATCCTGTTTGTGCAACATATATCAATGCTTCTGGAAGATTTTCCGGATGTTCATGTGATTTTCAAAGAAAAAAAAGCCAGATCCTTTCATCAGCTTGTTGCGGATGCTGAAGACGCAGACACTTTAAACTCGTTACTTAAAAAACTGGATGATCATCCACGCGCAACTCTAAACATATTTGCTTCAGATGGAATGGATTCTTCAAGTGGTTCAAAACAGGGAGCGTCAGACTTAATGGATACATGTAACTTTGTGATTTCATTCCCCTTCACTTCTACTACTTTTGAATTTCTCTCATTAAATCGTCCTGCAATTTGGCATTCACCCAAAGCAGATGTTAGAGATAAATTATTTGCAAAAGCGGGTTTTGTGACTCATGGATACCTTGAATTAAAACAAATGGTTGAGAATATAAAACGAAATCCTGGTTATTTAGATAAAAACATAACTGCCAATCCTGAGTTGTTGGATCCATTTCGAGATGGCAAAGCCTTGGAACGTTTTCAAAAACTGTTATTTGAATCCATGACTGTTCATGATTGATATCCAACAAGCCTCCAGGTTTATTGCCGAGAAACAGCGACGCTTAAGGCAACAGCGCCAGGTCTTATGGCAGCAGGCACAAGTTGATTTTCAGAAAATAGTAGATTGTCTGATTGAACGCTATCAGCCTCAACGGATTTACCAATGGGGTTCTTTACTGGATTCTTCTCGATTTTCAGAAATTTCAGATATAGATTTGGCCATTGAAGGCATTGCCACCCCAGAAACCTATTTCAAAATTCTGAAAGATATTGAGGAGCTCTCAACTTTTCCTGTGGATCTGGTGAGACTTGAAACGCTCACTCCTGAGAGAGCAAAAGATATTCGAGAAAAAGGACGATTGATTTATGACAGCTCAGACCATTCTCATTGATACGTTAGTGGATGAACTCCATAAAACACAATTGGCGATTCAACGAATACAGTCCTTTTATGAAGAATTTAAAACAAAAGACATGGCCATTCTGGGACGTACTCGAACCACAGCAGTAGTCATGGCAGAGATTTTTGTTGATTTTTATACTTGTCTGGAAACATTATTTTTGAAAACTTCTCAATTTTTTGAGAACAACCTGCCTCCCCATCGTTGGCATACAGAATTATTACACAAAATGACCCTGGAAATTCAGAGTGTGCGTAAGGCTGTACTTTCAGAACATACCCATGCTTTGTTATTTGAATTGATGAAATTCAGGCATTTCAAACGACATTATTTTGAGTTTGAATATGATTGGGACAAACTGGATTATCTGGAAAAAAAATACCTTCAGGTTATTCCCTGTTTTTCACAGGATATTAAAGAATTTGAGTCGTTTTTACTCAGACTTAATGAAATGACGGGCTTGGTCGTAAGTTCGGCCACCCCCTTAGAATCTAGCTTGCCCATGCCACAGCATAATTTTCTCTGACTCTGGGTCTCAGAGGTAAATCCATGCGATTTAAAAGTTCGTTAAACAGATTTCTGT